>JALOQC010000148.1 GCA_025453555.1 Myxococcota bacterium | reverse complement strand
CCGCGCCCGCGCGCAGGTCGACCGTGATCGCGATCTCGTTCGAGACCTTGAGGCGCACCGCTTCGTTGATGCTCACGCCGTAGTCGCTGAGCCGGATCGAGAAGCGCGCGCGGCCGCGGAGCGAGGAGCCGTCCCAGCGCACGCGCGCTTCGGCGGTCACGTCGCGGGTCTGTCCGTGCAGCGTGAGGCGGCCGCGGATCTGGACGTTCACGTCTTGGTTCGCGGGCAGCGAGGTCGCGCCGGTCACGCCCGTGATCTCGAAGACCATGTCGGGGTGCGCGCCCGCGTCGAGCCACTCGGCGCTGCGGAGGTGCTCGTCGCGCAGCTCGATGCCCGTGCGGAGCGACGCCACGCGCACGACGATGCGGCCGCGGGTGGCGGCGAGGTTCGCGGGATCGACGCGCACCGAGCCGGAGGCCTCGTTGGCCACGCCGTTGATCGTCTCGAGCTGCGCCTCGGAGCGGAAGGTCGCCCGGGCGCGAGAAACCGGCAGCTCACGGACCTGCGCGCTCGCGACGCCCGCGAAGGCGAGAAGTCCCACGAGGATCGAGCCGGTCGTCAGTCGCTTCAGCATCGTCGTTCTCCTGTCGAATCGAGGTTCGAGCTGCGGTCGGGGGCCTCGGAGGCGTCCGGCGGTGGGCAAGGACGGCGCCGAGGCGGGGAGTATTCAGCGGTGGGGTTCGCGCCGTGCGGCGTCAGGGTTACGCCATCGGACGAACTGCATGTGCGCCCGCGGCACCGGTTCGGGTCAACCGGCAGCGGCAGTCTTCGCACGAGGGCGGGTGTGAGTGGGAAGGAAACACGCGCGGGCTTCGTCCACACGCAGCCTCGACGGGCGCGCGACCGCTCCCTCATACTCGGCCGGTGCCGTACCGCGACGAGCTCTCCGCGAACCAGGAGCACGTGCAGCGACTGACGCGCGAGCTCGAGGAGACCCGGGAAGAGCTCGCCGAGCTTCGCGCGAAGTACGCGAGAGCGATGGCGGTGCTGCGCGTGGTCGCGGAGGGAAAGAAGATCGAGAAGCTGCTCGAGGAGCGGAAGTCCGTTCCTCCCGGCAGCATCCCGCCCGACCCGAAAAAGGCATAGAGGCGGCGCCTGCGAGGCGAAGCCCACCAACGACGAGAGGCGCCCGTAGGCGCCTCTCGTGCACACCGAACGAGCGCGTTCAGATCAGGATCGTCGGGCAGCCGAGCACGATCTCGACCAGCGCGTCGCCGCTCAGGAGCTCCTCGCAGATCGGGCCTTGGATGACGATCGACTCGTACGCGTCGCTCGTGTAGTTCCAGGAGTCGACACCGTCGTCCGAGCTGCGGCCGAGGACGCGGCGCTCTTCGCCCGAGAAGGTGACGCCGACGTTGACCTGGCTCGGGTCGAACGTGCTGGGGTCGGTGCCGCGCGGGAGCTCGAAGACGCAGCTCTCGAGGAAGCGCTGGGCGATCTCTTCGAGCGCGGCCTCGAACTCGGCGCGGAAGCCGCCCGAGCTCGCGACGTAGTGGCAGCACTCGGAGGTGGTGCCGCCCGTGCAGGCGCGGATGTCGGGGAAGCCGGGCACGGGGAAGGGGACGATCGACTGGCAGGTCGCGCCGCGCGTGCAGTCGGCGTCCGAGCTGCAGAGGCGGTCGTTGGCGCTGCAGTCGGCCTCGCAGGTGTCGGTGCGCGGGGTGCCGCCGTAGAACGCGAGACCGCTCAGGAGGCTGTTCGAGGTCGTGAGACCGACCGCGTACGTCGAGAGGCCGAACGCGAGGTTGTTGGTCTGTGCCTCCATGTGCACGGCCATCTCGTCGGAGAGCTCACCATTGCAGGTCTCACCGCCGTCGGAGACGACGATGATGCCCTTCTGACCCGGCGCATCGAGCGAGAGCATGTAGTTCCAGCCGGCGCGCGACGCGTCGATGATCGGCGTCTGACCGCCGTTCGGCGTTCCCGTCAGCCGGGACATGATCATGCTCCGCGTGCTCGAGAGCGGACCGACGCCGACCTGTGGCGCGGTGACGACGTTGCAGTCGCTGCTCTCGCCCGGATCGGGGAAGAGCATGAGGCCCATGTTGAGATCGTCGGGCACGCTGGCGAGGACGTCGTTGATGGCACCCGTCGCGAGATCCCATTTCGTCGCGCCGCTGCCGCTGCCGCCGGGGGTGTCGTCCATCGACCCGGAGTAGTCGAACACGAGCAAGACCGATCCGGGCACGCGCTCGGTCGGGATCGCCGCGGCGCCGCAGCCGTTGCGCGGGTCGAAGGGATCGGGAGGCGGGCCGACGTCGGGGCGCGGGGGGGAGCCGTCCGGGAGCGGGCCGCCGCCGGAGTCGAGGCCGCCGCCTCCTCCGTCGCGAGTGATTCCAGGGCGGTCGTCGTCGCCACACGCGACGACGCCGGCGAGGGCGAGCAGGGAAGAAAGAAAGATCGAACGCTTGGTCACCACGTACCTCCGACCGGGGAAGCATGCCGGAGGTCGGCGCGGAGGATCCTTACAAGCGCGTGATTCGTTCACCCTTTGTGTGCGACCTCACCGGTTCCTCGGGGACCTGCCGTTGCGGTGACGCACGCGAGCGTGCGGGGGCGCGGCCTTCAGAGCCGTGGAGCTCGACATCGATCGCAGCGATCGACGTGACGTCGTGATCGTTGTCGTGGACGTCGGCGACGTGAACGGCGACGTGAACGGCGACGCCGACGGCTATGCGATTGCGTGAGTCGCCGACGACCGCGCGGCTTCGACGGCGACGTGAACGACCTCAGCGCAGCTCGCAGACCTTCTTGCCGAAGATGCGCTCCAGGCTCGAGAGCAGCGCGTCGGTCGGCTCCACGCACAAACCCGTTTCCTGGAGGTTCACCGCCCATTGCCCGCGCGAGACGAGCTCGAGCGAGACGGGGATCGGGCCCGGGTGCTTCTCGAGGGTCTGGCGGAGCGACTCGAGCTTCCTTCGATCGACCTCGCCGACGTCGACCTTCACGGAGACCGCGCGGGTCTTGCGGGAGAGCACATCCTGCAGGAGCACGACCTCGTCGAGGCCGAGCTTCACCTCGATCTCGTCGGTGCCTTGGGCCTGCTCGTGCTTCACGCGGCCGGTGACGATCACCGCCTCGCCGCTCGCGAGGATCTCGCGCAGGCCTTCCTTCTCCACCTCGCGCGGGCGGACGATCACCTCGACGCGCCCGCTCGGATCTTCGAGCTCGAAGAAGGCGATGGTGCCGCCGGTCTTGGTGCGGCGCTCGCGGTAGCCCTCGACGGAACCGCCCATGACGACCTTCGCGTTGCGGTCGAGGTTCGGGAGCGTCTCCGCGGTGGCGTTGCAGAAGCGGCGCAGCTCCGCGACGTAGCGATCGAGCGGGTGCCCGGAGACGTAGAATCCGAGGGTGGCCTTCTCGCGCGCGAGGAACTCGCGGGAGTCCCAGGGATCGACGTTGTTCGGGAAGGCGCCGCCGACCTTGGTGAACGCCTGCGTCTCGCTCGGGCCGCCGAGCAGACCGAAGAGGCTGGTCTGGCCGCTCGCGCGCTCGGAGGCGGCTTTCTTGCCGCGCTCGATGGCGGTCTCGATCGCGACGTAGGCCTGCGCGCGGTGGACCTTGCTCGGCTCGTGGCACGCGTCGAACGCGCCGCTCTGCACGAGCGCCTCGCAGACGCCCTTGTTCACGCGGCGCAGGTCCACGCGATCGCAGAAGTCGAAGAGGTCGACGAAGGGGACCTTGCGGTTCCCGTCCACGCGCTCTTCGAAGACGGCTTCCAGGGCGGACTCGCCCACGCCCTTGAGCGCGCCGAGGCCGAAGCGGATCTTCGGGCCCGCGGGGTCGCGCAGGGTGCCCTTCTCGCTGATGGGGCGTCCTTCGGTGCGTTTGGCGCCTGCGATCGGCTCGTACACGACGGAGAAGTCGATCTCGGATTGGTTCACGTCCGGCGGGAGCACCGTGATGCCGAGGGCGCGGGCCTCGGCCACCGTGCGCACGACCTTGTCGGACTTGTCTTTGTCCGCCGTCATGGTCGCGCAGCAGAACTCGGCCGGGTAATGCGCTTTGAGGTACGCCGTTTGGTACGTGATGAGCGCGTAAGCAGCCGAGTGCGACTTGTTGAAGCCGTACTGCGCGAAGCCCTCCATCAGGTTGAATACGTCCTCCGCGTCCTTCGGATCGAAACCCTTCTCGCTCGCGCCCTTCACGAAGATGGCCTTTTGTTTCTCCATCTCGGAGGCCTTCTTCTTGCCCATCGCGCGCCGCAAGAGGTCCGCGCCGCCGAGGGAGTAGCCGGCCATCTCGCGCGCGATGCGCATGACCTGCTCCTGGTAGACGATGACGCCGCGGGTGTCCTCGAGGATCGGCTCGAGGCTCGGGTGCGGGTACTCGAGCTTCTTGCGGCCGTGCTTTCGCTCCACGAAGTCCGTGTGCATGTCGGCGCTCATCGGACCGGGGCGGTAGAGCGCGACGGCGGCGACGATGTCCTCGAAACGGTCGGGCTTGAGCGCCTTGAAGAGCTGCTGCATGCCCTGGGATTCGAGCTGGAAGACGTTCGTGGTCTCGCCGCTCTGCAGGAGCGCGTAGGTCGCCGGATCGTCGAGCGGGAGCGCGTCGATGTCGAAGGGCTCCTTGCGGTCGGGGCGCCGGTTCACGAGGCGCACCGCGATGTCGACCACGGTCAGCGTCTTGAGGCCGAGGAAGTCGAACTTCACGAGGCCGGCCGCCTCGACGTCGTCCTTGTGGTACTGGGTGACGAGCGTGCCCTCGTCGGGGCAGAAGACCGGCACGTGGTCCCAGATCGGACCCTCTGCGATCACGACGCCGGCTGCGTGCATGCCGGCGTGGCGCGTGAGGTTCTCGATCTGCTGCGCGGTGTCGAGGAGCTCACGGACCTGAACGTCCGCGTCGTAGACCTGCTTCAGACGTGGTTCGTCGCGGAGCGCTTCCGGGATGGTCGCGCTCTTTCCGGGTCCGAGCTCGGGGATCAAACCCGCGAGACGGCCGGCTTCGGCGGGTGCGAAGCCCATCACGCGCCCGACGTCGCGCACGACGGACTTGCTCTTGAGCTGGTGGAAGGTCGCGATCTGACCGACGGATCGTTCGCCGTACTTCTCCTTCACGTACGTGATCACGCGATCACGCCGGTCCATGCAGAAGTCGATGTCGAAGTCCGGCATCGACACGCGCTCGGGGTTCAGGAAGCGCTCGAAGAGCAGGCCGTAGGGGATCGGGTCGAGGTTCGTGATGCGCGTGGCGTACGCGACGAGCGAGCCCGCGCCGGAGCCGCGGCCCGGACCGACGGGGACGTCGTTGTTCTTCGCCCAGTTGATGAAGTCCGCGACGATCAGGAAGTAGCCGGGGAACCCCATGTTGACGATGACGTCGAGCTCGACCTGCAAGCGCTCGCGGTAGAGGTTCTCGTCGGGGCGCTGCCCGAGCTTGCGCATCTCCTCGAAGCGCTCCTGCAGACCGCGCTGCGCGAGCTCCACGAGCCAGCCGCCTTCGGTCTGACCTTCGGGCACCGGGAAACGCGGGAGCTTCGGATCCGAGAGCGGATTGCACGAGCCCGCGCAGCGCTCCGCGATCGCCAGGGTGTTCGCGAGGGCCTCCGGGTAGTCCGCGAAGAGCTCCGCCATCTGCTCGGCGGACTTCAGGTACATCTCGGACGAGTTGTGGTGCATCGCCGACATCTCGCGGAGCGTCCGCGAGGCGCCGATGCACTGGAGCGCGAGCTGCGCGGGGGCGAGCTCACGGTCGAGGAAGTGCGCGCAGTTGGTCGCGACGATCGGGAGATCGAGGCGCTTGGCGAGCTCGACGAGCACGCCGTTGAGCGGGCGGTTCTCCGGGAAGCCGTGGTCCTCGAGCTCGACGAAGAAGGAGCCCTTCTCGAAGCACTCGGCGAGGCGACCCATCGCTTGCAGGCCCGCTTCGGGGCCCTTCATCAGGATCTGCTGCGGGAGCCAGCCCGCCATGCAGGCGGAAAGACCGACGACGCCCTTGGAGTGTTTCGCGAGCAGCTCGAAGTCGATGCGCGGCTCGTCGTCGACCAGGCCTTCGACCCAGCCGAGGCTCACGAGGCGCACCACGTTCTGGTAGCCCTCTTGGCTGCCCGCGAGCGTGAGGAGGTGCCCGGACTCCTTGAAGCCGCGATCGCCGCGGTGTCCGGAGGTGATCGCGAGCTCCGCGCCGAGGATCGGCTTGATGCCCGCGTCCTTGGCGGCTTTGTGGAGCTGGACGGCGGCGTACATGTTGCCGCGGTCGGTGATCGCGACGCTGGGCATCTTCAGCTCCGCGCAGCGCTTCGCGAGCTCGGGCACGCGGATGGCGCCGTCGAGCATCGTGAACTCGGAGTGGACGTGGAGGTGAACGAACTCCGGGGTGCCCATCGCGGCGGAGGGTAACCGGAAAGCGTGTCGCGGCACCCCGCGGCGTGTCCGACGCACGAGGGGGCCTTGGTCGGGGCTCACGCTCGGTGTCGTCGACCTGCGCGTACGCGTTGACGTGAGGCGTTGACCTGAGCGTTGACGGCGACGGCGACGTGAACGGCGTAAACGGCGAAGTCGTAGACTGAGATCTGCGCAGACGTCTCACGACCACGACCACGGCCACGACCACGACACACGCGCACGACACACGCGCACGACATACGCGCACGACCACGAGCACGACCACGAGCACGACCACGTTCACGAGCACGAGCACGAGCACGGCACGACCGCGAAAGCGGTCTCGTGCCGCGCGTGAGGCCCGAGGCGCGTACGATGCGCGGCATGGACGCGTTGCGCGCGCTCGGGGCCACGACGCTCGTGGTCGTGCGGTACCTCGTGGAGCTCGTGGAGCTCCTCGGCCGCGCGTTGCGTGCGCTCGGCGGGCTGCGTCGACCGGTCGTCTACCGCGTCACGCTCTTGCAGATCTTCTTCACCGGCTTCCAGGCGGTGCTGCCCATCACGCTGGCGTCCGTCGCGCTCGGCATCCTCGTGCTCTCGGTGAGCCTGCGGTACTTGCCGGTCGACTACGTGCAGGGCGTCGCGTCGATCGTGATCGTGCGCGAGGTGGTGCCGCTCGCGACGATGTTCCTCGTGATCGGCCGCAGCGGCACCGCGATCACGATCGAGGTCGCGACGATGAAGCTCAACGACGAGCTCTCGGCGCTGAAGATCTTGGGCATCCCGTTCGACCAGTACGTCCTGGTCCCGCGGCTGGTGGGGATGGTGCTCGCGCTGGTGCTCTTGCAGGTCTACGCGGACCTCTTCGGCCTGATCGGCGGCTATTGGGGCACCGCGCTCGTGGACTGGAACCTCCCGTCGTACCCGGCGCGCGATCTGCTCCAGGGCATCGACCCCTCGGACTTCTTCGCTGCGATGCTCAAAGCCATCTTGTTCGGGACGATCGTCTCCCTGACCGCGATCCAGCACGGCTTGCAGGTCCAGCGCTCGCGGCGGGAGATCCCGATCGTCACCAGCCGGGCCGTGGTGCGCTCGCTCTTGCTTTGTTTTCTCGTGAATACCGCGGTTTCCGTCACGGCCGGCTGAGGGGCGGTGGGGGCTCCGTCGGGACGGCCGGGAGGGGTGCGGCGTCGGGCGCAACACGGCATGCCGAACCGGTTGCCGCCGAGTATCCTTCGCGCACCCCCGTGGCGGAGACTCCCACCAACGTCGTGATCGGTCGCTCGCGCGACTGCGACCTCGTGCTCAAGGATCCGACGATCTCGGGACGGCACGCGCGGCTCGCGTGGGAGGACGGGAAGATCCTCGTCGAGGACCTCGGCTCCGCGAACGGGACCTTCGTGGCGGGCAAGCGGGTCGAGCGCGCGCTGGTGCGGCCGGGCGACGACGTGCGGCTCGGTCGCGCGGCGCTGCCGTGGAGCGCGACCGCGCTGCGACCCTTCCTGCGCAAGGGCGGCAAAGACACCATCCTCGGCGAGTCGATCCCGGGCAGCCGTTTCATCTGCGGCTCGTGCGGAACGCGCGGGTTGATGCCGGCCGGGTTCAAGGGCGGCGTCCTGCGCTGCGGCGCGTGTGGCCAGCGGCTCATCGTCTCGCAGCCGGGGCGGCGTTGGCCGCGCATGGTCGCGAGCGTGGCGTTGCTCGCGGCGGCGGGCGCGTTGGTGTTCTTCGGGCTGCGCGGCGGACGCGAGAGCCCGCTCGGTCGCGCGGCGGAGAGCCTCGTGTCGGACGCGCGCGCGGCGGGATCGTCGAGCCCGCAAGAGGCGTCGATCCGGATCCACTCGGTGGAGAAGGTGAAGGTCGCGATCGACACCTCGAACGCGGTGACGCGCAACGAGGCGGTGCGCATCGCGGCGCAGAGCGAGGGGCCCTACAGCGTCGAGCAGGTCGCGCGGATCTGGAGTCACGTGCGCGGTCAGTGGCGCTACGTGAACGATCCGCGGGGCGACGAGTACTTCGCGACCGCGAGCGAGACGATCACCAACGGCTTCGTGGGCGACTGCGACGACTTCTCGATCTTGCTGGTGGCGATGATCCAGGCGGTCGGCGGCGAGGCGCGGCTCGTGATGATGGACGGGCCACAAGGTGGGCACGCGTACGCGGAGGCGTGTGTGCCCGGCACGAGCGACGAGGTGCGCGACAAGCTCGCGGCGCACTACCGGCGGCATCCCGATCGGAACCTCGGGCGGCAGCGGATTCAGACGGTGCACTTCCGGCCGGGGCACGAGTGCCCGGTGTGGCTGAACCTCGATTGGAACGCGGGGGTGCCGGGCGGTGAGTACGAGCCGGAGCGCTGGGCGGTCGCGATCTACCCGGACGGGCGCACCGAGACGCTCGCGCCCGCGGGCGTGCAGGTGGTGCCGGCGGCGGCGGTGCAGACGAACGCGCCCGCGCCCGACACGCGGCGGATGGCGTCTCCGCCCTGAATACGCTCGGGGGTCGGGCTGCAGAGCCTGTGGAGCTTCAGCGCGGAGCTTCACGAACGGGCCCGAGAGTCTCGGAGGAGTAGCGCCACGAAGGGAAGTGCGACTGATCCTCACGCGTTCGCGTCTTCGCGGATCGGGACGCCCCCCGACGAAGCCGCCCACGACGGTCTGACGGTCTGCCCATGCGATTTTTCGTCTTCTTCCTCGTCATCACCGTGTTGGTCAGCGTGCTCGGCGTGTACGTGCACCGCCGCGCGACCCACGTGTTCTCGCTGGAGAAGCGCGGCCGCTGGCTGCTCGGTCTGACCTTCGGGCTCGGGCTCGCGCTCTTCTTCCTGCGGCGCGTGATCGGCAGCGACGTGATCGGCAAGGAGCTCGTGATCGTCGGCGCGCGGTCGCGGACCCCGTCTCGGTCACGCACTCCGTCTCGCTCACCGACTCCGTCTCGCTCACCGACTCTGTCTCGCTCACCGACTCCGTCTCGCTCACCGACTCTGTCTCGGTCACGGACTCCGTCTCGGTCACGGACTCCGTCTCGGTCACGGACTCCGTCTCGGTCGTCGACACCGCCACGGTCTCGGACACCGCGACGGTCGCGGACTCCGAAGACGTCGTCGTCGATCCCGAGCTCGCCGCGCTCGCGCTCTCGCGCTCCACCCTCGGCCGCCGTGCGTTCACGCGTCACGCCTCGGCCGCGGCGCTGGTGGTCGGCACCGGCAGCTCGTTCTACGGCGCGCTCTTCGGTCGCCGCGACTACACGATCGACGAGGTGCCCATCCCGATCGCGGGCCTGCCGCGCACCCTCGACGGGCTCACGATCGTGCAGCTCAGCGACATCCACGTCGGCTCCTTCGTGGGCGACGGCGAGCTGCGCGCGGCCGAGCTCTTGGTCCGCGAGGCGCGGCCGGATCTGATCGTGCTCACGGGCGATCTTCTCGATCACGACGCGGCCTACGCGCCGCAGCTCGGGCGCTTCGTGGAGCGTCTGCGGCCGCTCGCGCGCTTCGGGGTGGCCGCCATTCCCGGCAACCACGATCACTACGCGGGCGTCGAGGCGGTCGAGGAGGCGCTGCGACGCGCGGGCGCGCACGTGATGACGAACGCGGGCCGATTGATCGGCGATCGCGGCGGCGCGTTCGGGCTCGTCGGCGTCGACGATCTCTGGGCCCGCGAAGGACGCCGTCCAGATCTCGATCGCGCGCTCTCGATGGTGCCGCCCGACGCGCCGAAGATCCTGCTCGCGCACCAACCGGTCTTCCTCGAAGAGGCGGTCGGCAAGGTGCAGCTCCAGCTCAGCGGCCACACGCACGGCGGGCAGGTGAGCCTCGGCTGGAACCCCGCCGAGCTGGTGCTCCCGAACGGCTGGGTGCGCGGTCGCTACGACGTCGGCGAGAGCATCCTCTACGTGAACCGCGGCTTCGGCACCGCGGGACCTCCGACGCGGCTGTTCTCGCCGCCCGAGGTCACGAAGATCGTGCTCGTCGCGGCCTGACGTGGTGCGAGCCGCGCGGCTCGCGTCCGCAACGTGCGTGAGGCGAGCGAATCACGAGGCGATCGGCGTGACGAGCGTTCGAGCAACGAGCAGTCGAGCAGTCGAGCAACGCGCGATCGAGGCTCAGGCGGCGATCAGGGCGTCGGTGGCTCGGGCGTCGCTGGCTCGGACGGCAGCAGCACCAAGCGCCAGCGGGGCCCGTCGTCCGTGCTCTCGAGCACGAGCGGGATCGCCACCCCGCGGCTGCCACCCTCGACGTGCACGGTCGCGCGCTCGCCTTCCAGCTCCGTGCGCATCCGATCGAGCGGCACTCGCAGCCGCAGCGAGCCTTGCGCGAGCATCTCCCAGGGCTCCACGGCGCGGCGCGCGAGGTGCGAAGCGCGGCGGGCGCGACGCTCGAGCTCGGTGCGCGACTCGGCATCGAGCAGCGCGAAGGCCTCCGAGCGCGCGCGATCGTCCTGCGACGAGCGCTCCATCGCGCCTACGAACGCCAGCACGGTGCTCTCGGGGGTGACGCCCGGGGCGTCGGGCGCGCAGCCGAGCGTCCCGAGCGTCCCGAGCGTCGCCAGCACCGCCAGCCGCGAGCACGACGTGAGCCCATGGACACTGCGGGGTCCAGGGAGCGCGCCGAGCGGCGCGAGGCGACGGGCGCGAAGGCTCACGGACCGCGTGGTAGCGCACGTTCTCCGGTCCGGCTCGCGCTTGACCGCCCGGTCCCCCTCGATAGGATGCGCCGCGACGCCGAACCCCTCGCCACTTCGCGAGGATCTCGGAGAACGCGGACACGCGATGACGACCGACGACGATCCGGCCCTCGGCCTCTTCCAGGTGCTCCGCGACGACGGCAGCGTCGACGAGGCGCGCGATCCGAAGCTCGACGACGCGACCCTGCTGCGCCTCTTCCGGCACATGCTGAACATCCGCATCGTCGACGAGCGCATGCTCGCGCGGCAGCGGCAAGGGAAGGTCGGCTTCTACGGCGCGAGCACCGGCCAAGAGGCGACGCCGATCGTCACCGGCATGCTGCTGCACGAGCGCGACTGGGTGTTCCAGGCGCTGCGCGAGGGCGCGATCATGCTCGTGCGCGGCTTCCCGCTCGAGACCTGGCTCGCGCAGATCTACGGCAACGACGCGGACGTCGCGAAGGGCCGTCAGATGCCGATGCACATGTCCGGCAAGGCGGTGAACCACGTGAGCTGGAGCTCGTGTCTCGGCCCGCAGCTCCCGCAAGCGGTGGGCATGGCGTGGGCCGCGAAGATGAAGGGTCACGACGACGTGATTTCGGTCGCCTTCACCGGCGACGGCGCGACGAGCGAGCCGGACTTCCACGCCGCCATGAACTTCGCGGGCGTCTACCGGCCCCCCTGCGTGATCGTCTGCCAGAACAACCACTGGGCGATCAGCGTGCCGGTGAGCAAGCAGACCGCGTCGCAGACCTTCGCGATCAAGGCGCGCGCGTACGGGCTGCCGGGCATCCGCGTCGACGGCAACGACGTGCTCGCGCTCTGGGCCGTGCTCTCGGCCGCGTTCGATCGCGCGCGTCGCGGCGAGGGGCCGACCTTCGTGGAGGCGCTGACCTACCGCATCGGCGCGCACAGCTCGAGCGACGATCCGACGCGCTACCGCAGCGAAGAAGAGGTCGAGCGCTGGCGGCAGAAGGATCCGATCGCGCGCTTCGAGCGCTACCTGCGAGCGCGTGGGCTCGTGACGGATGAGTCGCGCAAGGCGATGGAGGACGAGCTCACCGCCGAGGTGCTCGCCGCGATCCGCGCGGTGGAGGTGCACCCCTGGCCGGCGCGCGAAGAGCTGCTCGACGACGTGTTCGAGGAGCGACCGTGGCACCTCGAAGAGCAGCGCGCGGAGCTCGTGGCGGGCCCCGAGGCTCCGAAGCCGGGGCATTGAGCGGCGCCCTGCTCGGCCGCTGATTTCAGGTGCTGATTTTCACGTTTGATCGTTCGGGCGCTCGAGCGCTCTTTTTCGAAACGACTCTCAGCTCGAAGAGACAGTTCTTCGACACACTCGAAGGACGGAGACGAACATGGCGGACAAGACCTACGAGGCGATCGTCATCGGTGGTGGACCGGGCGGATATCCGGCCGCGATCCGGCTCGCGCAGCTCGGCGTGAAGACGCTCTGCGTGGAGAAGGAGCACTGGGGCGGCGTCTGTCTGAACTGGGGCTGCATCCCCTCCAAGGCGCTCATCGCCGCGAGCGGGCTCGCGCACCGCATCGCGCACGCGCAGCACATGGGCATCTCGGTGCAGGGCCTGAAGGTCGACGTGCCGAAGATGCAGGAGTGGAAGGACGGCATCGTCAAGAAGCTCACCGGCGGCGTGCAGCAGCTCATCAAGGGCAACGGCGGCGACCTGATGCTCGGCACCGCGAAGCTGGTCGCGAAGGACGAGGTCGAGGTCACGACGCCCGACGGCAAGAAGGAGCGCATCAAGGCGACCAAGGCCATCGTGATCGGCACGGGCACGCAGGTCGTGCGCATCCCGGGCTTCGAGCCGGACGGCAAGCAGGTGATCACCGCGAAGGAGGCCGTGAGCCTTCAGGAAGCGCCCAAGCGAATGGCGATCATCGGCGGCGGCGTGATCGGCATGGAGCTCGGCATGGTCTACCAGAAGCTCGGCACCCAGGTGACGGTGGTCGAGATGATGGATCAGATCCTGGTCGGCACCGACAAGGACGTGATGAAGGTCGTCGAGAAGGCCTTCACCAAGGGCGACAACCCCGCCACGATCCTCACGAAGGCCAAGGCGGTCTCGCTCGACAAGTCGAAGAAGGGCGTGAGCCTGACGGTCGAGGTCGGTGGACAAGCGCAGGTCATCGAGTGCGACACCGTGCTCGTCGCGGTGGGCTTCAAACCGAACAGCAAGGAGCTCGGGCTCGAAGCTCTGGGCGTGAAGTTGGACGATCGCGGGCACATCCTCGTGAACGAGAAGCTCGAGACGAACGTCAAGGGCATCTACGCGATCGGCGACGTGCGCGGCATGCCCTACCTCGCGCACAAGGCGACGAAGGAAGGCGAGATCGCGGCCGAGGTGATCGCGGGTCACAAGGGCGCGCAGCTCGACGTGATCGCGATGCCGGCCGCGATCTTCACCGAGCCGGAGATCGCGACCGTGGGTCTGACCGAGACGGAAGCCGCGAAGACCGGCCGCAAGATCAACATCGGCAAGTTCCCGTTCAGCGTGCTCGGCCGTGCGATGGCGATCGACAGCACCGAGGGCTTCATCAAGGTCATCACGGACCCCGAGCACGACGACAAGGTGCTCGGCGTGACCATCGTGGGCCCCGAGGCGGCCGACATGATCAGCGAGGCCGCGCTCGCGCTCGAGATGCACGCGTTCGCGGAGGACGTCGCGCTCACGGTGCACCCGCACCCGACGCTCGGCGAAGGCGTGATGGAGGCGTTCAAGGTCGCGCTCGGCGAAGCCGTCCACGTGGTGCAGAAGCGCAAGAAGTGAGCAGAAGCCCGTCGCGAACGCCGAACGAGGGCCCGATCGCTGGTGTGGTCGGGCCTTCGTGCGTGTGCACGCCCCCCGCCCGTGACGCTCCGCGGAACCGTCGGGCTCGCGAGGGCGCGGGCGAGGACTCTGCTCCTCGCGTGGCGCAGCGCGTCGAGCGGCCGTAGGACTCGCCCGTGACCCGCGAGCTGCACGTGCATCGGCTCGGGCGCATCGCGTACGGCGAGGCGCTCGCGCTGCAGGAGAGGTTGGTCGCGCTGCGGAAGCAAGGCGCGATCGCGGACACGCTCTTGTTGCTCGAGCACGATCCGCCGGTGGTCACGCTGGGGCGCGCGGCGAAGGAGCAGAACCTCTTGCTCTCGCGCGAGCTGCTGCACGCACGAGGCTTCGACGTCTTCGAGACGGGGCGGGGCGGCGACGTGACCTACCATGGGCCGGGGCAGCTCGTGGGTTATCCGATCGTCGACTTGAAGCCCGACCGCCAAGACGTGCGGCGCTACGTGAGCTCGCTCGAAGAGACGATGATCCGCGTCGCGCGCGACTACGGCGTGCAGGCCGAGCGGCTCGAAGGCTTCAACGGCACGTGGATCGATGCGCACGGCCCGCGGCCACGAAAGATCGGCGCGGTGGGTGTCCGCATCAGCCAGTGGGTCACGATGCACGGCTTCGCGATCAACGTGACGACGGACCTCTCGCACTTCGGGCTGATCGTGCCGTGCGGGATCACCGACAAAGGCGTGACGAGCTTGTCGCTCGAAGTCGGCGGCGGACCCCGCCGACTGGATGACGAAGTCGATCCCGTCGTGCTCGGTCACGAGGTCGTGATGGACGAGGTGATCGGACGCGCGGCGGCTCACTTCGCGGGGCTGCACGAGAGCGAGCTCGTGTGGCGTGACGCACTTCCGTGAACCGAGCGCTGCTCGCTGCCCTCGATTCGACCGTCGCGCGTGATGGCGTTGCTTCGCGGCCCTCGATTCGGGCGTCGCGCGTGATTCGAGGGCGACTTCGCCGCGACGTGGTCCGAGTGAAGCGAGCGTCGGTGATTGCCGCGCGAGGCGTCGCTCACGTCGGCTTGGGCTTGCTGCCGATTCCGAGCACCGCGAGGCCCAGGAACGCCGCGACCACCGAGCCCCCGAGGATGCCGACCTTCGACACGTCGACCAGCGCGGCGTCGTCGAACGCGAGCCCGCCGATGAAGAGCGCCATCGTGAAGCCGACGCCCGCGAGCAATCCGACCCCGAGCAGATGACGCGGCGTCGCGCCGTTCGGGAGCTCGGCCAGCTTGAGCTTCACCGCGACCAGGCTGAACACGAAGACGCCCACCGGTTTGCCCACCACGAGCCCGAGCCCGATGCCGAGCGCGACGGGATGCGTGAGCGACGCGCCGAGGCTTCCGTCGATCGCGACACCGGCATTGGCGAGCGCGAACACCGGGAGCACCGCGCGTTTCACGATCGGGTAGAGCTGGTGCTCGAGCGTCTGCAGCGGGGCTTGGACGTGATCGAGCTTCTTGGCGACCACGTCGATCACACGCTGTTCTTCCGGCGAGTTCAGACGATCGTTGTCGTTCGGGGGCAACGCGGTGAGCGTCGTCATCGACTTGCCGACCTCGCCGACGAAGGCCTTGCGGTCGATGCGCGTGCGGGCCGGGATCGTGAACGCCATCAGCAGCGCGGCCACCGTCGCGTGCACGCCCGACTTGAGGAAGGCGAGCCACACGAGGGTGCCGAGCATGAAGTAGAACAGCGGGGACCGTGCCCCGAGTCGGTTCGCGACGATGGCCACCGCGAAGACGCCGAGCCCGATCGCGAGGGAGCCGAGCGCGATGGTGTCCGTGTAGAAGATCGCGATCACGAGCACCGCGCCGATGTCGTCGACGATCGCGAGCGCGGTGAGGAAGATGCGGAGCGAGGCGGGGACGCGCGAGCCGAGCAGCGAGAGGAGGCCGAGCGCGAACGCGATGTCCGTCGCCATCGGGATGCCCCAGCCGCGTCCGTTCTCCGGCGAGCCGCCCTGCTGCATCAGCGTGTAGAGGAGCGCGGGCACGATCATGCCGCCGAGCGCGGCGGCGATCGCGAGCGCGGCCTTGCGGGCGTTCGAGAGCTCACCGACCAAGACCTCGCGCTTGATCTCGAGGCCGACGAGGAAGAAGAAGATCCCCATCAAGCCGTCGTTGATCCAGAGGACGAGCGGCTTCTTCAGCGCGGCGTCGCCGAAGCTCACGCCGAGCGGCATGTCGACGAGCGCGCGGTAGCTCGCGGCGAACGGCGAGTTGGCCCACGCGAGCGCGATCACCGTCGCGCCCAGAAGGAGCGCGATCGGCAGGCTCGGGTGCGCGAAGAAGCGCGCGAGGGCCGACGGCGAGGAGTCGTCGCCCGTGGGCTCGTCGGGGCTCGTCACGTCGGGGGTCGTCATGGGGAAGCTCCTACCACGCTGCGCGGGTCTCGAACGCGATCGAAGAGAGGATCGAGCGCGCGCGCCGCGTAGAGCACGCTCGCTTCGGCGGCGACGAAGTCGATCGCGGCGCGGGCGGCGGGATGCTCGGCGAGCGCCTCGCGCAGCCCGTCACGCTCGAGCGCGTCGACCACGCCTTCGAGCACGAGCGCGAGCAACCAGTCGCGATCGACGAGCCGCACCATCGCGTCGGACAGGCCGTGGTCGTCGGGGCTCGCGAGCGCGTCGCGGATCATGCGGTGACGCTCGCGATCCGCGGGCTGCAGCGCTGCCGCGCGCACGGAGTCGACGAGCGCGCGGGCGGACGTGCGATCGCCTCGCGCGGTCGCCGCGAACGCGCGCAGGATCGCGACTCGGTCGGCCCGGACACCGAGCGCTGCGGCGTCGGCTGCGCTCGCCTCGATGCGCTTCGCGGCCTCGACGACCGCGCCTTCGCGCACCGCGCAGCACGCGACCGCACCGTCCACCAGGAAGCGCCGCGCGTGCTCGAGGTCCGAGGCGACGGTCGCCGCGTTCGACGCGAGACTCCCGAGCTCGTCGTCGGTCAGCTCTTCCGCGGTCGGAGCGCGCGTGGAGGCGTCGGCTTCGGCGCGCGCACGCTCGCAGAGGTCGGCGCTCGAGTAGACGAGGGCGCGCGCGGCGTGGACCATGCCGGAGAGCCCCTCACCGGCTGCGCTCGGATCCACGCGGCTCGCTTCGTAGACCGCGATGGGGAGCGGCACTTGCGGCGGTCCCTCCGCGCGATGGGCCGCGAGCGCGAAGAGGAGCGCGACGCGCTCGTGCTCGGTCTCCGCGATCGCGCTGCCGAAGCCACCGAGCACCGGGCCGACGTCACGACCTTCGGCGAGCGCGGCGGCTCCCTCGATGCGTCGATGGAGGAGCTGGTCCGCCCACCGCTCCGCGACCGGTCGGGCCGCAGGAGCGCGTCGCAGCTCCTCCGCACGCGAGGGCTCGCGATGGAGCTCGCGTCGCAGCGCGAGGTGCAGATGCACGGCCGCGTGGTCGACGCCGAGGGCGCGGTCCACGTCGGAAGCGGGCGGGACGTCGGGAGAGCGGGAGGTCCAGGCGTACAGGCCAGCGGCGGCCGCGAGCACGCCGAAGCCGAGCGCGACCCACGCACGACGGGCGGGGGCTGACATGCGGAGAGCCTCAGGCCGATTCGAGTCTCACGCAAGTCGTTTCACGACACATTTTTCATGTATTCGACGTCCGGAATGGCCGGCGGCTCACACGAGCGCGCGTGCCGCTTCCGCGAAGATCGACGCGAGCTCTTCGTAGAGCGCGTCGCCCTCCGCCGCGGTCGCGTCGGCCGGCCAGCCGAAGTAGGCCTGCGGTCCACCCGCGTCTTCGAAGCTGTGCTTGCCTTCCCGGATCGCGACGCTGAGCGAGCTCGGGTTCGGGGCCAGCGCCGACTGAACGTCTCGACGAACGAGCGACTCGTCCGCCGCGAGCACGAGGCTCGTCTCGTACCGACCGGCGTGGCAGGCGCCGCTCTTGAACTCGTCGCCGAGGCGCAGCGCGTGCGGCTTTCGCGTGACGTCCGGGAAGACGGCGCGCGCGCCCGCGGCTTCCGCCTCGCGGACCGCTTCGCGCAAGGCTTGGAGGTTGCCGGGCTCGAGATGCGCGTTGCACACGACGACGCCCGCGAAGCCCGCACGCTTCGTGGCGAGGATCACGTCGCGCACGAGGGCGCGCGCGGTCTCGATCGGGATGGACAGCGTGCCGTCGAAGCCGGCCGCGAACTCGGTGACGGCGTACGCGATGGGCGGCAGCACGATCGCGCGCGCGCCCTCGTCGCGCAGGCGCCGACACGCGCGCGCGGCCGCGGTGCGCGAGATGATCACGTCGGTGCCGAGCGGAAGGTGCGGGCCGTGCGCTTCGGTGGCGCCGGTCGGCAGGAGCGCGACCGCGCCTACGAGGCGGCTCGCTTCTTCGTAGGTCAGCTCGTCGAGGAAGATGCGCTCGGTCATGGCTCGTCGTTCGCTCAGCGCAGCTCGCGGCGCATCACCTTGCCGCGATCGTTGCGGGGGAGGTCGGGCACGAACGCGACCTCGCGCGGAAACTTGTAGCGCGTGAGGCGCGCCTTGGTGTGCTCTTGCAGGGCTTCCACGAGCGCTGCGTTCGCTTCGAAGCCTTCACGAAGCACCACGAACGCCTTCGGGATCGTGAGGCCCGCGTCGTCGTCGACGCCGATCACCGCGCACTCGCGCACCGCGGGGTGGGTGGCCAGGCAGTCTTCGATCTCGAGCGGCGAGACGAACTGACCGCGCACCTTGAGCATGTCGTCCGCGCGACCGGCGTAGACGTACGCGCCGTCCTCACGGCGAGTGAAGAGATCCGCGGTCACGCACCAGTCGGCGCGGAAGGTCGCGCGCGACGAATCTTGGCGACTCCAATAGCAGAGCGCGGCCGACTCCCCGCGCACCCAGAGGCGGCCCATCTGGCCTTCGGGCGCGTCGTTGCCGTCCGCGTCCACGATGCGCAGCTCGTAGCCTTCGACCGGCGTACCGAGCGTCCCGGGGCGCACGTCGCCCGGCTTGTTGGTGCAGTAGATGTGGAACATCTCCGCGCTGCCGATGCCGTCGAGCACCTCGGCCTTCGGGAAACGTTCTTGCCAACGCGTGAGCAGCTCGGGCGGCAGCGCCTCGCCGGCGGAGAGGCAGATGCGCACCGAGTCGAGCTTCGGCTTCGGCTCGAGATCGACGAGCTGTCGGATCATCGCGGGCACGTTGGTGAGCACGGTGACGCGGTGCTTCTCGACGTGCTCGGCGATGCGCTCGGGGGTCGGCTTGTCGGGGAAGAGGACGGCCTTCCCGCCGACCGCGAAGGGAAACATCAGGTTGGTGCCGGTGCCGTAGCCGAAGAAGAGGCGCGAGACGGAGACGAAGACGTCGTCCTCGCACAGGCCGAGCGTGCGCTTGGCGTAGACCTCGGTGTTGAACGCGAAGTGGCGGTGGAAGTGCACTGCGCCTTTGGGCTTGCCGGTGGTGCCGCTCGTGAAGAGCCAGCCCGCGACGTCGTCCGCGAGCGTGTCGGCGTTGTCGGTGCGATCGTCGGCGGCGGCGAGCGCGTCCTCCCAGCGCGTCCAGCCTTCGGGCGCGTCCTTCGCGCCGACCACGAAGCGCGTATGACAACGAGGGTGAGCGTCGACGGGTAAGCGCGCGAGCACCTCGGTGTCCGCGATCACCGCGCGACAGCGCGTGTACTCGAGGAGGTACGCGAGCTCTTCGCGCGTCGCGAGCGGGTTGGCCATGCAGAAGACCGCGCCCGCCTTCAGCGTGCCGAACCAGGCTTCGACGAAGGGCATGCCGTCGAAGAGCAGGATCAGCACGCGGTCTTCGAGATCGATTCCTCGCGTTCGCAGCGCGTGGCTCGCGCGGTTCGCGCGCTCCTGCACCTGCGCGTAGGTCCAGGTCTCGTCGCCGACCGCGACCGCGACGCGATCGCCGCGACCTTCTTCGACGCGCGCGTCGAGGTAGTAGTGCGCGAGGTTGAAGCGCTCGGGAAAGGTCGGAAGGTCCCCCATGGCGCGGCAGGGGTATCGCGAGGGCGGACGTGGCTTCTGTGAGAGCAGGCACGGGCGCGCGTCACGCGTCGGTTCCTTCGCCCCCTGCGCGGCGAACGGAATGACGTTCTGCGTCGCACCTCGACGCCGCAGAACGCTCGACCCGGTCGACTCTTCGTGCGTGAATCAGCCGAGCTCGGTGAGCTCTTCGCGCATGAAGAAGCGCGCCGCGCTGCGGCCGATCGTCAGCGTGCCCGCGCCGGCGATGCTCGCGCCGACCACGAGGCCGAGGCCCGGCACCATCTTGATCACCTGCACCGCGCCCCAGCGCAGCCCGAGCGCGGCCGCGCCGACCACGCCGATGCTCCCGATCCACTCCACCGCGGTGCGGCGATCCCACGGCTGGCCCGAGAGGTACGCGATGCTGGTCACGAGCAGCGCTTGCAGCGGGGCGAGCATCGCGATGTCGGCGATGGGGATCGGCGCCACCGCGACCGTGACCGCGAGGGTGGAGCTCGCGCGCGTGATGGTGGTGGCCACGCGACGCCGCACGCCGCGCGCGCCCGGCAACGCACGCGCACCTTCGACGCGCGCCGGATCGGGGAGCGTCTCGGCTACGCGCTCCGCGAGATCGTCGAGCCCGATCGGCGCGAGGCCGTCCGCGAGCCCGACCGTCGTCACCTCCGCGCCGAGGAGCCCCGCGTCGGCGAGCTGCTTGGCGAAGCGCGCGCGCGCCGGCGCCACGGAGATCGGCGGCGGCTGGATCAACACCGGCACGAGCGCGGGCACACGCTCCCCGCGCGCCGAGGCTCCCGCGAGCGCACGAACGACGGCGTCGAGGTGAAGCCCGAGCCCACGATCGACCTCTGCGGGGGTGGCGACCACGAGGAGCACGTCAGGCACCTGCGGCGCGAGGGCGGCGACGGCGTCGTTCGGTGCCACGGCCAGCACGTCGACGCGGCGCTCCTCGGCGTCGAGGCGCAGCCAGCCGTGCTCACGCGGCCGGGAGCGCGGCGTGGCTTCGAGCAGCGCAGCCAGCAACGACGCGACGCCGGCTTCGGGGCTCGCCACGAACGCGAAGCGCGCGACCCGGCGCTCGTAGATGAGGTGCGAGAGGTGCTGCACGTCGCGCTTCACCGCGCCCACGAAGGGCACGCGGTCGAGCACCGCCATCAGCTCCTGCCAGCCGTCGGTGTCGACGTCGGCGCCCTTGCGCGGGGACTTCTCGGCCTCGTCGTCCAGCGCGTCGAGCTCGGGCTCGGGATGCGGATCGCTCATCGCGAAAGCATTCCGTCCGCGTGCGGGCGCGGCAAGGGGGCTCGCGCCCGACACACGGCCTTCACGCGAGGCGGCGGCTCGAACACGCGCGCGTCGCCACGGCTCGCGTCGCAGGAGCTCGCGTCGCGGGCGCTCACGTCGCTGGAGCGCACGTCGCTCATTTGCGGCGCGAGGCGAGGAACGCCTGCACGGCCTGGAGGTTCTCGGGCGAGCCGTAACGACGCGCGAGCGCGGCGTCCTCGTCGTTCTCGGCTTCCTGCGGCGTGGGCTTGAGCTCGCCGCTCCGTAGCAGCGCCTTGGCCTCTCGCACCGCGCCCTCCGGCGAGGCCGCGACGTCGCTCGCGATCGCGCGCACTTCTTCCATCAGCTTCTCCGGCTCGAAGGAGCGCGTCACGAGGCCCCAGAGCTCCGCGGTGCGCGCGTCGACCGGCGCGGCGCGCAGGATGAGCTCGGTCGCGCGCTGCCGACCGATGAGGCGTGAGAGCGTGAAGGAGCTGCCGAACTCTTGTAGGAGCCCGAGGCGCACGAAGGGCACCATGAAGCTCGCGGTGGTCGCGGCGTAGACCGCGTCGAAGTAGGGCAGCATCGTCACGCCCATGCCGACCGCGGGCCCTTGGATCGCGGCGAAGATCGGCTTCTTCACCGCGCCGATCGCCGAGGGCACGTTCTTCACCGGGAGCACTTGCTCGATCTGTCCCGCCGCGATCGCGAGGAACACGCCGACGTCTGCGCCACCGCAGAACACGTCGCCCGCGCCGGTCACGATCACCACCCGCACGCTCGCGTCGGCGTCGGCCTCCGCGAGCGCGGCCGCGAAGGCCGAGGCGTGCGCCGGATCGAACGCGTTCTTCTTCGCGGGGCGGTTGAGGGTCAGCGTGCGGATGGGGCCGTGGTCTTCGCGAAGGACGAGGTCGGACATGCGCGCGAGGGTACACGCGCCGTGGGTGAACGTCGTCGCGCGTTGACGAAGGTCACGGCGGGCGGTTCTCAAACCGAATACCCCGCTCCCGATGACCGCCCGAACGATCCGCGCGCCCCGAGGCACCGAGCTCCGCTGCAAGGGCTGGCTGCAGGAAGCCGCCCTCCGGATGCTGATGAACAACCTCGATCCCGACGTCGCCGAGCGGCCCGAGGAGCTCGTGGTCTACGGCGGCACCGGCAAGGCCGCGCGGAGCTGGGAGTGCTTCGACGTGATCGTGCGCGAGCTGATGGACCTCGAGGACGACGAGTCGTTGCTCGTGCAGAGCGGCAAGGCGGTCGGGCGCTTCAAGACGCACCGCGACGCGCCGCGCGTGCTCATCGCGAACAGCAACCTCGTCGGCAAGTGGGCGACGTGGGAGCACTTCCGCGAGCTCGAGAAGAAGGGCCTGATCATGTTCGGCCAGATGACGGCCGGCTCGTGGATCTACATCGGCACGCAGGGGATCTTGCAGGGCACCTACGAGACCTTCGTCGAGGCGGGAAAGCAGCACTTCGGCGGCTCGTGGAAGGGTCGTTGGATCCTGACCGCGGGGCTCGGCGGCATGGGCGGCGCGCAGCCGCTCGCGGCGACCATGGCGGGCGCGTGCTGTCTCGCGGTGGAGATCGACGAGACGCGCGTGCAGCGGCGGCTCGAGACGCGCTACGTCGACAAGACGAGCCGCGACCTCGACGAGGCGCTCGCGTGGATCCACGAGGCGTGCG
>JALOQC010000147.1 GCA_025453555.1 Myxococcota bacterium | reverse complement strand
CCGTCGAGGTCGACGTCTGGCTGCGTGGGGCTCGAGCCGATCGAGCGTCCACCCGCGATCGCGTCGGCGAAGTTCATGATGCGCGGGAGCTCCACGCAGGGAAGCTGATTCTGCGCTTCGCTGCCGCGGTCCTGTTGGATCGCGAAGTCGCGCGCGCTCACCGCGCCGCACCAACGCCCGTCGAGGCCGGTGGTGGTCGCGAGCAGCTCGACGTACCCGCGTTGCACCGGCAACGCCGGCTCCACGATCGCCGGGACACCGAACACGATCGAGCCCGGCGTGGTGGTCACGAGGTTCCCGTCGGCGCTGGCGCGCAGCACCCACGGTGCCGGCCCCGGATCCTCCCGCATCCGGATCGAGCGGACGTTCGAGTCGACGTACGCGGCCGCCCCGACGCCGAGGAGAAAGCTCGGTGGAGGGGGCGTGCCGGGGTCCCAGTCGATGAGCGTCATGGCGAGCACGAGCGCTCCGGCTTGGATGTTCCGGGCGATCTCCGCGTTGAAGACCGCCCCGATCGTGCGCAGCGCGCGGCCGAAGGCGTTCGCGCGGATGCCGCTGCCGATGAAGTCGCAGCCGTCGGAGCGCGCATTCGAGAACGCGAGCTCCGTGAGCACGTAGACGTTCTCGGAACGGCAGTCGGGGGAGCAACCGTCGAAGCGCGCGCGGTTGCCGTCGTCGCACCCTTCGCCCTCGTCGAGCACCCCGTTGCCGCACGTCGCCGGAGGCACACACGCCTCGCATGGGGGGCCATCGCAGAGCTCGCCGGCCGTCACGTCGTGCACACCGTCGCCGCAACGTTCGATCGTGCAGTCGCTGCGGCAGCCGTCGCCGTCGCGCCCGTTCCCGTCGTCGCAGACCTCGCCCGCTTCGAGCTCCCCGTTGCCGCAGTAGGTCTCCCAGCGACACTCCGCCGAGCACCCGTCGCCGCCGCGTTGGTTGCCGTCGTCGCACCCCTCGCCCGGCGCGAGCAGCCGGTCGCCGCATCCTGCCGCGGGAGGATCGTCGCCGAAGACCTCTGCCACCCAATCGACGCTCTCGGTGCCGGCGTCATCGACGGGCACCACGCCTCCGTCGTCGTCCCCACACGCCACGAGCGATGCGACCACGACGAGCCAGACCACACAGGCCAGACTGCGCGCGACGAAGCGCGGCATGAACCGGAGAGCGGAAGTCACGGGGCCTCCTGTAGGGTCAGCTCGCGCCAGCTCACCGCGGTCCGCGTGAAGCTGGAACTGAAGCCCGGATCCATCGGGAGGAGATTCCCGAAGAAGTAGAGCCGAAACTTCGGAGAGGTGGGCTCGTCCCAGCCCTCGATCGGCACCGGCACCAACGTGCCCGAGCGCACGCGGAACCGGTCCGGCGTACCCGGCGCATTCGTCGGCGCGAGCACGGGATCGGCCACCAGCATCGGCTCGCCGTGCGAGACGGTCCAGAGCGCGATCGCGTCCGGGCTCGTCCCCGGACCGAGCACCCAGAGCTCGTGACCGATGCGCCCCACCGCGAGCGCGCTCCCCTCCGTCCAAACCCCGGAATGCCACGCGAAGCGCCCCACTTCTTCGTAAGAAAACGGCAGGCCCGTGGTCGACGCGAGCTCCACGAGCTCGTACGCGTCTTCGCTTCCTACGAGGAAGTGCAGCCGACGATCGCCGCCCGGCGCGCCCTCGATCACGTCGAAGCCGACCAGCCGCGCCGACCCGTCGCGGATCGCGGGCGGCGTACCTGACGAGGCCTCGCGCCAGGTCGAACAATCCGTCGACGCGGAGAGGAACAGCTCCTTCGTCTCCAGGTCCAGACGCGCGCCTTCGAAGCGCGAGAACTGGCGCGCCCACGCGATCGCGAGATCTCCCGCCCCGATCGGCGTGATCCCTTCGCGCCAGCGCCGGCCGTCGGTCGACACCACGGAGAGATCGTCCAGCACGACGCAGCGCCGCTCACCTTCCGCGACCCCTCGGAGCGAGCGCGTGCTGACCAAGGGCGAGTCGATGTCGCGTCCGCAGGTGTCCACCGAGCGCCGGTTCAACCGAAGCCTCGAGATTCGCACCGGATCGGGCCCGCCCGAGATCACCTCGAAGCGCACGGTGAGCGGCTCGTCCAGGGCCAGCTCTGGATCGACGGGCATGGTGACCGGCAACATGCCTTGCACAGCGTAGAGCTTCCATCGTGGCGCGGTGTCGCTCGTCACTTCGAGCCAGACCTCGTGGTCCCAAAACGGCTCCAGCAGCACCTCGTCGCTGGTGGCGCCCGTCTCGTCTTCGAGGTGACCCCACGCTCGGCCCTCCCGCATCTCGACCTTCACGCGCACCCCGCGTCCGGTGCGGTCCGAGCGGAGCTGAACCTCCAACGTGACTCCATCTCGCGCGCGGAAGTTGGTCCGCATCGCCGTCGCGCGGAGGTCGCCGGTCGAGGGGCGCACCGACTCCACGTAGCGGCCGGGGGCGAGGAGGATCTCGTTCAACCGCACGTCGCCGGACGTGTCGACGATGCCGGTGGAGATCCAGTCGATGCCGGGGAACACGTCCTCCGCCCGATAACGCGAGAGGTCGAAGGTGCTCCCCGACGTCCACGTGCAGCGCGGCCCCTGCACGAGACCGCGATCCCAACACGTCGGGTCGAGCCCGTCCGTCAGCGGCACCCCGAGGTGGGTGTCCCCGTCGTTGTTGCGACCGTCCGCGCAGGTGCTCCGCGCTTCTACGCAGAACCCGTCGCAGTCCGGATCTTCGCAGTCGACGAAACCGTCGAGGTCTTGATCGACCCCGTCCGAGCAGACGTCCGCCGCGCTCTCGGTCTGACTGTCGGGATAATCCGACAAGATCGAGCACGAGCAGAGCGTCGTCCAAGCCAAGAGCCCCCGAAGGACCACGCGATTCACGTCGGCATCGTAGCAGGGAGCGCAGTCCGCCGAACAGCGGCTGTTCGCGCACGCAGGCACGTCGTGGAGTACTTCGTCGCCAGCCGAACGTCATTCGCGTCCCGTTCGCTTCGCAACGTCAGACCATCGACCTGCCGTCGACCTCAGACCGTCGACCTCAGACCGTCGACCTCAGACCATCGACCCCAGACCGTCGACCCCAGACCGTCGACCTCAGACCGTCGACCTCAGACCGTCGACCTCAGACCGTCGACCGTCGCGCATCGACCTCACGCATCGACCTCACGCATCCGACGTCACCGAGCGCACTCCAACGCCCACCGCGCTCGGGATAAGCTCGCGCGCGTGAGCTCCTCGGTGGCCCACTTCGACGCGCTCGTCGCCGCAGGGGCGGTGCACGAGGCGCTGCGTTTCGCCTTCGACGCCTACGAAGCACGCGGTCGTCGCGAGCCGGGCGCGTGCTTCGTGCGCCTCCGCAAGATCGCCCTCGAGCTCGACGCGCGCGGCGCCCTCGACGACGCGACCTGGGCTCGCGTCGAGACGATCGTCGAGGCCGCGCGCGTACCGCTCGACGATCGCCTGCGTGCGCTCCGCGAGCCGCGCTGGCCGCGCATCGGCGTCGTAGGTTTCCCGGTGGTGCTGCGAGGATTCGATCCTCCGACCGGCGCGCTGCGCTGGGTCGAGGCGAGCGTCGTGCCCGACGATCCGAGCGCGCCCGACGATCCACGCTTGGTGGACGAGCTCGCGCGCGAGGCCCTTCGAGACGCCCGCGCGACTCTCCCGCGCGTGTTGCCCGACGCCGACCTGCTCGCGCGCCGCGCGCGCCTCCGCATCATGCCCGACCTCCCGAGCAACGAACGCATCCAAGGCGGCTCGCTCGCGGCCGCGGCGCTCGTCGCGCTCGCCTCGCTCCACCTGCGACGCGAGGTCGCGCCGACGCAGGTCGTCACGGGGGAGCTCGACCGACACCGCCTTCGACCGGTCGACGACCGCACGCTCCCGATCAAACGCGCGGCCACCCGCGATTGGCCCCGCATCACGACGCTCGTCGCGCCCGGACATCCGACGATGCGCGACGGATCGCTGACGCAGATCGGCGACGTCGAACGACCGGAAGAGCTGCTCACGCTCTTCGGACTGCGCTGGTGGAGCCACGTCACGCGCGACCGTCTTCGATGGATCGATCGTTCGTGGCGCGAGGCGAGAAACGTCGAAGAGTGGTTCTTCGATCTCGCGGAGAAGAACGCGCGCCTCACGGAGACGTCGCCGAGTCGCGTCGACCCGCGACGCTGGGCTTGGCTCACCGAGCGGCTGCGCGACGCGCTCGACGAGTGGACGACCCGCTTCGTGGACGGACTGCGCGCGGAGAGCCTGCTCGCCGAGGATGCGCTCGAAGCGTCGCCGTACACGAGCGGTGAAGGAGAGGAAGCGAAGTCCTTCGACGATCACGCGTTCGCCGCGCTCGGTGAACCGCCGATGGTGGAGCGCGGCAAGGAGCTCCACCTGCTCGCCGAGCTGCGCGGTCGGGCGCGCGACGCGATCGCGATCCGGCGCGAGTCGTTGGAGCGTCTGCTCGTCGAGTGAGCCTCACGTCGGCATCGCGCGATGCGATCGCGATGCGCGAGTCGTGGCAGCGCCTGCTCGTCGCGTGACTCACGTCGGCAGCGCGAGCACGCGACCGGCGATCCGGATCGCCCTCGGCCGCGGTCCGGCGAAGCGCGCCCACCACAACGTGGGGATCGCCTGCGCGACCGCGGGCCGCAGCTCCGCGCCGTGCTCGTCGAGCGCGCTCACCGCGCCGGTCGCGTCGAGATCCGGTCCGCCCACGTAGCTCACCACGCGCAGCCCGACCTCGTCGTCGCCCACGTAGAGCCGCACCCCGAAGCGCTCCTCGTCGACGATCTCCTCCGCTTCCACGTACGGATCCTCGAGCGTCTCCAGCCCCGCCGCGGCCAGCCCCTGCACCGACGTGCGCTTCCTGCGCCGCGCGGTCGAAAGCTCGATCACCTCCGCGTTCCCTTCCGTCTTCACTGCGGGGCTCGGATCGCGCTCACGCGACGCCGTCAGCCGTCGCTCCGCCTCCACCAACGTGCGCAGCTCGCCTTCGACCTCTTCGAACGCGACCCAGAGTCCGGCCACGTCGGAGAGCGCGGCGGCGGCGCTCGCGCTCACCTCGATCCCCCGCGTCAACCAAGGGAAACGCGCGCGATGCCTCGGCCCGATCGTGACGAGCGCGCGACCCCGCTCGACGTTCAGCGCGGTCGCTCGCCAGAGCACCGGCCCGAGCAACACGTCGAGCTCCACCACGAACGACGCGTCCTCGTCGTGCAGCGCATCTGTCGCACCGAGCGCCTCCAGCGCGACGAGCGCGAGCTCCAGCTCGGTGCGGATCCGAAGCGCGCGCGACAGCGTCGCCTCCGACGGGGCCGCGTCCGCGAGGTCGTCCAGCTCCACCGCGAGCGACGCCCGTCGCGGCTCGACCCCGACCTCCGCGACCAGTCGCTGCAGCGTGTCGATCGTCGCGTCGTCGAGCACCGCGTCCGCCACGATCACCCGCCCTGCGAGCGCGAGCCCTTCCAGCGGGTCTGCCTCGTCTCGCTCGAGCCACGCACGCAAGCGCGCGCTCGCCGTCGTGATCTCGGTCATCCCGCTCTCCTCTCGTCGTCGTCCACGAGCCGCCGCGCGTGCTCCCGGATCCGTTTGCGACGCGTGTCGATCTGATTGCACGCGCGCTTGAGCTCTCGCTGCGCGTCCTCGTCGCCCGCCTCGGCTTCTTCGACGCGTCGCGCCGCGATCAGCCCGAGCTCGATCGCGAGCTCCACCGACGAGATCGACTCGCGCGCACGCCACGCGCGCAAGGTCTCGCGCAGCTTCGGCGTCAGGCTCTCGTCGAGGTGCGTGAGCCACCATCCGGCGCCTCGCTCGCCTTCGATCACGTCGAGCTCGTGCGGCTCGGACGCCTCGTCGTCGGCGACCCGCTCCAGCACGCGAGGATCGACGATCGCGCGACGCGCGCGGTACGCGTCCACCGCCCGTCGCGCGGCCGCCGATCGCAGCCACGCGATCAGCAGCAAATAGGGCTCACGCACCGCGCGCTCCGGCCGCACTCCACGAACCCGGAGCCGCTCCAGCACGTGATCGACGAGCTCCCGCTCCGACAGCTCCGTGCGCGCGAGGAACGGCGCGACACGCGGCAGGCTGCGTTGCAGGTCGGCGTCGAGGAACGGCAAGAGCGCGACGAAGTGCTCCATCGCCTCGCCGTGCGCGACCGAGAGCGCGTCTCCGAAGAGCGCGTCCACCGACGTCAGGGGGGCCGAGGTGTGCGATCCCGAGGTGTGTGGTGTCGACGTGAGCGGTGCCGACGCGAGTGGTGCCGACGCGAGTGGTGCCGACGCGAGCGGTGCCGACGTGCGCGGTGCCGACGTGTGGGTTGCCGACGTGCGCGTTGACGTGTGAGTTGTCGACGTCAGCAGCGCATCGAGCGTCGCTTCCACCACGACCCATTGGATCGATCGTCGCTCGACGGTGCCGTCGGCGTGCAGCCCGCCTTCCGAGCGCAGCTCGCGCGCGATCACGTAGTCTGCCGCGAGCGCGGTCGGGAGCGCCGAAGGTGCTCGTGCCTCACGCAGCTTCGCGCGCGCCTCCCCGTCGGCGCGCACGATCGCCTCCACCGCAGCTCGCAACGCTTCTTCGATCGAGCCCGAGCTCGCATGCGCGCGCGCCGCCGCGACCGACACCGCGCGAAGCACCTGCTCCTCCGAACCGATCGCCCCCTCGGGGTTGCGCCCGCGCTCCAACAGCGCGGCCGACCACGCGTGGATCAGCAGATCCCGCGTGCGCGTCCGCGCCTCGACGAACCGCCCCGCGGGCTCACGCAGCTTCGCGAGCCGCGCTTCATCCGACGTCGACCGCGCGAGCACCGCGCGATGACTCCGACGTGCCACCGCCCGCAGCTCGCCCCGCAGCGCCACCCAACCGTGCGACACCGAGCGCGCCTCCGACAGCACCGTCCGCAGCTCGTCGTCCAACCACCCGGCGGGCAGCCCCGCGCCCCGCAGGGCGTCCCGTACCGGCTCCCGCAGGGCCTCCACCGCGCGGTCCAACGCCTCCGCGTCGCGCCGCGCGGCCGCGACTCCCAACGCGCGCGTGGCCTCCTCCGGGGACATCATCGCGCCGCACGATAGACCGCCCGCCGCGCGCGGAGATAGCGCCGTAGCTCCCTCCGCCGCCGCTCGGACCCACCGAACGTGCCCCCTGACCATCGCGCACATGACGTGCTGGTGGACGAAGGGGCAGGGACGATCTGACGGCGACGCGGTTGCTCGAACGGAGTCGCGTGAGCGTGCCGACGACGTTCGACCTTCCGCAAAAGAGGGGTAGGGTCTACCCGTGAGCGACGTGCCGACTCGGGAGCTCGCGGCGCTGCGCTGCAAAGAGTGCTCGGCCGTCGTGCTCGTGGACGGGAGCACGCGTGAGCTCGTGTGTCTCTGCGGCGGGGAGGTGCGCGTTCCGAAGCGCGTCGCGGACGATCTCGAGCTCGGGCGCGTGCTGCCGAAGCTCGACGTGGAGCGCGAGGTGCGGGAGGCCACGGACGCGGTGGTCGAGGCGAGCTTCGAGATGCCGCTGCCGCCGCGGCTCGTGCTCGGAGGGCTCGCGGTGATCGGCGCGGTGATCGGCGGGGTGGTCTGGTCGCGCGCGGGAGGGAGCGTGCCGCTCGGTGTGGTGGTGGGGCTCGCGCTCGGTGTGTTGCCGGTCGGCTTCGCGTCGCAGTGGCTCGCGACGATCGCGCTCGGACGCGCAGTGACGAACGCGAGCGCGGCGTTGCGTGGGGTGTCGCTCGAATGCCCGAAGTGCGCGGTGGCGATCGCGCGGCCGACGGGGCCGGGCGTCGTGAAGTGTCCGAGCTGCCACGAAGAGCTCGTGGTGCATCCGGAGGTCGTGGTGCTGCGCGGTGGCGATCGACGCGAGCCGCTGCGCACGGAGATCCGTGAGCGGCTGGAGGGCCAGGCGTTCTTCGCGCCGCGCCCGCTCGCGCCGGGTGATTGGGCGATCGTGCTCGGTGTGTGGGCGATGACGCTCGCGACGATGGCGATCGCGAAGCTCGGAGCGCCGTTCGTGGATTGACCGGAGGCGTCGCGTCGCTCGGACGTCACGAATCGCGGTTCGTGGATCGAGCGACCTCCGCTACGCACCGTGCGGACGTCACGGATCGGGGCGGAATCCCACGAGCAGGTCGGGGCGCCACGACTTCGCGTTCAGCGCGCTCATCCACATCCGCGGCGCGTGGGTGCGGGTCGCGTGGCCGAAGGCGAGGAAGGGCGAGCCGACCGCGCCGAGCACCGCGAGCGCGTCGATGGCGGCCATCGCGGCGACCCACTCGTCGAGGGGAACGGGGTGAGTCTTCGCGCGCTCGCCCGCCAAGTCTTCGAGCTCCCTACGCCTCAGGCGCAGGTTGACGAGGAAGAGCGGATCTTCGAGCGGGTGTTGGCCGTGCTCCTCCTCGCACCACGTCTCGAACTCCTCCGAGAAGCGGTAGCGATCGAAGACGTCCTCCGCGAGGTGCGCGTGCCGCTCCGACTCCGCGGCGAGCGCGGCGTGCAGATCTTCGCCCGTGGCGAGGCACGCTTTCACGACCGACATCTGACCGACGCCGTGCGAGAGCACGAAGGGTTTGCCGTCGGTGCCCGTGATCGTGCCGCTGAGGATGAGCGTCCCCTCGCCACGCACGAGCGGAGGCGTCGCACGCTCCGCGAACCACGCGACGGAGAGCTTGTAGCTCGAAGCCCAATCGCGGGTGTGGATGCGCGAGGGACCTTCGAAGCTGGTGGACTCGTCCGTCGGCGGGCTCTTGGCGCCGTTCCGCGGGCGAAACGGGACGATCTTTCCCATGGCGAGAGTGTCGTGGAGACGGCTGCGAAACGCCACCTCGCGGAGCGGGGAGCCTTTGACCACTGGACGATGTCGGGAGCTCCCGGACTCGGGTGGACCGCTGGCTCTGCCTGTCACGAACGAGCTCAGCGCTTCAGCTTCTTCTTGGCCAGGAGCTGCTCGGCGAGGGAGCCGGAGTCGGCGGGACCGGAGGGAGACGCCGGCGGCGGATCGTCGTCGTCGTCGTCTCGCCTCGTCGGGGCCACGCTCGCGGTCGGTGGTTTCGCGGCCGTCGTCACGTCGCGCACTGCGCGCAGCTCGGGGGCTTCGTCGTCGTTCTCTTGGCGATCGCGCTTCTTCGCGGTGAGCGCGTCGAGGGTCGCGGGCCGCGCGGGGGGCGTGCTCGTGCGCGCGGCCGCGGAGGCGCGCGGGCGACGACGGCGGAGCAGGGTCGCGAGATCGGGGAGCACGAGGCGACGCAACGCGACGCTCAGCAGGAAGAGCACGAGCGCGGTCGCGAGCAGGTACGGCCAGAGCGGCTGGTAGCTGTAGGTCGGCGGCGGGCGGTCGGTGAAGACGTCGCGGAGATCGGTGCGGACCTCGCCACCCGTGAGGGCCGCGAGCTGACCGAGGAGCGCGTGGTTGGTGCCTTCGCCGCGCAGCTCGCTGCCGCGCGGCTGCACCACGCCCGCGCTGCCCACCATCGCGGCTTCGTCGCCGTCGCCTTCGCGCACCGTGACGAGGTAGGGACCGGGGGCGTCGGCGTCGAAGGTGCCTTCGTAGCGGCCCGCGCCGGTCTGTCGGAGGTCGACGTTCACGCTGCGTCCGCCGGGCGCCGCGACGGTGCCGCCGAGCTGGAGGTAGTTGCGGTACTCGCCGCCCGCGCTGACGGCCTCGACGCGCACGTGCCCGACGCCGCCGCGCACCTCGAGGCTCACGCGCGCGTCGCGGCGCTCGGGGCTGCGCGTGAGATCGCGCGCGAGCTGATCGAAGAGCACGCCGTAGCCGGGCCACGAGAGCCACGGACGCGCGAGCTCCGCGCCGACGTCGGTGGTGAAGACCGCGGAGCGACCGACGCCGTGCTGCCACTGGAGGAGCAGCGGATCTTCGTCGCTCGCCGCGAGCAGCTCGGTCGCGCGGTTGCGCGTGTTGACGACCGCGTAGCCGCCGAGCGTGGGCGCGCGGGCGAAGTCGATGCCGCGCGTGGCGGCGCCCGGGAAACGTGGCTCGGTGCGGAAGGGCTCTTCGACGAGCGCGGCGCGCGACGCCTCCATCGTCTCCTGCGTGAAGATGCGCGGGAGCTGCGTCATGTCCTCGACGATGTAGAAGCGGCCGCCGCCCATGCGCGAGAGGTGCTCCAGCTCGGGCGTGTAGGGACCCGAGCCCATCGAGACGATCGAGGTGGTGATGCGATCGCGCACCGAAGCCGCCACCACGTCGCGCATTCCGTCGAGGCCCTGCGAATCGGAGCCGTCCGCGAACAACAAGAAGTGTTTGAGCTGCGTGCGCTCGGCGCGGAGCTCGCCGTAGGCGGCGGGCATCGCGACGTCGACGTCGATGCCACCTCCGCCGGGCTGGGCGCGCCGGCACGCGGCGGCGACCGCGGCGGGGCTCGTGACGGAGACCATGGGCTGCGTCCACGTCACGCCGGTGTCGACGTGCATCACGCCCACGCGATCGGCGGGCGAGAGCAACATCGCGGAGCGCGCGGCCGCTTCGTTGGCGAGATCGAGCTTGGTGCGACCGCCCGCGACGGGCGCCATCATCGAGCCGCTGCTGTCGATGGCGATGATCATCGCGAGCGAGAGGCGGTCGCGGCGCTGACGAAGATCGAAGCGCGCGGGGAGGGCGTCCTCGACGGGGGTGTAGGCCCAGCCGCCGAGCCCGAAGCTGTGGCGCGCGCCCGTCATGAGCAGGCCGCCGCCGAGGTCGCGCACGTAGCTCGCGAGCGCGAGCATCTGCTCTTCGGTGAGCGCGCGGGCTTGCAGGTCCGACAGGACGACGAGGTCGTAGGTCGTGAGCTCGCCGAGATCGACGGGGAAGGTGCGTGCGTCCGCGGTGGCGACCTCGAGGCCGCCTTGTCGGATCGCGCGCACGAGCGCCTCGGACTCTTCGGGGGCGTCGCTCGCCACGAGCACACGCGAGCCGCCGAGCACGCGGAGGAACGCGCCGCCTTCGTTGTTGTCGCGGCCGGTGTCGACGCCTTCGTCGAGCGGATCGACGAGCACGTCGTAGCGGTGCACGCCGGAGTCGGGCGCTTCGTCGCGCAAGACGAGCACGTCGCTGCCGGGGCGCAGGTCGACCTCGGCTTCGGCGATCGCGGCGCCGCCGCGGCTGACGCGGACGCGCGCGCGGGTGGAGGTGGTGGCGCGCGTGACGACGCGGACCTCGACGGGCTCGCCCGGTCGCGCGGTGCGAGGCAGACGCACGCTCTCGACCGCGACCTCGGGGCGTGGGGTGCGCTCGATCGGGAGCACGTCGATCACCACGCCGCGCCCGGCCGCGAGGGTCGCGGCTGCGAGCGCATCGCCGCGGTTTTCGACGCCGTCGCTGATCACCACCACGCGGCCGGTGTGCTCGGCCGGCAGATCCGCGAGCGCGCGGCGGATGCCGGCGCCGAGATCGGTCGCGTCGCGCGGGAGGCTCGCCTGCGGGATCGCGATGGGCGGCTCGGGCGAAGGGAGCAGCTCGGTGGTGGCCTGCGCGCCGAAGACCACGAGGCCGGCTTGATCGCCGGGCTCCATCGTCGGGACGACGTCGCGGATCGCGGCGACCGCGGCGCGCGTGGCGTCGCGCACTTCGCCGCTCTCGGCCGCGTTCCCTTCGCCGAGGCGTCCTTCGTCGACGCTGCGGCTGCGATCGAGCGCGAAGACCACCGCGAGGCGATCGAGGCGATGTCCGAGCTCGAGGCCTGCGAGCGCGAGGGTCACGCAGAGGCCCGCGAGGATCATCACGATCTGGATCGCGCGGTGACGACGACCGAACACGCGCGGCAGTCGCCACACGCGCCAGATCAGGATCGCGAGCAGCGGCAGCGCGACCGCGAGCGCGAGGGGCTGCGCGAAGCGGAAGAGCTCGGTCACGCGACCGCTCCTTTCCGTGAGGCCCACCACGCCTCGATCGCGAAGAGGAACAAGACCAGCGCCGCGAGCCACGGCCAGCTCTCGCGGTGCTCGCGCGGCGCGGCGGGAGCAGCGCCGACGTCCTCGCCCGCGCGTGAGAAACGCAGCCGCGCGCGCACGTCGCTCTCGTTCGCGTCGAGCAAGCTGCGGAGCGCGTGCAGCTCGCGGGGACCGCTCGGCAGCTCCACCGTCGCGCGGAAGACACCCGCCTCGGCGCGAACGGGAACGATCGCCAAGCCCCCGCGGCTCGTCGCGTCGAGGCGCTCGCCGCTCGGCGTGACCACCTCGACCGAGGTGCCGTCGGGCGCGGCGATGCGCAGGGCGTCGCCGAGCCCGCCCGCCGCGACCCCTCCGCTCGCGCGTCGCTCGCGCGCGCGCTCGAGGAGGTTTCGGAAGAACACCACGAAGGTCGGCTGCCGCGGCCAATCGCTGGTGGAGGGATCGAAGCCGAGGATCGTGGTCTCGCCGTCGGGGCGCGTGATCGACGCGATCGCGGCGCCCGCGTCGGTGCTCACGAGAGCGCGCGCGGCGCTCCCGCCGACCGGCCGCAGACGCGCGAGGTGGACGTCGCCCATCGTCACGAAGCGAAGGCGCGGATCGGACTCTTCCCACGCGATCACGCGGGGCGCTTCGACCTCCGCGCCGAGCTCGGCTTCGAACGCACGCTCGCCGCGTGGCGCGACCACCACGGAGTCGCCAGGGGGTGCGCGATCGGGCACCTCGCCGGCGTAGACGAAGAGGCCGTCGAGTGGGGGGGCGTCGTCGTCCCGCTCCGAGAGCGCCTGCAGCGTGGTCGCGAAGAGCTCGACGTTCGTGTCCGCGCGCAGCACGCGCTCGACGGGCGCGGGAGCGGAGCCCACGAGGAAGACGGGCAGCCGGCGCGCGCCGGGGCTCGGCACGACCGCGACGTCGTCGAGCGCGAGGTCGTCCTGCATGCCCTCGTGCGCGGCGTCGGAGCGCGAGAGCGCGAGGCGCACCACGGCCGCGCGGCCGCTCTCGTCGGGCGGGAGATCCACCGCCATCACGACCGGCACGCTCGCGTCGGCTTCGAGCGTGAGGCGGCGCGAGGCGAGCACTCCGTCGCGACCTTCGAGGGTCGCGGTGAGGAAGACGTCGACCGGCGCGCGCGCGTAGTTGCGGAGGCGCGCGAAGAGATCCGCGCGATCGGGACCTTCGCCGACGCGGCCGCGCGCGTCCGCTTCGACGATGCCGACGTTGTCGGTCGGCGCGGTTCCTTCGGCGGGCGCCTCGGGTCCGACGAGCTGCACCTCGACGGGGACCCCGCGGGTGTCGAGCGAGACCTCGCCGTCCTCTGCGCCGTCGGTGAGCAGCAAGATGCGGCTGCCCGACGGCGCGCTCCGCAGACGCTCCGCCGCGAGCGCGACCGCGCCTTCGAGATCGGTCGCGGTCCCGGAGGCCGCGAGCGCGTCGAGCGCACGCGAGAGCGTCGCGCCGTCGGCGGTGGGAGGCGCGAGCAGCGTGGCTTCGGCGCCAGCCGCGATCACCATCATGCGACCGCCGGGGGGCAGCGCGCGCGCGAGCTCGCGCCCGACCGAGACCGCACGTTCGAGGCGCGAGTCGTCGCCTTCGCCGGAGCGCGCGTCCATCGAGGTGGAGACGTCGACCACGAGCGCGATCGTGGCGCCGGTGGGGACACCGCCT
>JALOQC010000146.1 GCA_025453555.1 Myxococcota bacterium | reverse complement strand
GTCTGCGAGAAGGTTGCCGATCTGCACCGCGATCGCGAACACCACGACCACGCCCATCACGGTGGGTGCGTCGAGGTTCACGATGCTCTCGATCGCGAGGCTACCCATGCCCGGCCAGCCGAAGATCTTCTCCGTGATGATCGCGCCCGCGACGAGGAGCGGCAGCGAGAGGCCGAAGAGGGTGACGACGGGCAGCAGCGCGTTGCGGATCGCGTGACCGACCACGCGGCGGGGCGGCAGACCCTTCGCCGCTGCGGTGCGTACGAAGTCACTTCGCAGGGTCTCGACGAGCTCGCCGCGCATGACACGCGCGTAGGTCGCGGCGCCGATGATCGCGAGCGTGAAGGCCGGGAGGATCGCGTGGTAGACGTGATCCCAGAAGTCGAGGCCGTAGCCGCCGAGCGGGAACCAGCCGAAGCGGAAGCCGAACCAGCTCAGGAAGAGCGGCCCCGTGACGAAGCTCGGCAAGCTGATTCCGAGGAACGCGAGCGCCATGAGGCCGGTGTCGATCCAGGTGTTCCTGCGGACCGCGGCGAGGATGCCGACCCCGAGCCCGAAGAGCAGCTCGAAGATCATCGCGACCACGCCGAGCAGGAGCGTGCGCGGGAGGCGGTGCGCGATCACCGTGGACACCGGCTCGTTGTGGGAGAACGACTCGCCGAAGTCGCCCTGGAGCAGCCCGCAGTGTCCGCCTTCCGCGGCCACGGGCGACGCGTCGCGCACGCAGGGGACGACGCCGAGGTAGCTCGCGAACTGCTGGAGCACCGGCTCGTCGAGGCCGTTCTTTCGCTCGAAGTCCGCGATCTGTTCGGGGCCTGCGTTCGGGCCGAGCGTCGCGACCGCGGGGTCGCCGACCGCGTTCACGAGGAAGAACACGAGCGCGATGACGACCACGGTCACGCCGGTCGCGACGAGCAGGCGGCGGATCAGCCACGCGATCATCGGAGCGCTCCCATCGGGTAGAAGCGCGCGGGCACGGGACCGCCGACGCCCGCGAGGCTGCGCGCGACGCGCTCACGCGGCAGGTCGAGCCAGACCTCGCGGTAGTCCTCCGACCACACCGGGTGCGGATCGTAGTTCCGCACGTGGGGCTGCCAGAGCTCCATCGTGAGCGTGTAGTAGAGGAACGCCCAGGGGGCGTCGCGCGCGACGATCTCGTTGGCCTGACGGTAGAGGCCGAGGCGGCGCTCGCGGTCGCGCTCCGACTTGCCTTCCGCGAGGAGCCGATCGACCTCGGGGTTTCGGTAGAACGCGCGGTTCTCGGAGTGCTCGGGGTGGATCGACTTCTGATCGAAGAGGAAGAGGAAGTTGGAAGGATCCGGGAAGTCGAGGTTCCAGCCGGTGAAGAAGGCGGGCACGGTGTTCGGCTTGCCGGACTCCGTGAGATAGACCGCGAAGCTCACGAAGCGCAGGCGCACGTCGATGCCGATGCGCGCGAGGTCGGACTGGAGCAGCTCGCCGTATTGGCGTGAGGTGTCGTCTTGGCCGGTGATCCAGACCGTGATCGGCTCGGGGAGTCCGTTCGGATGGCCCGCGAGGCGCATCTCTTCGCGCGCGCGCTCGAGGTCGAAGACTTGCCGCGTCGGCAGCTCCGGGTCGTAGCCGGGGATCGAAGGTGGCAGGAGCTGTGAGGCCGGGAGCAAGCGACCGGCGCGCGCGCGCGACCAGCCCTCGCGATCGAGGGCGAACGCGATGGCGCGACGCACGTGCACGTCGTCGAAGGGCGCCATCTCGCAGTTGAAGCCGAGACCGTACGTCGAGCCACGCGGCTCTTCGACCATGTACGGGCGCCACGCCTCGGAGGTCTTGAAGAAGCGGTAGTCGCTCGGCGACTGGCGGTGGATCGAGTCGATGTCGCCGTTGCGGAAGCGCTGCGCCGCGAGCTCGCGCCCGATGTTCTCGAGGTAGAGCATCCGCTCCGGGCCCGGCTTGTCGCGCCAGTAGCGTTCGTTGCGGACGAAGGTGAGCTGAACGCCACGCTCCCACGCCTCGAACACGAACGGCCCGGTGCCGACGGGGTGGAACTTCACCTCGTCGCCCCAATGCTCGTAGTTCTCGCGCGGCACCGGGTACGCGAAGGGCATCGCCATCGCGTTGAGGAAGGTCTGATCCGCTTCCTTCAGTTGGAGCTCGATCGTGTAGCGATCGACCACGCGGATGCCGGCGACGTCGTCCGCGTTGCCTTCGTGGTAGGCGTCTGCGCCTTCGATGGACGCGTAGAACGGATAGCCGGGCGAGCCGACGTCTTGGCTCATCAGGCGGAGGAGCGACCAGCGCACGTCCTCCGCGACGAGCTCGCGGCCTTCGGCGTGGCCCGCCATCGCGTGGAAGCGCACGCCGCGTCGGAGGCGAAAGCGGAAGGTGCGGCCGTCTTCGCTGACGGTGGGCATCGCCTCCGCGAGGCTCGGCACGAGGTTCGACTCGTGGTCGTAGTCGAGCAGGCCGTCGAACATCAGGCGGATGGCCATGCCCGAGAGCTCGTCGTACGCGACGTGCGGATCGAGGCTGCGGACGTTGGCCTCGTGGTGGAAGACGAAGGTGCCGCCGACCTGCGGGGTTTGTGCGCCCGCGCCCATCCAACGCGGCGCTTCGGGCGGATCGGGCAGGAAGAACGCGAACGCGATCGAGCCCGCCGCTCCGAGGAGCGCGAGCGCGGCGCAGCCGAGGCGTTCCATGCGGCGATCCATGCGGGTCAGTTCCCTCGTCCGTTGAGGCTCACGTCGATCGGCATGGGCTCAGTCCTTGGGATCGAAGGCGTCGCGGAGACCTTCGCCGAGCAGGTTGAAGCCGAAGACGGTCATCGTGATGAGCGCGGCCGGGAGCAGCATCAGGCGCGGGGTGGCGTCGAGCAGCGCTTGGCCTTCTTGGAGCATCGAGCCCCAGCTCGCCTGGGGCGGCTGCACGCCGAGGCCGAGGAAGGAGAGAGCCGACTCGAAGAGGATCATGCGCGCGACGAGGGTGGTCCCGAGCACGATGATCGGGCCGAGCACGTTCGGGAGCACGTGGCGGAAGAGGATGCGGGTGTGGCTCATGCCGAGCGCGCGCGCGGCTTGGATGAACTCGAGCTCGCGGACCTGCATCGTCTTGGCCCGCGTGACGCGGGCGAGGGTGGTCCACGAGAGCAGCGCCATCATGAGCACGAGGACCCAGAGCGCGGGATCGTCGATCACGCGCACGAGCGCGATGGCGACGAGCAGGAAGGGAAGCGAGAGCAGGAGATCGACGCCGCGCATCCAGAGGGTGTCGACGAAGCCTCCGAAGTAGCCGGCGGTGATGCCGGCGAAGGTGCCGATGGCGATGGCGAGCGCGGTCGCGAAGTAGGCGACGAGCATCGAGATGCTTCCGCCGTGGAGGAGGCGCGAGAGGTGGTCGCGCCCGATGCCATCCGCACCGAGGAGGTGCCCGGCGATTTGACCGATCCCCGCGAGGGTTCCGTCGTCGGCGATCAGGGTGTCGCGGAACTGCTCGTTCGGATCGTGGGGCGCGAGCAGCGGCCCGAACATCGCGGTGAGGGTGACGAAGAGGACGAGCACGCCTCCGAAGAGGGCACCTTTGTTCTTCCGAAATCGTCGCCAGGCGCGGGGATCCATCGTCGTGTCGGTCGCGTCTCACGTGCGGGCGTGAGATGCCGCGGTGAACGCGTGTCTCCGCGCGAGGACGAAGACGTGCGAGGGGCGTAGTCCAGGGCGGCGGCGCCCGTCAACGTCTTCCGATGTCGAGGACGCCCAGCAGTCGTCGTGCCGACAGGGCCCGCGGCGGCATTCTCGTGGGCGCGCTCGTGGTGAACGGTCGCCGTCCGTTCGCGCGCACGAGGACGCCCGCGAGGCTCGAGCCAGGCGACGTCACTGCCCGAACGGGGTCGCGTCGCCGCGGCGGCAGATCAACACGTTGTCCTGCGTCGCGCCGCTGCAGGTCCAGCCGTTCGGGCACTCGTCGCTGGATGCGCAGGAGCGCGTGCACAGCGCCTCGTCGCCGCCGCCCGCGCCCTGCACGCAGAGGCCGCGCGCGCACTCGTCGTTGTCCGAGCAGGGCTCGCCGACGTTCTTGGGCTCGCCACCGCACGTGGAGCCGAGCAGCGAGAAGAAGACGCAAGCGAGGGCGAGGACACGCATCGGCGAAGCGTGTCGGGGGCGCCGCTCGGTAGCAACTGCGATCGCAAGTGAGACGGGGCGATCGCCCAGACCTGCGCCGAGGGCCGGTCGGTCCCGAAAAAATCGTTCGCGTCGGGTCCTCGCGAGCTCGCTCCGATGGGCAGTTGGCGCCTCGAACCTCCCGAAATCTCGTGAGAAAGCAAGTTAGTCACACGCGTGTGCGAGCGTTGCGCATTTTTGTTGCCGCGTTTCTTTTCAATGGAATACATTCGCGCGTGTTCGACGTCATGGCCACCTCCAAACGAGATCAGCCGATGCTTCCGACGCGCCGCTCCGGCGCGGCCGCGGAGCCGTTCTCGGAGGCCGAGCTCGACGCACTCGAGGCCGCTCACCCCGAGGGGCTCGGGGTGCAACAGATCGTCGACACCTTCGTGGAGAAGGGCGAACGCCTCACCGAGGCGACCTTCCGCAAGTACGTCCAGCTCGGGCTGCTGCCGCGCAGCCGCCGGGTCGGGCGCAAGGGCAAGCACCGCGGCTCGCAGGGGCTCTATCCCGCGACGGCCATCCGGCAGCTCGTCCATCTGCGCCAGTTGATGGGGCTCGGGTTCACGATCGAGGAGATCCAGAGGGAGTTCCTCTTCGTGCGCGGAGACATCGAGGCGCTGGGGCGCCAGATGGCGCGTGTCTATGCCGCTTTCGAGTCGGCATTCAAAGGAAAGAAGTCGGCGGTCGAACCGTCCGACTCGGTCGAAAAATCGGCGGCTGAACCCGCCGACTCGGTGAAGAAGTCGACGAGCAACGTGGGCGAGACGGTGCTCGTTCGTCAGCTCGAAGAGGCGCAGGCGGTGGGCGAAGACCTCCTGCAGAAGCTCGAGGACATGGAGCGTCGTCTGACGATGAACGCGCGCATGTCACGGGCCGCTCTCTGAAGCGCTGACGCGGTTATGCCGGGGCAGTTCGGTAGTCGTGAACAGGCAGCTCGGTGATCGGCGAGGAGTCGATCGGGCACGGACGAGGCGATCCAGGGAGGGTGTCATGGCGGAGAATGTGGCGATCCGGTTGGTTCAGGAAGACGTGGTGGAGCTCGGTGACGAGACGCTCTCCGATGCTGCCGTTCGACCGGAGCGAAAGCGTGGTCGTCGCAAGCGCCGGTCGCGCGCGCGTGCGCGGACGATCTCGATTCGTCGTTTGAGCAAGAGCGAGCTCAACCGCGGTCGTCTGCTCTACCCGGAGACGGACTACTGGAAGCCCGTGAGCCGCGCGGCGTGCGCCGACATGGAGCGTCCGTGCCCGTTCGTGAGCTGCAAGTACCACCTCTACGTCGACGTCCACCCGGTGCGCGGGAGCATCAAGCTGAACTTCCCGGACGTGGAGGTCTGGGAGATGACCGAGACCTGCGCGCTCGACGTGGCGGATCGCGGTGGCATCACGCTCGAAGAGGTCGGCGAGATCATGAACCTCACGCGTGAGCGCGTGCGGCAGGTCGAGACGGCGGGGCTCGCGAAGCTCGAAGCGCTGCGCGACATCGAGCGCCTCAAGGACTACGTGCTCTGAAGCGCGTCGCGCGCTCGAACGTGCGCCCCGTGCGGGCGAACCCCTCGGGGCGAGTCGCGGTGCGATCCGGGCGGGTGAACCCCTCGGGGTGATGCGGTCCGGGCGGAGAGAACCCCCACGGGGCGATCGTGAGATCGGGCTCGGGATCGCTGCGCTCCGGCGTCGCTTTCCGACCGTGCGGGCGGCGCGCACGACGGTCACGGCCAGTCGAACAGAGCTCGGCTGGCGAGACCCGCGGCGACCGAGAGCGCGTTGACGACCCCCGCCGCGCCGAACGCGAGCGCGACGCGACCCGGGACGGGTGCGGCGTCGAGAAATCGCGCGATCACCACGGCCTCGACGACGACGACGAGCGCCTCCGCCACCCCGACCGCGGCCACGTACGAGAGGTGCTCGCGAAGGGTCGGAAACCCGAGCCAGAGGAGCGGGTGGGTGAGCGCGGAGGGAAGGAACGCGACCGCGACGCGCTCCCACGTCGGCGACGTGCTCCAGCGTCGGAGGCACCACGCGTAGAGCGGGGCCTCGACGAGCTGGGTGAGCACGAACGCCCCGAGCCACGCCATGGTTCAGCTTCCTCGACGCGTGGTCTGCTCGCTCGAGTCGCGCGCGGATCGACTCGACGCGCGAAGGCACGTCGCTCGGCTCGATTCACTCGTCCTTCTCGCGCCGCTCCTCACTGCGCTCGTCCTCGCGGTCGTCCTCGCGCGGCTCCTTGCCCCGCTTACCGAGCTCCGCCATCGCCTCCCCGAGCCGCGAGGTCAGCCGCCCGAGCTCCTCCGCGAGCTGACGTGCGACCGGCTCGGCCTGGGTGCCGAGCTTGTGCAGCACGCGCTCCGCTTCCTTCGTCGCCTTCTCGAACGCGGGGTCGAGGCGATCGAAGGCTTCCTTCGCGGCGTGCTCGACCCGCTTCGACGTCGACTCGACCGCCTTCACCGCTTCGTCGAGCGCGGGCTCGACCTTCTTCCCCGCGTCGGCGACCTTCTGCCCGGCGTCGGCGAGCGCGGGCTCGACCTTCTTGGCGCTCTCGGCGACCTTGTGGCCGACGTCGGCGAGCGCGGGCTCGATCTTCTTGGCGCCCTCGGCGACCTTGTGACCGACGTCGGTGACGCCTTCGGCGACCTTGTGGCCGACGTCGGCGAGCGCGGGCTCGATCTTCTTGGCGCCCTCGGCGACCTTCTTCACGGGCTTGCTCGAGGCGGCGCGCTCGAAGAACAGGGACGCCGCGCTCTTGAAGTGATCGAGGGCTTCGAAGAGCTCGTCTTTGGGGGACTTCGGATCGTTGTCGTCGGTCATGCTCGAACTCTACGCGAAGCGCGCGCAGTCGACGTCGCGTGCGCTCACGGAGATGCCCCGGTCGAGGTCGCGTCCCGTGCGCTCACGGTGATGTCGCCCGGTCGATGTCGCGACCGTCTCTGTCCCGTCCGTCGGGGTCCCGTGCGGTCACGGTCGGAGTCGCGCTCACGGTCGGGGTCGGCATCGTCTCCGCGCGTCTGCAGGTTGCGGGGTCGTGCGCAGCGCTCGGAGTGTTCGGCGGCGTTCTCACCTCGACGACGCCGAGGAGGAGCCGAGCGCGACCACTCACGACCTGCTCGCGTCCGCGCGTCGGCTCGCGTAGATCCGCGCCATGCGCTTCTACCGCATCGCCACCGACGATGGACCTCGCTGGGCTCGCGAGTCCGATCACGACCTCGTGCTGCTCGACCGCGCCCCGTGGCTCTCGCCCAGCGACGGCGCGCGCGTCCGGCTCGAGGAGGTCACGCTCCTCGCGCCGGCCGAGCCGAGCAAGCTGGTGTGCATCGGCAGGAACTACCGCGCCCACGCCGCCGAGCTCGGCAACGACGTGCCGAAGGAGCCGCTGCTCTTTCTGAAGCCGCCGAGCGCGATCGCGGGGCCTGGGGAGCCCATCGCGCTCCCGCCGGAGAGCGCGCGGGTCGAGCACGAGGGCGAGCTGACGCTGGTGATCGGTCGACGCCTGCGCGACGCGAGCCTCGACGAGGCGCGTGCGGGCGTCTTCGGTCTCACCATCGCGAACGACGTCACGGCGCGCGACCTCCAGCGCGCGGACGTGCAGTTCACGCGTGCGAAGAGCTTCGACACCTTCTGCCCGCTGGGGCCCGCGGTCGTCACGGGCGTCGATCCGAACGACCTCGCGATCGAGGTCGACGTGGACGGGGAGATCCGTCAGCGCTCGCGGACGAGCGCGATGGTGTTCCCGCCGTACGAGCTCGTGGCCTACGCCTCGCGCGTGATGACGCTGGAGCCGGGCGACCTCTTGCTCACGGGCACGCCGGAGGGGGTCGGGCCGCTCGCGGCGGGGCAGACGGTGACGGTGCGCATCGAAGGACTCGGCGAGCTTCGGTCGCCGGTGGTCGCGCGCGTGCGCTGAGGCGCTCAAGGTCTGCCCTCGAACGTGCGGGAAATACGGGGTTTTCCATTACAGCGACGTTGACCTCGTTCGCGCGGGGCGGATACCCTCGCGCGGTCGTCGCGATCGTGCGGCGGGCGCAGGGAGCATCATGGCGCATCGGATCCTCGTCTTCGAGAGCGACCCCCACTTCACGGCCGAGCTTCGGCGTGGTTTCGCGACGCGTGCGGTCGAGCTCGACGTCGCGGCGGACGGCAACAAGGGGCTCGATCGCGCGGCGGCCGCGAAGCCGGATCTCATCCTCCTGAGCATCGAGCTGCAGGGCATGAACGGCTTCTTGGTCTGCAAGAAGATCAAGAAGGATCCGGAGCTCGCGAGCGTGCCGCTGCTGATCCTCTCCGCCGATCCGAACGCGGACGAGATCTTCGAGCAGCACCAGAAGCTGCGCACGCGCGCCGACGACTACGTGAAGAAGCCCGTGCCGTTCGACGCGCTGCTCGCGCGCATCCGGCAGTTCGTGGCCGTCGCGGACGGCGCGGAGCCCGACTCCACGCAGGTGCTCTCGCGCCAGAGCGTGGACGACGAGATCGACGCCTTCGCGGAGGACGCGTTCGACGCGTTGATGGTGGCCGAGGCGCCGGCTCCCGCGCTGGAGCCCGAGCCCGAGGTGATGGCGGACTTCGACGACGATGAAGAGGATCACACCGCGATCGTGAGCGCGGCGGACTTCGAGGCCGTCGTGCGCGCGTCGCAGTCTCCGCCCGCACCGACCCCGCCGCCGCCGCCCGCCGCGCGTGCGCCTTCGCCGCCTCCTCCGCGCGAGGTCGCGTCGGCGGTCGTGGCGGTCGACGATGGCGCGCTCGATGCCGCACACGCGCGCATCGCGGAGCTCGAGACTGCGCTCGCCGAGGCGAGCGCGAACGCGTCGAAGGTGTCGTCGCTGGAGACGCAGTCGGCGACGTTCCAGGCGAAGGTCGCCGATCTCGAGAAGGAGGTCGCGCAGCTCAAGGCCAAGGGTGGCGGCGGAGGCATCTCGAGCCGTGAGTTCCTCGATCTCCGCGAGAAGCTGAACAGCAAGGACAAGGAGATCCTGAACCTCCGCGATCAGGTCACGGCGCGGGACAAGGAGCTCCTGGATCTGCGCGATCGCAACCTCGCGGTCGAGCGCGCGAAGGCAGACGTCGAAGACGAGAAGCTCGCGTTCGAGCGGCAGCTCGCGACGGCGCGCGAGCAGATCGAGGCGCTGCAGACCGACAAGGACGCGGCGACCAAGCGCGGCGACGACCTGAAGGGGCGGCTCGAGCGCAGCGAAGAGAAGGGCAAGAAGCTCGAGGCCGATCTCGACGCGACACGTGCGGCGGCGGCGGCCAAGCAGCAGGAGCTGGAAGAGAGCCGCGCGAGCGCGATCGCGACGATGCGCGCCGAGCACGCGGCGGCGAACGCGGCGAAGGACGAGGCGCACGCGGCCACGATCGCAGCGAAGGATCAGGAGCACGCGTCGGCGCTCGCGGCGAAGGACCACGCGCACGCGTCGGCGATCGAGGCGAAGGACGAGGCGCACGCGGCGGCGATGGAGGGCTTGCGCGGCGAGCACGCGTCGGCGATCGACACGCTGCGGAACGAGCATTCGAGCGCGGTGGCGGCGCTCGAAGCGGCGCGCGACGCGACGCTGGCGGCGCTGCGCGAGGAGCACGCGACCGCGAGCGCGTCGGCGTCGGCGGCTCACGCGGCGGCGCTCGAAGACTTGCGCGGGCAGCACGCGGCCGCGCAAGACGCGCTGCGGATGGAGCTCGAGACCGCGAAGGCGGACGCGCTCGGCGCGCAAGCGAGCGAGCTGGAGGCGGCGAAGGTCGCGGCGCTCGGGGCGCTGCGTTCGGAGCTCGAGGCGGCGAAGACGAAGGCGCTCGCGGACGCGGACGCCGAGCACTCGAAGGAGCTGGCGCTGCTCGGGCGAAAGCTCGCCGACACCGAGGGCAAGCTGCAGACGGCGAACGACTCGCTCGCGGCGACCTCGAGCGCGAAGGCGGACGTCGAGGCGGCGAAGGCGGCGCTGGAGTCGAAGCACGCGGAGCTCGAGGCGGCGCACGCGTCGCGCGGGAACGAGCTGGATGCGGCGAACGCGCGCATCCGCAGCCTCGAAGGCGACGTGGACTCGCTGACGTCGCGGGTGGCGGCGCTCGAGGCGGCGAAGGCCGATCTGGAGACGCAGCTCGGGCGGGCGCGGCAGAAGATCGCGACCGACGACGCGCTGCTCGATCGAGTGCGGCGCGCGATGTCGATCGGCCTCGGGCTGCTCGAGGATCAGAAGAACAACGTCGCGGACTGAGGTTCGCCGCGTGTCGTCGCAACCGCTCGTGAGAGCGGTGTCGAGCGCCGCGTCGGCCGGATTCGGTCGACGAGGCGTCTCCCGTCGCCGTTCACGTCGCCGACCACGCTCACGTCGACGATCACGACGACGATCACGACGACGATCACGATCACGACGACCACGTCGACGATCGATCGCGGAGATGCCGGCGCGCGCTGGCGCCACTTGCTCTCGTTCTCGCTCAGCCGCGCACGTACCAGCTCTCGTTCACGAGCTGGAGGCGGTCGTCCATCGTGAAGGTCTGCACGACGTGCAGCTCGCGGCCGTCCTCGGAGAGCGTGCGGCGGACGTGCGGCGGACGTGCGCGCGCGGCTCGCCGAGGCGGTACGCGATGCTGTCGAGGGTGCGCGGATCGACGAGGTCGAAGCCGAGGGTGTCGACGGGCGCGGGTGGGCGCACGGAGCTCGGGCGCTCGTCGTCTTCCGTGGTTGCGTCGGCGTCGCCGGTGAGGGTGGGCTTCGCTTCGGTCGTGATGGGGCGCGCGATGCCGTCCACGTGCGTGACGAGCGCGAGCGAGAGCGGCTCGCCCTCTGCGCTGATCCACGCCATCGCGACGCGGAGCGCGCGGGTCCCTTCGTGGTCAACCGCTTCGAGCACGTAGGTCGCTCGCCGTGGCGCGCCGCCGACCTCGTAGACCGAGCGGCTGGGATCGAGCTCCCACACGCCGAGGAAGGGATCGAGCGCGCCCGACACGACGGCGTCGGACGGTGGCGCGTTCGACGGTGCCACGTCGGCCTCGGTGCTCGACGGGTCGGGCTTCGGCGCGTCGGGCTTCGCTTCGGGCTTCGTCACGTCACGCTCCCAGGCGCGCGAGGGCGCCTTCGAGCTGGGCCTTTTGCGCTTCGAGATCGCCGCGATCTTGGCGGGCCTTCTCGACCACGTCCGCCGGCGCGCGATCCACGAACGACGCGTTGCCGAGCTTCTTCACGAGGACGTCGAGGTCCTTGCCGAGCTTCTTGAGCTCGCGCTCGAGCCGCTCACGCTCCTTCTGCGGATCGATCACGTCGGGCACGACGGCCTTCACGCCGGGGTTCGCGAAGATCGCCGCGTTCGCGAAGTGCGCGTGGGGATCGTCGAGCTTGCTCGCGGCGGCCACGTGGAGCGACGCGTTCGTGAGGCTCCCGATGAGGCGCGCCTCGCGCGCGAGCACGTCGGCCGCGGCGGTCTCCGCAAGGTAGTGGATCGCGATCGGCCGCGCCCACGGGAGGTCGTGCTCGGCGCGGATCGAGCGCGCGCTGCCCACGAACGCCTGCAGGATCGCGAGCTCGCGCTCGGCCGCCTCGTCGCGGCGTCCGTCGACCTCCGCGGTCGGGAAGCGCGCGACGATCAGGCTGCGCGGCTTGCTCGCGTCGCGGGGGTGCGCCCCGAGGCCGTCGCTCTTGGAGACGCGATGCCAGATCTCTTCGGTGACGAAGGGCATCATGGGGTGCAGCGCGCGCAGGGTCGTCTCGATCACGTGCACGAGCACCGCGCGCGTCTCGTCGACCGCTGCGGCGTCGTCGCTCTCGAGGAGCGGCTTGGAGAGCTCGAGGTACCAGTCGCAGAGCTCGTCCCAGACGAAGTGGTAGAGAGCGCCGCTGGCTTCGTCGAGGCGGTAGGCGGCGAGGCCTTCGTTGGCGACGTCCAGCGCGTGCGCGAGGCGCGAGAGGATCCAGCGGTTCGCGAGGGCCTTCGCGGGCGGTGCTTCGCCCGTCGCGACCGCGGCGCCGACCTTCGGGAGGGCGTAGCGCGCGGCGTTCCAGAGCTTGTTGGCGAAGTTGCGGTAGCCCTCGACGCGCTTGAGCGAGAGCGCGATGCGGCGCGACTGCGGCGAGTACGAGAGCAGCGTCATCCGCAGCGCGTCGGTGCCGTACTCCGCGAAGCCGCTCGGGTAGGTCTTCTTGATGTAGTCGAGGCCTTGCGGCTTGCTGCCGTTGAACTCGGCCTTCGCGATCAAGTCGTCGAGCTTGGCGCCGTGGATCACGTCGAGGGGATCGATCACGTTCCCCTTCACCTTCGACATCTTTTCGCCGCGCTCGTCCGTGACGAGGCCCGCGAGGAGCACGCGGTTGAAAGGCACTTCTCCCATGAAGTGCATGCCCATCATGATCATGCGCGCGACCCAGAAGAACAGGATGTCGTAGCCCGTCTCCATGTCCTGCGTCGGGTAATAACGGCGCAGATCCGGGGTGTCGTTCGGCCAGCCGAGGGTCGAAAAGGGCCAGAGCGCCGAGCTGAACCAGGTGTCGAGCACGTCCGGATCCGCCTTCAGATCCGTCGAGCCGCACTGACTGCACGCGGTCGGATCTTCGCGGGTCACGTTCACGTGCTCGCAAGAACCGCAATAGAACGCCGGGATCGGGTGGCCCCACCAGAGCTGGCGGCTGATGCACCAATCCTGAATGTTGCGGAGCCAGTGGAAGTAGGTCTTCGACCAGTCTTCCGGGAGGATCTGGATCTTCCCGCTCTCGACCGCGTCGATGGCGGGGATCGCGAGCGGCTCCATCTTCACGAACCACTGGGTCGAGATCATCGGCTCGACCACCGCGCCGCTCCGCTGCGAGACAGGGAGCGTCATCACGTGCTTCTTGCTGCCACGCGCGAGGCCGAGCTCGTCGAGCTTCGCCTTCACCTGCTTGCGGGCGACGAAGCGGTCGAGGCCCTCGAAGGGGCCGCCCTCGGCGTTCAGGCGACCGTCGAGGTGGAAGATGTTGATCTCGGGCAGGCCGTGGCGTTTGCCGGTCGCGAAGTCGTTCGGATCGTGCGCGGGCGTCACCTTCACCACGCCGGTTCCGAACTTCGGATCGACGAGCACCGCGTCGGTGATGATCGGCACGAGGCGATCGACGAAGGGGTGCTTGCCGAAGCAGCCGTGGAGGTGCGTGTAGCGCTCGTCGTCCGGGTGCACCGCGAGCGCGGTGTCGCCGAGCATCGTCTCGGGGCGCGTGGTGGCGACCACGACCTCGCCCTTCGAGGCGCCGTTCGCGTCGACCACGGGGTACGCGAACTCGAAGAGCTCCCCGTCGACGCCCTCCTTCGTCTCCACCTCGAGGTCCGAGAGCACGGTCTGCGTGACCACGTCCCAGTTCACGAGGCGCGTGCCGCGGTAGATGAGGCCCTCTTCGTAGAGGCGCACGAAAGCCTCGCGCACCGCGTGCGAGAGGTCGGGATCCATCGTGAACTTCGCGCGCGTCCAGTCGCAGCTCGAGCCCATCTTGCGCTGCTGCTCGTAGATGCGGTCGCCGGAGGTCTTCTTCCACTCCCACACGCGCTCGACGAACTTCTCGCGGCCGAGCTCGTGGCGCGTCTTGCCTTCGCGCGCGAGCAGGCGCTCCACCACGACCTGGGTCGCGATGCCGGCGTGATCGGTGCCCGGGATCCAGAGCGCGTCGTAGCCGCGCATGCGGTGGTAACGCGTGAGCACGTCCTCGAACGTCGTGCGGCAGGCGTGGCCCATGTGGAGGGTGCCGGTCACGTTCGGGGGCGGGATCGCGATGGTGTAGGTCGGACGCGGATCGGACTCGTCGCCGCTCGCGACGAAGAAGCCGTTGTCCTCCCAGAACTCGTACCAGCGCTTCTCCACGGCGGAGGGCGCGTATTGTTTGGGGAGGATCTCGTCGTCGTGGGTGTCGCTCATCGCTCGATCTCGGGCGCGCGGACGCCGCGCGCGAAGGGATGGCAGGCTTGTTCGCACGACCACGCTCGGTCAAGGGCGCGTGTGACGCGACGATGCGCGCGTCGGAGCGCGCGACTCGGTGTGGCTCGGGGGCTCGAGGGCCCACGACGGAGCGAGAGCGCGGCCCGGAGACGGGGGGCGATCGGCTCCGAGATCGGCGCCCCGATCGGCTTCGAAATCAGGCCGGAGATCGGCTTCGAGATCGACGTGGCGCGGCGAACGGAGACTTCGCCACCAACCGCCGCCGACCGCGATATAGTCGCGCGCGATGGCTCAGAAATCCGGCACCGCTCTCGGCGTCGCGCGCGCCCGCTTCGTCGATGGGCTGCCTCGCAAGGGACAGGAGCTGAAGGGGGCCATCGCGCTGCTGGTGGCGACGCCGAACGCGGCACGACCGCGCGAGGAGCTGCGACGCCGGCTGCACGCGCTCTACGCGTCCGCGCAGGTCTTTCGGCTCGACGCGCTCGCGACCGCGCTGAAGGAGGGCATCCAGAGCCTCGACGCGGCGAAGGACGGCGGGCTCTCGCAGGACGATCTCGACGCACTGACGTTGCTCTCGACCACGCTGCCCGCGCTCGGTCGGCAGGGGGAAGAAGAGCGCGGCTCGGTGTACCCGAGCGGCCCGCGGGCGTCGGCGCCCGGCGACGAAGCGTACGAGTCGGCGTATCCGATTCCCCGCCCTCCTTCCGCGCCGGCGCCGCGCGCTTCGGCGGGATTGCCGCCCGCGCCGCGGTCTCCGTCGTCGCCGGGGCTCGTGGTCCCGCGGCCAGCCTCGGTGCCCGCGGCGTCGGTCACGTCGTCGTCGGCCGCTTCGACCGCCTCTCCGCGCCCGACCTCCACGTCGTCCGCGAAGCTTCCGGCCGCGCGGACCGCATCGTCGCCGGGCTTCCCGTCGCCGGCTGCGACCTCGCGCGCAGACGGCGCGACCGGGGGCGTGATGACCGCCTCGACGAGTGGGCTCGGTCGACTCCCCGCGCGACCGGAGGCGCCGCTCGACACCGTCGTGAGCGTGCTCGTGATCGACGCGGTCGAGACGCAGGCCGCGGTGCGCGAGGCGCTGCCGGGCGAGCGTTACGAGCTCTTCGGGGCGGGTGACGCGGAGGCGGGGCTTCGTCTCGCGCGCACGGTCGCGCCCGACGTGGTCTTGGTGGACGTGCGAGCGCTGGCCTCGGTGCCGGATCTCGTGGTTCGTCTGCACGCGGACGCCGCGACGGAGCTCGTGCCGGTCGGCGTGCTGCTCGACGAGTCGACCCCGGTCGACGAAGAGGAGCTGCGCCAGCGTGGCGTCGACGCGATCCTGCACAAGCCAGCGACGCCGGGTGCGATCCGTCGGCTCGTCGATCGGCTCGCGGTGCGCGAGCGCAGCGGGCCGAGCTCGGAGGGGCTCGGCGAAGCGACGGTCGAAGAGGTCGCCGATCGCATCGCGCGCGAGATCCGGCGCGGCCTCGTGGAGGCGGCGGCGAGCGGTCGCGATCAACGCATCGAGCTCGGCGACGGATCCGAGCTGCTCGCGGCGGCGTGGGCGACGATCGCGCGTGTCCGCACCGAGCTGGCGGATCGTTCGCACGGCAAGGTGCGTTTCCGCGACGGCGCGCGGCGGGGCGGCCCCGCGTTCATGGCGCTCGCGGGTGACGAAGAAGAGGATCGCGGGGGCGACGAGGTCTCGCTCGAAGGTCGCCGCGTGATCGTCGCGGACGACGATCCGGCCGTGGTCTGGTTCTTCGCGGGGCTGCTGCGCGAAGCGGGCGCGCACGCGGTGGAGTGCGAGGACGGTCGCGAGGCGCTCGACGAAGCGCGGCGTCGTCGGCCCGACGTGATCGTGAGCGACATCTTGATGCCGCGCCTCGACGGGCTCGCGCTGTGTCGCGAGCTCAAGCGCGATCCGGGGCTCGCGGACGTGCCGGTGATCTTGCTGTCGTGGAAGGAAGATTTCCTCCAGCGGATGCGCGAGCTGCAGTCGGGGGCGAGCGGATACCTCCGGAAAGAAGCCGGCAGCGGGCAGATCCTCTCGAAGGTGCGCGAGGTGTTGCGTCCGCGCGCGCGGCTGGAGGCTCGGCTGCGGGCGGGCGGCGAGGTGCGCGGGCGCATCGAGGTGGTCGGCGTGCGTGCGCTCTTGCGCGCCACCGCCGATCTTCGCAGCGACGCGCGTGTGACGCTGCGCGATGCATGGAGCCTCTTCGAGGTCGACGTGCGCGGCGGTCAGGTGGTGGACGTGACGCGGACTGCGACGGACGGCTCGTTCGCGCGGGGCGAGCGCACGCTCCCCGCGCTGCTCGGCGTCAGCTCGGGCCGCTTCACGGTGGACGACGCCGAAGGGAGCGCGCGGCCTTCGTTGCGCGGTGACAGCGAGGCGCTGCTCACGGAGGCTGCGGAGCGACTCGGGGCGCACGTGGACGCGGTCTCGGGGGCGAACCTCTCGCGCGTCGCGCTCGTGCGCTTCGACGAGCTGCTGTTGCAGGCGTTCTTGCGCACGTCGATCGGCGAGACGCGACAGCTCGTCGAGCGCGTCGCGGGCGGCGAGAGCCCGCGTGCGTTGTGGGTCGATGGGCGCGTGTCGCCGGTCGCGCTCGAGACGGCGCTCGTCGACCTCGCGCGGCGTGGCGCCGTGACCTCCGTGCGCGACGAGGACGGCGAGGACCTCGTGGCTTCCGCGCTGGAGGCCCGAAAGACCCATGCCGCGAAGCCCTCGTTGCCGCCGAGGCCCCGTGAGGCGGTGGAGCCGAGCTCGGCGGAGCCCGAAACGTCGGACGGAATCCCTGCGGTCGCGCTGGTCGATGCGAGCGCGCAAGAGTCGGAGGTCGACGAGGTCTCCGAGCTCCTTCACGCGCCGACCAACCCGCCTCCCGAGCCGCCGCCTCCGCCGCGGCGTAGCTTCGTGCCCGAGGCCCCGAGCCCGAACGAGCCCGCCGAGCCTGCGCCGGCGCCGCTGGAGCTGCGCGCACGCGAGAAGGACGCCGAGGCGACGCGCGAAGCATCGCCCGAGCAGGGACGCGACGCGCGCGCGAGGGAGTCGAAGCCCGAACCGGCGAAGGGCGAGCCGAAGTCCGAGCTCGCGAAGGATGCAGGGACACCGAGCGCGAAGAGCGCCGCGGAGACGAAGTCGGCGAGCACGGTTTCGAGCGCCAGAGCGAGCGCGCCGACGCCGCGGCCGCCCGAGCCGGAAGAGCGCTCGGGGCTCGGAGTCGGTGGTTGGATCGTGCTCGTGCTGCTCTTCGGGGTCGCGGGATACTTCGGTTGGCGCACCCTCCGCGGCGACGCGACGCGTGGCGACTCCGGCGAGACCTCGACGCAGCCCGATTCGGCGGGATCGATGCCATCGACCGATCCGTCGGAGGCCGCGACGAACGAGCCCTCCGAGCCACCCGCGCCACCCGTGTCGCCGACGTCGACGGATCCGGCCGAGCCGCCGCCCGTGGAACCAGGATCGGCCGAGGCCTCGGAGCTCTCGTTCGGTCGCACCGTGCCGACGCTCGTCGATCCCCAGGTCGCGGTGGCGGAGGGCCAAGGTCTGCTCGTGATCGAGGCCTCCGAGCAAGCCGTGCAGATCGCGCTGCGACGTCGCGACGAGGAGCGCGTCCGCGAGCTCGGCGCGCCGCCCGTGACCCTCGCGCTCGACGAAGGGCAATACGAGCTCGTGTTCCGCAGCGAGGCGGGGGAGAGCGTGCGCTTCCTCTTCGTGCGTGCGGGGCAGACGCGCATCGTGCGGCCCGAGCGATGAAGGGCTGCGCGATGAACGAGGAGGACGTGACGTCGGAGCGATGCGGGCGATGAGGCGGGGGAGGGGGCGATGAGCACGCTGGCGACGGTCCTGCTCGCTTGGGCAGCCGTCTACGCGTACCTCTGCGCCTACCACGTCACGCTCTATTGGCGTCGACGCAGTGAGCGCGAGTACCTCGCCTTCGGGCTGCTCACGGGGGGCTTCGCGATCATCGCGGTCTCCAACGCGCTGCACGTCGACGCGGCGACGTTCGCGGAGTCTTCGTTCGCGCTGCGCATCGGATCCGTCGGGCTCTCCGTCGCGGCCGCGTTCTACGTGGACTTCGCGGGCGAGCTCACGGGGCGCCGATCCAGGCTGCGAGGCTTCGCGTACACGTGGGCGGTCGTCGGCCTCGCGCTCGAGGTCGCCGGGCTCGGCATCGACACCGCACCCGAGGCGCCGACGTGGCGATGGGGCGGGCTGCACGCGCCGTCGCCGCGCACCACGATCTTCGGCCAAGTCCACGTGGCGGTCCTCTGGGCCACCACCTCGATTGCGACGTATCCGCTGGTGCGGCAGCTCCGTGCTCCTGCGCTCCTCTCCGAGCTCTCTCCCGCACCCGCGCGTCTGCTCGTCGTGAGCGCGCTCGTCGGCGTCGTCGCCGCGCTCCACGATCTCGCGATCCGTCTCGGCGTCCTGCGCGCACCGACGCTCCTCGATCACGCGGGCATCCTCTTCGTGTTCGCGATGAGCTATGCGTTGCTCGATCGTTTCGTGCGCGCGAGCGAGGAGCTGCGCGGGAAGACCGCCGAGCTCGCGCAGGCCTATGAAGAGCTGCGTCAGACCCAAGAGCGACTCGTGCGCAAGGAGCAGCTCGCGGCGGTCGGTGAGCTCTCGGCGGTGATCGCACACGAGGTCCGCAACCCGCTCGCGGTGATCAAGAACTCCGTCTCCGGCCTGCGTCGTCGCGTGGTCTCGGACGCCGATCGCGCGACGTTGCTCGACATCCTCGACGAAGAGACCGATCGCCTGAACCGCTTGGTGCACGACCTGCTCGCGTACGCGCAGCCCGTGGTGCCGAAGGGGCGCGAGCTCGTGGTCCGCGATCTCACGCGGCGCGTGTTGGATCGTGCGCTGAGCGGGATCGCCCACGCCGAGCTCGTGCACATCGAGTGGCACCTCGACGGCCCCGAGACCGTGCACGGCGATCCCGAGCTCCTGCGTCACGCGCTCGTCAACGTGGTGGAGAACGCGCTTCAGGCGATGCCGAGCGGTGGGACGTTGACCGTGAGATCGGAGGTGGCGGACCTCGACGGGAAGGCCGCGGTCGCGCTCTCGTTCGCCGACACCGGCGAAGGCATGGACACCATCGTCCGCGCGAAGGCCCGCAACCCGTTCTTCACCACGCGCCCCTCCGGCACCGGCCTCGGCCTCGCGATCGTCGATCGTGTCATCCGCAACCACGGCGGCCGTGTGGAGATCGACAGCAAGCACGGAGCGGGCACCACGATCCGCCTCGTGCTCCCCCGCGAGCGCACGAGCTTGGTGCCGATCCCGGTGGGCGAGAGCGGGGAAGGGCGGCTCTCCGCGATCCGCGAGGTCTCGTCGTGAGCTTCGGCTCGGGCGTGCTCTGGGCGTGGTTCGCGGTCCACGTCTTCAGCGGGCTCATCGCGTTCTTCCTCTACCTGCGCGAGCGCGGCCGCGAGTACGTCGCGCACGTGGCGCTCGCGTGCTCGGTCGCGCTCGAGTGCGCGTCCAACGCGCTCTTGCTCGAGGCGCCGGACGAGAACGCGAGCGCGTGGCTGCAGAGCCTCGCGTACGTGTCGGGCGGCTGCGTGCTCACGAGCTACGTCCTCTTCTCGAGCTTCGTCCTCGAGCGCCCGCGCGCCGGCTCGGTGCACACCCTCGCGTGGCTCACGCTGATCTTCGCGGTGCTCGCTGCCACCGGGCTCTTCGCCGATCCCGCGCACGTGCGCGAGCTCGGGGGTCGCACGGACGCGCGTTTGCTCGGTCCGACGTACGTCGTCATCGTGCTCGGCATCGTCTTCGCGTTCGCCTTCCTCGTGGCGGTCGGTCGTCACGCCACGCGCACCGAGGCGCGGCTCTTCGTGCTCGCGGTGGCGATCACCCTCGTCGGCTGGACCCACGACGTCGTGGCGCGGGTGACGGGCATGGATCGCGCTCTGCTCAGCGCCCACTTCGCTTCCTGCGGCGCCATCGTCGCGAGCTACCTGCTGCTCGATCGGTTCGTGCAGACCGCGAACGCGCTCTCGCGCCGGACGATCGAGCTCAGCCACAGCACCGAAGAGCTGCGTCACGTGCAGGAGGCGCTCGTGAAGAAGGAGCAGCTCGCGGCGGTCGGCGAGCTCTCGGCGGTGATCGCACACGAGGTCCGCAACCCGCTCGCTGTGCTCAAGACCGCGGTGGCGGGGCTCCGACGCGAGACGCTCGATCGGGAGGACCGCGAGCAGCTCCTCGGCATCCTCGACGAGGAGACCGATCGTCTGAACCGCCTCGTGCGCGATCTGCTCGCGTACGCACGACCGGTGGAGCCTCAGTGGTCGCGCCTGCCGGTGCGTGAGCTGGTCGAGCGTGCGGTGGATCTGGCGCGGCGCGATCAGAGCTCGCTCGTCGGCGTCGAGGTCGACGTGGTCGTGCAGTCGGACGGCGGTGAGGTGATCGAAGGCGATCGCGATCTGCTGGAGCGCGTGTTCGGGCACCTCGTGCAGAACGCGCTCCAAGCGATGCCGCACGGGGGGCGCTTGCTCGTGCGCACCGAGGCACGCACCGTCGAGGGCGAGCCCGGGGTCGCGGTGCACTTCCTCGACACCGGAGAGGGCATGGACACCCTCGTGCGTGCGCGCGCCCTCGATCCCTTCTTCACCACGAAGGCGCGGGGGACCGGGCTCGGTCTCGCGATCGTGGGGCGCATCGTCAAGGCCCACGGAGGCGAGCTGGAGCTGAAGAAGGGGAGCGACGGGGGCTCCGACGTGATCCTCGTGCTGCCGCAGGGCCGCGTGTCGGTGCTGCCCGGGCCGCCGCCGTAAGCGCTCCCGCCGAGCCACACGCCGCTCTTTTGATCCCTCGGTGTCGGCAGGCGTACGATCGCGCCGATGCGGACTCGAATCCTCCATGCCCTCGGGGGCGGCGCGCTCGTCGCCATCGCCTCGGCGTCCGTCCTCGCGCAGCGGGCGGAGGTCTCTCCCACGCGCGACGTCGGTCAGTACGCCGGCGTCACGCCCGGGACCGCGAACCCGCCGCCACGCGTCGGCGCGGTCGCTCGCGCGCGGCCCGCCAAGCTGCTCACGTGGCCGGGCTTTCAAGCGACTGCCGGTGGCGGGAGCCGCTTCTTCCTCCAGGTCAGCGGTCCCGTGGTCTTCGAGTCGCGCAGCTCCGAAGGCCGCTTCGAGCTCGTGCTGAAGAACACCCGCGCGCACCTCCGCAACACCTTCCGCCCGCTCGACACGCGCTTCTTTCAGACGCCCGTGAACACCGCGAAGGTCGAGCGACGTCGCCGTGATCTCGCGGTCGTCTTCCAGCTCCGCGGCGCGTCCACACCGAACGTGACGCAAGGCGTCGGCGAGGGCGGCTTCCACTTCGTCTACGTCGACTTCCCCCCCGGCAATTGGGCCACGCCCGAGCCCGCGCCGACGCCGAGGCCGCCCACGCGCGTGCAAGCCGAGGACGACGAAGTCCCGCCGATGGAATGACGCATCGGAGCCGTCGGGTCGCTCGGCCCGATGGACGTCACGCTCGAACGGAGCTGCGCGAAGGAATTCGAACGAAGAAAGAGCACCCCGACGAGAGGTGCTCTTTCTTCGTTCGAGCGCTTCGAGCTCGTTCGCGGTCGGCGTGCGATCTTCAGCGCGCGAGGCGCGCGACGAGGCTCGAACGCTCCACGTCCTCTTGGGTTCCCGCGCGCAGATCCTTGAGCTGCACCTTGCCCGCCGCGAGCTCGGCCTCGCCGATGACCGCCGCGAAGCGCGCGCGACTGCGGTCCGCGCGCCGGAGCTGGCTCTTCATCGAGGTGCCGCGCAGATCGGCGTCCACCGCGAGCCCCTCCGCCCGCAACGTGCGCGCGATCTTCGCCGCTTCGAGCCGCAGCTCGGGCTTCTGCACGATCACGAACACGTCGAGGGTGTCCTCGGCCTCCGCGTCCGGCAGGCAGAGCAGCAGCCGCTCGAGCCCCATCGCGAATCCGATCGCCGGCGTGTCCGCGCCGCCGAGCTCGCGGATCATGCCGTCGTAGCGACCCCCGCCGCAGAGCGTGTTCTGCGCGCCGAGGTCAGCGCCGAGGCCCTTCACCTCGAAGAGCGTGCGCGTGTAGTAGTCGAGCCCGCGCACGAGCTTCGGCTCGACACGGTACGGCGTTCCGAACGCGTCGAGCGCCGCGCAGAGATCCGCGAAGTGCGCGCGGTCGTCCTCGCTCAAGTGATCGAGCAGGCTCGGAGCCTCGGCCGCGATCGCTTGGTCCTCCGGAGCCTTCGAGTCGAGCACGCGGAGCGGGTTGCGCTCGAGCCGGCGCTGGCTGTCCTCGCTGAGCTTGCTCGCGAGCGGTCGCAGGTACGCGAGCAGCGAGTCGCGGTAGCGCTCGCGCGTGTCGCCCGAGCCGAGGCTGTTGATCTGCACCTCGAGCTCCGTGATGCCGAGCGCGCTCAGATACGACACCACGAGATCGATCAGCTCGGCATCGACGTACGGACCGGGGTCGCCGTAGACCTCGCATCCCGCCTGATAGAACTGTCGGTAGCGACCCTTCGCGGGGCGCTCGCGGCGGTACATCGGGCCGAGGTAGTACCACTTGGACACCGGCTCGACGTTGCCGATCGAGTGCTCGAGGTACGCACGCACGCAGCTCGCCGTGCCCTCCGGCCGCAGCGTGAGCGATTTGTCCGCCTTGTCTTCGAAGGTGTACATCTCCTTCTCGACGATGTCGGTCGCCTCGCCGATCGAGCGCACGAAGAGCGCGGTGGGCTCCACGATCGGCGTGCGCACCTCCGCGAAGCCGTAGCGCTCGACCGCCTCCCGGAACGCCCGCTCGAGCCGATGCCAACGGCCGATCTCCGACGGGAGGAGGTCGTTCATGCCTTTGACGGATCGGAGCTTGGACATCGGGTTCCCTTCGTGGCGCAGCGGAGCGCGCTCGTCTTGGTCGGGCCGCGCAGATAGCAGCCCGAACGAAAAGACGCGAGCGCGTGTAAGTGGGCACGCGGGACCGCGTTGTCCACCGGTCGGCGCGGAGAACCGCGGTTGGTGCGGCTCGCCGACGGGAGGTCCCCGTGGCTCGTTCGTCGCTTCGTCCCGCGCTTCGCGCCCTCGTCGTGCTCGCGCTCTCGTTCGCTGCGCTGCCTGCGCTCGCGCAGACCTACGGGCCGGCGCGGCACCCGACGCGCTACCTCTACGTCGACCCTCCGCCGCCCGTGCGTCCCGTGATGGTCGTCCACACGCCCACGCCGCCGCCGCCGCCACGGCAGGTCGTGGTGGTGCAGACCCACACCGTGCACCCACCGACGCCAGTCGTGGTGGAGCCCCCGACGCCCTCACTCCAGACGCGTTGGTTCCTCGGGGCTGGCTTCGGCGGTCTCGCGCTCCTCGACGGCGATCGCAGCGCGGTGCCCGCGTACACGCTCGAGCTCGGGCTCGCGGTCGACTCGGTCGAGCTCGCGCTGCACGCGGATCTCGCCCCGTCGTTCACCGAGTCGGACGCGCTCTACACCGTGGGCGCGGCGTTCCGCTACCGCTTCCTCCCCGACGCGCGTGTGCATCCGCGCATGGGCGTCGGCCTCGAGAGCTTGTTCCGAAATCCCGAAGGTGCCGAGACCGCGCGCGCCTTCGCGGCCACCGGCGAGCTCGGGATCGATCTCGACGTGCCCACCACCTTCGGCGCGCTCTCGCTCGGTCTCGACACCCGCATCCACCGAGGCCTCGCGGGCGACGAGAGCGCACGCGTCACCGCGCTGAGCTTCGGAGCCCACTTCGCGCTGCGCTTCGAGTGACGCGTGAGAAGGGCGCGCGCGTGAGCTCCACTCGGGCTTTGCCCGATGGGGGGAGGGGCGCCGGAACGCCCCTCCGGGAAACGAGCGTCCGCGGCTGACCCCGCGGACGGGTGGGTGGAGGGGGGCCCCACTCGGGCTTTGCCCGATGGGGGGAGGGGCGCCGGAACGCCCCTCCAGAAAATGAGCCCGCGTGCGTACGCGCCGCAGGACGCACCGATCGTGTCGGCCACGAAGTCGAGCAGCTCCGCGCTGCGGCCGGGGACGAACGCTTGGTGCAGCTCGTCGGAGAGCCCGAAGGCCGACGCGAGGAAAGCACCGAGCGCGAGCATCCGGCGGCGCGGCTTCCGCGGCCAGGTTCGCAGCGTCGCGTGCGCGCAGAAGAAGCCGAGCACGCCGTACTCGACGAGGTGGATGAGCTTGTCGCGCATCGGCACCGAGGGCAGCTCCGGCAGCTCCACGCGGAACGAAGAGATCGTGAAGATGAGCGCCATGTAGGCGGCC
>JALOQC010000567.1 GCA_025453555.1 Myxococcota bacterium | reverse complement strand
GCGACGGGGCCGAGTGCGACGGGGCCGAGTGCGACGGGGCCGAGTGCGACGGGGCCGAGTGCGACGGGGCCGAGTGCGACGGGGCCGCGTGCGACGGGGCCGCGTGCGACGGGGCCGCGTGCGACGGGGCCGCGTGCGACGGGGCCGAGTGCGACGGGGCCGAGTGCGACGGGGCCGAGTGCGACGGGGCCGAGTGCGACGGGGCCGAGCCCAGGGGCGGCGCGCTCGGCGAGCCCGACGCGCGACGTGCGGGCCCACGGGTCGCGTCGTCGCTCACGAGAGCGGCGGGGGGCACCGAGCTGACCGCGCTCGGCGGCCGGGACGCGTGCAGCGAGCTCACCGTCGAAGGAAGCCACGGCGCCAAGGCGTCGCGCATCGCCCGCGCATCGGGGAAGCGGGCCTCGCGGTCGACGTGCATCGCGCGCGCGACCACCTCGGCGAGCACGGAATCCACGTGAGGCGCGAGCGCGCGGATCGGCACGTAACGACCTTCGAGGATCGGCACGATCGTCTCCGGTCCGCCCGGTCGAAACGCGGGACGCCCCGTCAGCATCCCGTAGAGCACGAGCCCCATCGCGTAGACGTCGACGCGTGGATCGATCGGACGACCGAGCGCTTGCTCCGGCGCCATGTAGGTCGGCGTGCCGATCACCTGCCCGGTGGCCGTGAGGCGCTGCCACGTCTTGGACTCGTAGAGCTTGGCGATCCCGAAGTCGATCACCTTCACGACGTCGGCCACGCCCGAGAGCTGCGTCAGGAACAGGTTCGAGGGCTTGATGTCCCGGTGCACGATGCCTGCGTCGTGCGCGGCCGCGAGCGCGTCGAGCGCCTGCGCCGCGACGAACACCGCGCGCTCCGGAACGAACGCGCCGTCGCGCGCGAGCCGCTCCGACAGCGCCTCGCCCACCAACAGCTCCATCACGAGGAAAGGACCGTGCTTCGGATCGACCCCGTAGTCGGTCGCCTGCGCGATGTGCGGGTGTGCGAGCGCGGCGGCGGCGAGCGCTTCGCGACGGAACCGTTCGCAGAGGCTCTCCTCCGCGGCGAGGTGCGGGTGCAACGTCTTGAGCGCGACCCGCCGCCCCATCACGCGGTCGATCGCCTCGCAGACCGAGCCCATGCCGCCACCCGCGAGCGAACGCGTGACCTCGTAGCGACCTCCCACCAGCTCCATGCGATCCACGACGCTACCGCATCCCCGGATGCGGCCGCACCGTTCTCTCGGTCCAGCTCAATCGATGCGACCGCCCGTCGGCGCGACGCTGAGGTCGTCGGGCCAGCGAGGCATCTCGAACTTTCTGCACGACCTCGCTTGACGACCTCCGCGATTTCCATATAGTTCGCCCCACTTCGCCGCGGGGTGGAGCAGTCTGGTAGCTCGTCGGGCTCATAACCCGAAGGTCGTAGGTTCAAATCCTGCCCCCGCACCCAAGAGAAACGCGCCGACCGAGAGGTCGGCGTTTTCGTTTCCGTCGTGTTCGCAGCCCGACCGCGTCGATCGCACGAGCTCGACGCGAACCGTGCGCTCACCGACCACGATTCCGAGTGCTCGCGGTCGCTCGCTTCACCGCCGTCGCCCCATGCCCTCTCCGTCTCGGTCACCGCGCGCTTCGCGCTCGCCCGAATGCCCTTCGCCGGGTACGTAATCCGGGATGCGCGCCGCGTTCTTCGACATGGACAAGACGCTCGTCCGCGTGAACACCGCGCGGCTCTACGTGCGTTGGCGTTTCGCGCGGCGTGAGGCGTCGTGGCGCGAGGTCGCGCGGGCGACCCGTTGGCTCGCGGAGTACGCGCTCGGGGTGGTCGATCCGGCCGAGATCACCGAGAAGGCCCTCTCGACGCTGGTGGGTCGCTCCGAGGAAGAGTTCACGCGCGAGCTCGAGGGTTGGTACGCCGAGCACGTGCGTCCCCACGTGAGCGAGGACGCGCGGCGCGAGGTCGAGCGACGTCGCACGCAGGGCTACCGACTCGTCGTGCTCACCGCGTCGACGCCCTACGCCGCCGCACCGCTCGCGCGCGAGCTCGACATCGACACCGTGATCGCGAGCGAGCTCGAGGTCGTCGACGGCCGCTTCACGGGCCGCTGCGCGCGCCTCGCGTACGGGCAAGGCAAGGTCACGATGGCCGAGGCCTGGGCGGAGCGCGAAGGCATCGATCTCGCGCAGAGCGTCTTCTACTCCGACAGCGTCAGCGACGTGCCCATGCTCGCGCGCGTCGGCGAGCCGGTGGTGGTGAACCCGGACCTGCGGTTGGCGCTGCATGCGCGCCGCACGGGTTGGCCGGTAGCGCGCTGGCGCTGACGATCGCGCTGACGCTGACACGCGCTGTCGATCGCGCTGACGCCGACGATCGCGCTGACGCGCTGACGCTGACGATCGCGCTGACGCGATCGCGCTGACGCCGATCGCGCTGACGCTCACCGCCGGCGCGGCGTCGGTGCCGGACGATCCGTCGGCTCGAGGATCGTGAACTCCACGCGGCGGTTGAGCGCGCGGCCTTCCGGGCTGTCGTTCGGCGCGACCGGGCTCGCCTCGCCATACCCCACGTACTCGAGTCGCTCGCGCGGAACGCCGCGGCCCGCGAGGTATTCGACCACCGCGCGCGCTCGTCGGTAGCTCAGATCGAGGTTGTACTGATCGATGCCTTCCGAGTCGGTGTAGCCCTCGACGCGGATCTTCCGCCCGCCAGGGATGTCGCCGATCACCGCCGCGACCTGATCGAGCAACGGCAGCGAGACCGAGCGGATCGTCTCGGTGTCGAAGTCGAAGTAGATGCGCTCGCTGATCAGGATGCGCGTGTCGGTCACCGTCACGACCGCGGCTTGCGGCCCGGGCTCGGGACAGCCGTCCTCGTCTTGGAAGTCGTCGCGATCCTCCGGCTCCATCGGGCATCGATCGACGCCGTCGGGGATGCCGTCCTCGTCGTTGTCGAGATCGGGACAGCCGTCGTCGTCCTGGAATCCGTCGACGTCCTCCGACTCGCGCGGGCACCGATCCGCGGCGTCGAGAATTCCGTCCGCGTCGTCGTCCACGTCGGGGCAGCCGTCGCCGTCGAGGAATCCGTCGACGTCCTCCGCGTCGTTCGGACACTCGTCCTCGCTGTCCGGCACTCCGTCCGCGTCGTTGTCCGGGTCGGCGCAGAAGTCGCCGTCCTCGAAGCCGTCGTAGTCCTCCGGCCCCGCCGCGCACGGCTCGCGCTCGCTCGCATAGCGCAAGATCGCGAAGCCTCGGATCTGCGGCGCGCCCCAGCCCTGCGAGAGCCCCGTGCCACCCCCGACGTCGAGCGTGAGCCCACGCGCGAGCTCGACGCGCACCCCGAGGTCCGCTTCGGCCGGGATCTCGTCGACACCGAAGCTCCGCCCCGCGAAGCCGAAGCGCGCTTGCACCTCCGCGATCAGGTCGACGCGCTCGTGGATCTCCAGCGCACCACCGACGCCCGCGAAGAGCTCGTCGTCCCACTCGAACGCGCCGACCACCACGCGGCGCCGGAAGCGCCAGCCGAGATCGGCGGAGAGGGTGAAGATGCCCGCGCGGTAGCCGAGCACGAGCGAGGGCTGCGTCGTCCAATAGTCCGTGCCGACGAAGCGGTTCCCGTCGCCGGTGGGCAGCGAGAAGATCACGCGCGCCGCGAGGCCGAAATCGCCGCGGAGGATCGGCACCTTCGCCTGCAGGCGAAGATCGCCCGGCCGGATCGTCGTCGTGTGCTGCAGGTCCGGCGCGAAGGGATCGGTCGTGGCGGACGAGAGCAC
>JALOQC010000145.1 GCA_025453555.1 Myxococcota bacterium | reverse complement strand
TGACCCTGTCCTTGACCTTGCTGCCCCTGCCCCTGTTGCTGCTGGCCCTGCTGCCCGCCCGACTGCTGCTGCTCCTGCTGCATCCGCCGGATCATCTCGCGGAGCTGCTGCATCTGACGCTCGAGCTCACGGCGTTGCTCTTCGCTCATCTGCTCGCGCGCCACGCGGTTCAGCTCTTCCGCGAGCCGCCGCATCGCCTCGTTCTGCTCCTGCCGATCGCGCGCCTGCCGGTTCAGCTCCTCCGCCGTCTGCTGCATCTCGCGCCGCAGACGATCGAGCTGCCGCCGCTGCTCTTCGAGCTGCTGCTGCTCACGCTGCAGGCGCTCCAGCTCGCGTTCGCGCCGCCGAAGCAGACGCCGTTCTTCTTCGGTCTCGGTCTGGTTCTCTTCGCGCTGCCGACGCAAGAGGCGCTCGAGCTCCTCGCGCTCGCGTTGGTTCTCTTCGAGCTGCCTCGTCTCGTTCTCTCGCGCCGCGCGCTCCATCGCCTCCCGCAGCCGGTCGAGCTCCTGACGCGAAGGCGTCTCGGTCTCCATGCGCTCCGCGAGCTGCTCCATCGCCTCCGCGGCGCGTGCCGCGTCCGCGTCGCGCAGCGCCTCCGAAGCCGCCGTCGCCAGGGCCGAACGCTCCAGCTCGCGGCCCATCTCGCGGAGCTGCTCTTCGACCTGCTCCGCGCTCATCGGGCGGCCTTCGGCGAGCTGACTCTCGATCTGCTGGAGCCGCCGCAGCGCCTCCGTCCGATCGAGCCGCCGATCCGCCATGTCCTCGAGCACCTGGTTGAGCGCGCGCGCGGCCTGGCGCACGTCCTCCGAGGTCTCGCGATCCCGAAGCAGCGGCTGCAGATCGCTCGTGAACCCGTCGAGCGCGTCGTCGTCGAGCAAGAGCGGTTCGAGCTCCGCCGCGCGCGGCACCGGGACCTCGCGCGGCACCTCGAGCAGCGAGAGCCCGACCACGCCCACCGCCAAGAGCGCCGCCGGCCCGAGATCCCGCGGCCGGCGAAGTGGCATCGCGCGCGCGGGCGAGAGCGTGTTCGCGTGCGCCTCCGCGTCCTCGATCGCCGCGTCGACGAAGGGCGTCCGCTCCTTCACCGCCGAGAGCTCCAGCGCGTTCGCGATGCGCGAAGCGAGCGCGTGGCTCCGATCGAGGAGCTGCGCGGGCAAGAGGCTCGGCACTCGTCGCGCGACCCCCACGAGCACCCCGAGCACGGGGAGGGCGCCCGCCAGGATCAGCCCGAGCCGCGCGTCCGCGGACGCGAGCCCACCGAGCTTGGCGAGCCCGAGCACGACCGCCGCCACCCCGAGCCCCGCGACGAGCCCCACCGAGCCCGCGTCGAGCGCACGCTGCATCCGGATGCGACGCCGAACGGCGTGGAGGGCGCGGGTGACGTGCGGGGGTAGGGCCATGCGGAGGATCGCGAGGCGGTGGGCGTGCGAGACGAGCGTGGGACCGAGCGGCCCGGCGAGGAAGGTGAGACGTCCGACCCCCCTCGAAGGTTTCCTGAGTCCCGCGAAGAACCAGCATACGACGGTTCGACCGGGTGGACCCTTGGGATCCACCTGCGACCAACGCACGAGGGCCTCGGAGCTTCCAGTGGCTCGATCCGGAAGCCGGCGAGCGCTCAGCCGGAGAGCGTCGGCAGCTCTCGCGCGCTCCCGCGCAACGGCCACACCCACACCAGCTCGCCCGCTCCGATCGTCTCGACCTCCGCGGGCAACACCACCAGCACCTCCGCGCTCCCCAGCGACGCGAGCGCTCCCGATCCCTGCCGAGGCAAGACCTCGACCCGCTCGTCCTCGCCGAACCCCTCGAGCCGCGCGCGCAGGAGCTCCGTCCGACCCGTCGCGTGACGAAGAGGCGCACCGAGCCGCGCTCGCCGCACTGCCGGCCACGGCGCCGTGTCGCCGAGCAAGGTGCGAATCACGGGCCGCACGAAGAGGTGGAACGTCACGAACGCCGAGACGGGGTTGCCAGGCAGCCCGAGCACCGCGCCGCGATCCTCGCGCGTTCCGAACACCAGCGGCTTGCCGGGTTTGAGCGCCACCTTCCAGAACGCGAGCGCGATGCCGACCGCTTCGAGCGCCGCCCGCACGTGATCGTGATCGCCGACGCTCACCCCGCCCGTCGTCACGAGCAGATCGGCGCGGAGCCCCTCGCGCAGCGCGTCCTTCAGCGGCTCGAGCGAATCGCCCGCGCGTGGAAGACGCACGGGCTCACCCCCCGCTTCGCGGATCAGCGCGTCGAGCATCGGCCCGTTGCTGTCGAGCAAGGTGCCGGCCTCGCCGGTCTCGACGTCGCGCAGCTCGTCCCCGGTCGTGAGCACCGCGACGCGCGGCCGACGATGCACCACGAGCTCGTGGTGCCCTTGGCTCGCGAGCAGCGCGATCACGCCGCCGTCGATCGTGGAGCCCGCCGCGACCAACGCGTCACCCACACTCGAATCTTCGCCGCGCCGCCGCACGTGGTGTCCGGGCGGCGAAGCGAAGCGAAGCAACACCGTGGCGTCTTCGCGCGTGGAGTCCTCGCGTACGACGATCGCGTCCGCACCGGGAGGCAAAGGTACCCCGGTGAAGATCGGCGCCGCGTGCCCGACAGGCAGCGCGGAAGGAGAGGGGCCGCCCGCGCGCGACTCCGCGACGAGCCGCAGCACCACCGGGCTCGAGTCGCTCGCCCCGACCACGTCGACCGCCCGTACGGCGTACCCGTCCATCGCGGAGTTGTCGAAGCCCGGCGCGTCGAAGCGCGCGTGCAACGGCTCCGCCGTGCACAGCCCGAGCGCGTCCTTCAGCGCGACCCGCTCCACCGGCGTGGGAGCGAACCGCGCGACCACCTCGCGCATCGCGCGATCGAGCGAGAGCATCGTGGAAGGCATAGCAGGTCGGCGACCGGACCGACGTGCGCACGCGAAATCGACGGCGAGCTCAGACGATCGAGTGGGAGACGGGCTCCATCGATCCGATCCGAACGCTCAGCACCCCGGCACGTCCGTCGACACCGAGGCAGTCGGCTCCTGCACCGGCGCATCGTCGCTCGCCGCGCTCGAGCCAGGCGTGCTCTCTCGCACGTTCGCGCCCGTCTCGTCCTCGCGCTCCTCCGCCGGTGCGCTCTCGTCGACGGGAGCGCCCTCGGCGCTCGTGCCTTCCACCGCCGGTTCGGCCGTCGCCTCCGCCGTCGCCTCCGCGCTCGGCGCATCCTCCGACGGAACCTCCGCGACGTCGTCGCTCGTCTCGCTCGTCTCGCTCGTCGTGTCTCCGCTCGCGCCTTCCGCGACCTCGACCTCCTCCAGCCCGAGCGCGCGCCGCATCGCGGGCGGAACGCGCTCCGGCTCCGCGTACACCACGACCTCTTGCCCGACCTGCAGATCCGCGCGGCGCCCGAAGCGGTTGATGCGCGCGAGGCTTCCATCCGAGAGCCCGAAGCGACGTGCGATGCTCGCCACGGTGTCACCTTCGACGACGCGGTAACGGAAGCGGAGTCGACCTTGGCCGCGCTCGTGCTCGTCGAAGAACCGCTCCGAACCGAGCGTCACGAGCCGCACCTGATCGTCGCGCCACACGACGGCCCGCGAGAGGTCCACGCTCCGCGGCACGTGGAGCTGCAACACGAGCCCCGCGTGCAGCGCGGCCGTCGGATCCACCCGGTTCCAGCGGCGAATCTCGTCCATTCCGACCCGGAAGAAGCGCGCGATCTCGTCGATGCGATCCCGAGGCACCACACGGTAGAAGACACGCACACGATCGCGCGCGGGGCTCGGCGCGTCCGGCACCACCACCACCGGCGGCTCCGAAGCGGGGCGCTCGCGTGGCGCGACCGCAGGCACCAAGAGAACCGTGCCGATCCCGAGGGTCTCGTCGTCGTCGATCGCGTTGAGGGCCACGAGCTCACGCTCCGTCGTCTGGAAACGATACGCCACGTCCTCCAGCGACTCGCCGAAGCGCATCGGGTAGGCGACCGGCTGCGGATCGCTCGGCCGTTGCCGCGTCCAGCGCGCCGCGAAGACGTCGGCCTTCGCGGCCGGCACGTGCACCACGTAGTCCGGACCCGGCGGTACGCGACCGCGCTTCAGATGCGGATTGAGCGCGACGAGCTCCTCGCGATCGACCTCCGCCGCGCGCGCGATCTGGGCGAGCGTGGTCCCGCCCGGCACCTCGAAGTCGCGCACGTCGTGCGGCTCGTCGTGCGTGAGCTCGCCGAAGCCGAAGGTGTCCGCGTTCCGCATCACCACCGAGCACGCGAGGATCTTCGAGACGTAGATCGTGGTCTCGAAGGGCAGCCCCGCTTCGAGCTCCGCCAGCGTCCAGTAGTCGTTGGTGTTGTACTTTCGGATCGCCCGCAGCAACGCGCCGTAGCCCATGTTGTAGGCCGCGAGCGCGAGCTCCCAACGCCCGAAGCGACGCTGCAGATCGGAGAGCATTCGCGCCGCCGCGCGCGTCGACCCGACCGGATCCATGCGCTCGTCGATCCACCGATCCTGCCGCAGCCCGTACTCGCTCCCGGTGCGGGGCACGAACTGCCAGAGCCCGAGCGCGCCGCGGTTCGAGCGCACCAGCGGATCGAAGCCCGACTCCGCCATCGCGACACAACGCAGATCGCGCGGCAGCCCCTCGCTCTCGAGCGTGCGCTCGATCATCGCACCGTAGCGGTTCGAGCGCCGCAGCCACGCCTGCATCAACGAGCGCCCGCGCGGGTCTTCACGGAAGTACTGCAGGTAGCGAACGACCTGATCGTGAAACCGAATCGGAAGATCCGGGAGCGAGAGGCCCTCGAGCCAGGGCGTCGCGGTCGTCGGCGCTTCGGGCCGGGGAGGCACCACGCTCGACGCCGCCCCCGGAACCCCGACCCCGATCGGCGGCGTCTCCACCAGCGCTGCACCGCTGCGGAACATCTCCCACTCCGCACGCCGGAGCGCTTCGAGGGCGGGAGACTCGTCGCCCGCGACGAAACGCGCGAGCGGATCGACCGTCTCCGGCGAGCTCTCCGAGCCTTGAGCGTGGACGCGCGACGCGAACGTGGAGGTCGCGAAGACGAGGGCGGCGAGGAAGGCGAGGGAACGCACGGCGCGATCGTACGATCCCCGACCCGGCCGCTGTCGAGTTTGCATCACGAACGAGACATGCGCGGTCACTCACCCACGACAGCACGAGGTGGGTGCTCAGGCGAGGGGAGGGGGGCAGGGCGAGCTGGTGGACGAACCGTCGCACGTCGAGCATTGCGACGACCGCGTTCCTTCGGCACGCGCCGCGCACACCACGCTTTCGGCGTTCGTGCGGGTTTGGTAGAAACGTCGCGTGCATCGCGGGGTCAGGGAGCTCATCCGCTGGGTGGAGGCGCACCGGGACCACCCCGACGTGAAGCTGAATCCGCCAGCGTCCGCGTCGGACATCGGCGCGCTCGAGCAGATGCTCGGCGGCCCACTGCCCGCGGATCTTCGCCTGCTCCTCTCACGCTTCAACGGCGGAACCCTGCCTGCGGGCGAGCTGCTCCCCGCAGGCACCGGCCCGGGCACCATCGGCCACACCGTGCGGGAGTACGCCGAGGCCGTCGGCGGCGACTTCCTCGACACCGAGCTTCTGCTCCCCTTCCACCGAACTCCGGAAGACAGTCTGCTCGCGTTCGATCGCAGCGCGGGCCCGGTCAGCGACACCTGGCCGATCGTCGACTACTTCCAGGACCTCCAAGAGCACCGGCTCATGTACCGGACGTTCGACGGTTGGTGCCGAGTCTGCGTGAACGAGTGGGGCAGCACCGACTTCGGCGAGCCCTTCACGCTCGACACGTACCTCCGCGCGGGGGAACGCCACGCCGCCGTCGAGCCGGACGTCGCCACCGCCCACGCCACGGTGGCCCACGCCCTCAAGCGCTCTGGGCGGCCCGAGGATGCGCTCCAGTCGTACCTCCGCGCCGCCCGATGCGTTCCGCCGCTGCCGTGGTGCGACTGGGAGGCGCTGAAGCTCGCCGCGTTGCTCGGCGACGAGCCAGCCGCGTTCGAGGCGGCCGATCGGCTCTGCAGCCGCGCCCCCAAGAGACGTTGGCGCCAGCGCGAGACCACCCCGGCGCGCGTGGCCGAGGTGCTCGCCCCCGTGGCGTTCCGCGCAGCGGACAGTGGACCGTGGCTGCGCCTCTTCCATCAGCTCGAAGCACAAGCACAAGGCTCCGATCTCCCGGTGGTGAAAGCGATCGTGCAGGCCCTCGAACATGGCCACGAGCCGCCGCCCACGCGGCCGCCGCGCAAAGAGAGCGTCCTGCCGGCGCGGTCGGACCTCGACGGCTGGTGGACCGACGCGCGCCGCGCCTATTCGGAGGGCGAGCTCCGCGAGGACGACCTCCTCCTCGACCCCGAGCTCCAACGCCTCGGCCGCGTCCGCCCCTTCGCCGAGCTCCTCCACATCCGCCGCGAGTTCTGACGCGGCGTAGTCGGCGGCGTGGTCGGCGACGTGGTCGGCGACGTGGTCGGCGATCTGGTGAAGAGCCGCACCGTGGTCGCCAGCAAAAGAAAAGGCGCCCGACTTTCGCCGAGCGCCCGTTCTCACGCACCCCAGTGTCGTTCACTGACCGCGAATCGCGCGGAGCAGGTTGCGCGCGGAGGCCCCGCCGCCGACCTGCTTGGAGACCGACGCGGTCGCTGCTGCGAACGCCTGTCGCTCCGAGGCGCTCGGGCGATGCACTTGGATGCCGTAGCGCTCGAGGTTGCGGATCAGGATCGGATCCATCTGACGTACGCTCGTGCGGCCTTCGACCACCATCTCGCGCGGGATGTTCGTGAGGATCTGCTGGATGTCCGCGGGCAGCCCGTCGTACCAGCGCTTCGAGTAGACGATGATGCCCGGCTGGTAGCTGTGCTCGCTGAGCGTGAAGTGCTGCGCGGCCTGGTACCAGCTCGTCGCGAAGGCGAAAAGCGGCGTGTTGTCGAAGCCATCGACGACGTTCGTCTGGAGGCTCGTGAGCACGTTCGTCACGTCGATCGGCACCGGCGAAGCGCCGAGCGCGCGGTACGTCGCGAGGTGCACCTCCGCTTCCTGCGAGCGCATGCGCAGCCCCCGCAGATCCGCGGGCGTCCGGATCGGGCGCTCCTTCGTGAACCAGCTCCGGAACCCGTTCTCGGCCCAGAACGCGAACTTGAAGCCGCGCCCTTCGACGAGGGTGCGCACCTGCGAGATCACGTTCTCACGGTCGAGCGCGGCGTCCGCCTGCGCGGCATCGCTGAAGAGGTAGGGCGCCTCGATCACGTTCAGCTCGGGCACCAGCGAGCCGAGCGCCGCCGTCGAGCCACCGAAGCACTGGATGCTCCCCTGCGCGGTGCGTCGCACGAGGGCCTTCTCGCCCCCGAGGCTGCCGCCCATGAACATCTTCACCTTCACGCGGTTGCCGGACTGCTCTTCGACGTGGCGGCGCACCTTGCGGAGCTGCTTCTCCCACGGCGTGCCTTCCGGCGCGACGGTCGCGATCTTCATCTCGATCTCGCCGCCGGCAGCCGGCTGCGCGTCCACGCCGGTCACCCCGAAGACCACGACCAGGCTGGAGAGCAGCGCCGACACCCCCGTCGTCCACCCGAGCCATCGAAGTCGATTCTTCCGCATCGTCCCGCTCCAATCTCGTTGGCGTGCCCCGCCACTCGTCGCCCCGGCCACCCGGCCACCACTGTCGTCGCGACCCTTCTTCGACCTCGTCGAGACCCCGCTCGTTCGACGCGAGGCGTCGATGCGAAGCGGTCCCACGAAGAAGGGCCGTCGGCTCGTGCGCCGGAAGCGCAAGACGAGCCCACGGCCCCTTCGATTCACTCGTGCTGCGTGAGCCTCACTCGAAGAGCTCGTCGGCCTGCGTGAGGAGGTTGCGCGCCTTGCGCTGCTCGCAACGGTTCTCCGGCGCGAGCTCCGGGCCGCCCGCCTCGGGATCTCCGTTGATCACGGTGTTGAGCTGCTCTTCGAAGAGCGCACGATCCTGCGCCTTGGTCGCGTAGTCCTGCGCCATGAGCACGCGGGTCGCGAAGTAGTTCGGGTGATGACGCAGCGAGGTCTCGAAGTGCTCGCGGCTGCGCGCGACGTCACCGCCCGCGAAGCTCGGCGCGCGGCCGTAGAACACGCCGAAGTAGCGGTCCGGGCCGTAGTAGAAGAACTCGCGGTCGAGCTCGAGGCAGCGACCCATCACCGCGCGGATCTCGTCCTTGTAGGAGAGCAGGGTGGCGAAGCCGTCCGCGGAGGCCCACTTGCCGAGGTTCGACGCGCGCCAGTAGAGCGCAGGGACCGCGGTCGCGTCGAGCACGCCCACAGCCTCTTCGATGCGGGTGCCGGCGCGCATGCGATCGGCGAAGTCCGACGAGAGCGTCACGAGCGCGCGCTCGGCGGCGCGAGTGCCCGTGTCGTACGTCGACATCATCTCCTCGCGCTTCGCCTCGTCGAACGAGAGGTGACAGTCCGCGAGGAAGTAATTCGCGCGCGAGAGCCACACGGAGTGCTCCGCGTTGTTCGGCTCCGCCGAGACGAGCTGACCGTAGAGCTCCACTGCGCGGCGGATGTTCGCCTCTTCGTCGCGGCCCGCCCACGCCTCGGCCGCCTGCTGAGCGAGCGTCTGCCGCTGCTCTGCGGTGGTCTCCACCGCCGGCTCCTCGCTAGGCGTCGTGTCCCACGCCGACTCGCGACCGCCGCCGCAGCCCACCACCATCGCGACCATCACGAGCACCGTCGCCCGCACAACACCCCTCATCGTCGCCTCCATTGACCGCTCCGTCGTCGCAGAGCGGATCGAGCTCTCGTCGCTCGGACACCGACCGTGCACACCGGACACAGCCACCCCGACCGAGCAGAGCGTGACTAACAGAGCGATCCGCGAGGGTCAACGGGCAGCACGATGTGCGCACGAGCCGCGAGCGTTCGCAGCTCGCCAGACCGCCTCACCCGCACCGCCTCTCACCCCTACGGGTGCTCGGTCACCCGCTGGCAGAGTCCGCGCTCGCGATCGCCACGAGCTCCTCGAAGTGCAGGTCCGCGTAGTACCCGAGCGCGTCGAGCGCGTCGCGCAGCTCGCTCCGGTCCAGCTCGGACGTCGGGTACTCGACGGAGAGCACCACGTCGAGGTCGTCGTCGATGGAGAACTTCGCCAGAAAGAGCACCTGGTTGAGCTGGAGCAGCCGCTCGTAGAGCGCCTGCGCGACCTCCGCGTCCTCGGGCGATGCGAAGTACGGCACGATCGCGAGCACGAGCCAGCCGTCGGGGTCGAGCCGGACCAAGATCGGGAAGGTCCGGGTGCTCCGCCGAAAGCGGATTCGCCACGTGTCGGGGGTGAGCCGCACGAACTTCCACCCGCCCTCGCGCAAGAAGGCTTCGAGGCTCTCGGGATCGGGTTGGATGCGCACGCGATCCATGGACGGCCAAACCGTAGCCGCTCAGCCCGTCCGTTGAAACAACGAAGGCGTGGCGAGCGCGCAGCATCTTCGCGTGCCGACGACCGCCGAGCTTGCCGCGTGCGAGCCTGCGTGGTACTGCTCCGCCGCTACTTCAACGGTTCGTCCGGCGAGGTGGGTCCTTCGGGCCCGCCTTTTTTGTTCGCCTCGCGTTCGCACTGCGTCGCGTAGCTCTCGCGAAGACGACCGTTTTCTTCTTCCTCGTCTCGATGTCTCAACAAGACCGCCAACGTCTCCTCGAAGAGCTCGCCGAGCCCGTCTGCGCCTCGTACGGCGTGGAGCTCGTGGAGATTCGCCAGACCCAGGCACGCAGCGGATGGACGCTGCAGATCGTCATCGATCGGCCACGGTCGGACGGCAAGCCGGGCAGTGACGTCACCCTCGAAGACTGCACCGGCGTCAGCCGCGATCTCTCGACCGCACTCGACGTGCACGAGGACCTGCTCCCGGGGGCCTATCACCTCGAGGTGAGCTCCCCCGGCATCGAGCGTCCGCTCGTGAAGCTCGCGGACTTCACGCGCTTCGCCGGCCGCGAGATCGCCGTCAAGACCTTCGGGCCGATCGAGCCGGCCCCTGCTTCTGCGGTCCCAGGCGCCTCCGCCAAGCCGACGAAGCCCAAGCGGAGCTTCCAAGGGACGCTGATCGGCGTCGCCGAAGGTGCCGTGATCGAGCTCGACGAGAACGGTGTCGTCGTCCGCATTCCACACGGGGAGATCGCTCGCGCGAACCTCGTCCATCGATTCTGAGCAATCCAAGAGCGAGCCGGTAAGACGAGCTCGCACGGTGAAGCCATGGCAACTGAGCCGCTCAAGCAGGTCATCGATTTCGTCAGCCAGGAAAAGGGCATCGATCCCAAGGTGCTCATCGAAGCGATCGAGCAGGCGATCCTGACCGCGGCGAAGCGTCAATTCGGCATGGAGCGCGAGCTCGAAGCCATGTACAATCCCGAGAGCGGCCAGGTCGATCTCAAGATGTACATGACGGTCGTCGACGAGATCGATCTCGAAGATCTCGAAATCACTCTCGAGGATGCCCGCCGTTACGGCCTCGACAACGACCCGGAGAACCCGCTCCAGGTCGGCGACGAGCTCGGCTTTCAGATCTTCTATCTGGACGAGGACGCCGACAAAGCGAAGAAGCAGGACCGCGAGTTCGGCAAGCTTCTCGGCATCCAACAGGCTCGCCACGGCTTCGGCCGCATCGCCGCTCAAACGGCGAAGCAGGTCATCATCCAGCGCATTCGCGACGCCGAGCGCGACAAGGTCTTCGCGGAGTTCAAGAACCGCAAGGGCGAGCTCATCAGCGGCACCGTGCGTCGCTTCGAGCGTGGCTCGAACATCATCGTCGAGCTCGACCGCATCGGCGACGGGCAGCAGCGCACCGTGGAGGCCATCCTCCCCCCGCGCGAGCAGACCCCGCGCGAGAGCTACCGCCCGAGCGACCGCATCGTCGCGCTGCTCAAGGACATCGATCGCGAGGCCCGCGGCCCGCAGATCATCCTGTCGCGCACCGACGTCGGCCTCCTCGTGAAGCTCTTCCAGAACGAGGTCCCCGAGATCTACGAGGGCATCGTGCGCATCGTCGCGGCGGCCCGCGAGCCGGGCGCTCGCAGCAAGATCGCCGTGTCGAGCCGCGACGCGGACGTCGATCCGGTGGGCGCGTGCGTCGGCATGAAGGGCTCGCGCGTGCAGGCCGTCGTGCAGGAGCTCCGCGGCGAGAAGATCGACATCGTCCCCTTCGACAAGGATCCGGCGCGCTTCGTCTGCAACGCGATCGCCCCCGCCGAGGTCGTCCGCGTCGTCATCGACGAGAACAACAACACGATGGAGCTCGTCGTCCCCGACGCGAAGCTCAGCCTCGCGATCGGCCGCCGCGGTCAGAACGTGCGCCTCGCGTCGCAGCTCACGGGCTGGAAGCTCGACATCATCAGCGAGTCGCGCTTCAAGCAGATGGAGGAGGAGGCGATGGCCATCCTCTTCCGCGTCGACAGCGACGAAGAGATCGCGCGCAGCCTCTACCGCATGGGCTTCCGCACCCTCGACGAGGTCGCCGAGGCGAGCACCGAAGAGCTGCTCGAGGTCGACGGCATCACCAACAAGAACGTGGAGCGCCTCCGCGATCAGGCCGCCCGGGCGATGGAGGAGGTGCGCAAGGAGCGCATCGCCGCCGCCGCGACGCGCCACGAGATGCCGACCGAGCGCGAGAAGCTGCTCATGGTGCGTGGCATCTCCGAGCGCATGGCGGACGTCCTCGAGAAGGGCGGCTACGGCAGCGTCGGCGCGATCTCGCGCGAGACGGATCTCGACCGCTTCGCGCTCAAGGTGAAGATGCCGCACGAGCTCGCGAGCGAGATCAAGGAAGACGTGACGCGCTTCCTCGCCGATCAGTGGCCGGCGATCGAGACGGGCGTGGCGGCCGCGGCGGCCGAGCATGCGGCGCGGATGCCTCTCGAGGCGAGCGCGGACGAAGCGTCGATGGACGAGAGCCCCCGGGGCGAGAGCCCCATGGCCGCCAACCCCGTCGACGCCAGCAGGGAGTGACGTTTGGAAGCTGGGACGCGAGCTCCGATCCGCACGTGCGCGGGGTGCCGTGAGGCCCTCCCGCAGGAAGAGCTCGTCCGTCTGGCCGTGGTGCCCGAGGCGCCGTGGCTCGTACCGGACGCGAAGGGAAAGCTCGGTGGTCGCGGCGTGTGGGTGATGCCCACGCTCGGCTGCATCGAGCTGGCCGCCAAGAAAGGCGGTTTCTCCCGTGCGATCAAACGAAAAGTCGACGTGGATCCACAGAGCCTGATCACGATGCTCACGCAGCAGCTCGAAGAGCGCTTCCGTGGGCTCGTGCTCGGCGCGCTCCGCTCGGGTCACCTCGTGGCGGGCGTGGATCCCGCGAGAGAGAGCGTCGAGCGTGGCCGCGCGCACCTGCTCTGGGTGGCGGAGGACGCGGGACGAAGAGAAGACGTCGAGGCGCGCGCGGCGCGTCTCGGAGCGGCGTGCCTCGTGTACGGCACCCGCGAGACGATCGGCGAGCTGCTCGGACGAGCGGAGGTCGCGGTCGTGTCGATCGAAGACGAGGGGCTCGCGAACGCCATCGTTCGCGTCGTGAATCGACTCGCCGGCTTGCACGGCGGGTGTCCATCCCCTCATAAGCAGGCGCGCGGCGCCACGCCGGAGGACCGGAAGCCAGCATGAGCAAGGTACGGGTATACGAGGTCGCGCGCGAGCTCGGTCTGGACAACCAGGAGCTGATCCGACGGGTCGGGACGCTGGGCATCCAAGTGAAGAATCACATGAGCGTTCTCGAGCCCGCCGAGGTCGAGCGCGTGAAGCGTGCGCTGGACAAGTCCCGCGTGGAGGCGACGGTGGAAGAACACATTCGGCCGACGGTGACCCGTCGGCGTTCCAAGCGAGCGGAAGAAGAGGCCGCCGCAGAGGCCGCGCGTCCCGAGCCCACGGTGGTGGCGCCCGTGCGTCGCGCGCCGCGTCCCGACGCGCCCGTCGCGCCGCCGGCGATCACGCCGCGTCCGGTCGAGGCGAAGGCCCCGTCCGAGCCCGTCGCACGTCCGGAGCCGAAGTCCGAGCCGGCGCCGGAGTCGCGTCCCGCGCCCGAGCCGGAGCCGATGGTCGCGAAGACCGAGCCGGAGCCGCGCCGGATGGAGGCGATCGCGCCGCCGCCGCCGCCTCCTCAGCCCGAGCCGGAGCCCCTGGTCGCGAAGCCGGCCCCGCTTCCCACGATGGAGCCCGTCGTGCCGGCGGAGTCGCTGGAAGCTCGTGAAGAGCGACCCTCGCAGATTCCCGCGTCGGACGATCGCGGGAGCCTGCCGCCGGGCGTGAAGCGTCGCGGGAACACCGTCGCGCCGCCGCCGGGTGCGGGTCCGCGCAAGGTGCTCACGCCGGAAGAGCGTCGCCGCATCGTCGAGGAGCATCAGGCCTCGCGGCCGCGTCGTCGCGAGATCCGCAACCGCTCGTCGATCGGTCCGCAGGCGCGTCCGCAGGCGCGCGGCAAGCGTCAGCGTCAGCTCGCGCCGGGTCGTAAGCCGCAGGCCCCGACGATCACCACGCCGGGCGCCCAGAAGCGCCGCATCCGCATCGAGGATCAGATTCAACTTCAGGCGCTCGCGCAGCGCATGAGCCTGAAGGCGACCGATCTGCTCATGAAGCTCATGCAGATGGGCGTGCAGGGCGTCCACATCAACAGTACG
>JALOQC010000566.1 GCA_025453555.1 Myxococcota bacterium | reverse complement strand
GAGCGGCTCGTGGCCGCGATGTCCAAGGGCATGAAGCAGCGGCTCGCGATCGCGCGCACGCTCCTGCACGACCCCGAGGTGCTGATCCTCGACGAGCCCGCGAACGGCCTCGATCCACGCGCGCGCATCGAGATGCGCGACCTGATCGAGCAGCTCCAGCAGCTCGGCAAGACCATCGTGCTCTCGAGCCACATCCTCACCGAGCTCTCGGACATGGTCAGCGCGGTCTGCATCCTCGAGAAGGGCCGCGTGCTCGCGTCGGGGCCGGTCGATCGCATCGGTCAGCAGCTCCGGCCCGAGCAAGCGTCGGCGCGCGCGATGAAGCTGCGCCTGCTCCACTACCCCGAAGGCTGCGAGGCGCCTTTCCGCGAGCTCCCCGAGGTCGCGCACGTCGAGCGCGCACCCGACGGCTTCTTGCGCATCGGCTACCACGGCGGCGACGAGACGGTGGCCGCCATCGTCGCGAAGGCCGTCGGCGCGGGCCTCAAGGTCGTGCGCGTGGAGCCCGAGCGCGACGACCTCGAGCACATCTTCCTGGAAGTCACGCGAGGAGAGCTCCAGTGAGCGCCACGAGCACCACGGACGCGACCACGAACGTCGCGCCGCCGCCGCGCCCGAGCTTCGGGCAGCGCCTGCGACGGCTCACCGAGGATCCGAACCCGATCCTCGTCAAAGAGCTGCGCACCATCCTCCGCACGCCCCTCTTCGTTCGTTTCCTCTACTTGAGCACCGGCCTCGTCGCGCTCCTCGTCGTCGGCATCGGCGGCGGCGCCGCGAGCGGCTCGCAGCCTCCGGCCGAGGTCGGCCAGGTGCTCTTCCAGGTCTTCTTCTCGATCGCGCTCGCGATCCTCTGCCTCGTCGCGCCCGCGCACGCGGCGACCTCGCTGACCAACGAACGCGAGACCGGCACCTACGAATCGCTCGTGCTCACCGGCATGGATCCGGCGCGCATCGTGTGGGGCAAGTTCCTCGCGTCGTACGCGGTCTTCGCGCTCGTGCTCGTCGCGTTCTCGCCGGTCGTCGGCATCGCGTTCCTCTTCGGCGGCACCTCGCCCTGGCACGTGCTCCTCGGCTTCTACGGGCTCTTGCTGATCCTCGGCCCCGCGGTCGCGCTCGGCGTCGCGCTCTCCGCGCGCCTCCGCTCCACACGCGTCTCGATCCTGCTCGCGCTCCTCGTCTTCGTGCCCTTCGCGAGCTTCTCCACCGGCATCCTCACCGCGTTCGGCGAGGTCGCGCGCCGCGAGTGGGGCACCGCGATGGAGGGCCCCTTCTGGTTCACCGAAGCGCTCGCGTCGCGCTTCACCGAGCCCGACACCTTCCTGCTCCTCGGCGTGCTGCCGCTCTACGCGTGCGGCATGACGGTGTGGTTCCTCCTCGCGAGCGCGATCGCCGGCGTCCGCCCCGCGGCCGAGGATCGAAGCACGCCCTTCAAGCTCTGGGCGCTCGCCGCGGTCGCGGGCCTCGTCGCGATCGTCTTCGGCGTCATCACGCTCTTCGATCGCCACGACGCGCCCGAGGCTTCGGTCGGGGTGATGGCCTTCACCGGCTTCGCGCTCGTCCAGCTCGCCACGCTCTTCACCAACGAGCCGCCCTTGCCGCCGCGTCTTTGGGAGATGCGCCAGGAGTCGCGCGGTCGCATCGCGAAGCTCGCGGGGCTCTTCGGTCCCGGCGCCGCACCTACCGCGCGCTTCGGTGCTTTCGTGATCTTGCTCGCGACCTTCGGCTCCGCGCTCGCCGCCGGGCTCGGGCGTCACGTCGCCTACCCCACGCACGACGAGCACGCGCAAGCGGACGCCGCGCTCCTCGTGCTCGCGGCCGGCTACGCAGCCGTCGGCCTCTTCGTGCAGATGTTCGGCGCGTGGCTCCGCATCGTCTTGCGCAGCGGCGTCGCGAGCCGCGTCATCGCGCTCTCCACCCTCGCCGGCCTCGGCATCCTGCCCTTCCTCGCGGCGGTGCTCCTCGATCCGAGCTCGCTGCAAGACATGGACACGGACATGCCGCTGCTCGTGCGGCTCACCCCGATCTCGCCGATCATCACGGCGATCCTGATCGTCGACGACAACGAGATGTGGCGGCTCGCCGAGGTGCTGGTTCCCGTCGCGTTCTACGGGTTGATGGCGCTCTTCTTCTGGACGCTCGTCGAAGCGCGCGTGCGAGGTGTCCGCAAGCTCGTGAGCGAGCAGCGCGTGCTGCGCGAGAAACGCGCCGAAGAAGCCGCGCAGAGCCGACCGAGCTTCATGCCGCCCGCGAACGCGGCCGTCGCGGCGACGGTCGCGGCGATCGCGAGCGGCGAGCACGGCGAGGTGGAGACGGTCGCCGCGCAGGTGACCGCGACGAGCGGTGCGAGTGAGCCGAGCGCGTCGTCGACCGACTCCATCGCGAACGGCGAACCGAGCGGCGACACGACCGATCCGAAGGAGCCCCCGACGTGAGCTCGTTGCTCGACCCGGAGTTCCTTCGTCGCCTCGCGCGCGTGCGCCTCTTGGTGCGCCGTCGTTTCGCGGGCTCCGCGGGCGGCGCGCGACGCAGCACGCGCAAGGGCCAGAGCGTCGAGATGGCCGACCATCGCCCCTATGCACCGGGCGACGACGTGCGGCGCATCGACTGGAACGCCTACGCGCGCCTCGAAGAGCTGATCCTCCGCCTCTACGTCGCCGAAGAAGACCTGATCGTCTACCTGCTCGTCGACACCAGCGCCTCGATGGGCTTCGGCGATCCGCCGAAGCTCGACGTCGCCAAGCGCCTCGCGGCCGCGCTCGCGTACGTCGGGCTCTCCGGCAGCGAGCGTGTCGGCGTGGTGCCGTTCGGCGCCGGGCTCGGAACGCCGATGCAGCCGACGCGCGGACGTCGGCGCATCGGCACCGTGCTCAAGCACCTCGACGCGCTCGAAGCGCGCGGCGAGACGGATCTGCAGCGTGCGGTCGACGAGCTGATCGCGCGACGCACGCGGCCTGGCCTCGTGCTCGTGCTCTCCGATCTCCTCGATCCGGGCGGCTACCAGCGCTCCCTCGATCGTCTGATCGCGGAGCGCCACGAGCCGGTGATCTTCCACGTGCTCGACCGCGAAGAGCTCGACCCCACGCCGGGCGGCGACTTCAACTTCGTCGACAGCGAGCGCGGCGCGCGCGTCGAGGTCTCGCTCGACCAACGCACCGTGGACGCGTACCGCCGCCGGGTGCAGCTCTTCCTCGACGGCGCCGAGGCCTACGCGAAGAAGCGTGGGCTCTCGTACGTGCGCGCGGGCGCGGACGTGTCGATCGAGGACGCGCTGCTCGCGTACTCGAGGGCCGCATGACGCCTCACGCCTCGATCACACACGTGCCACTCGCGCGCGAGTGCGTGCATGTCGCGGTTGCGCGCGAGTGCGCGCATGGGCACAGGCGCAGCCCGTCCCGACGACGACCGGAGCGCGCGCCGTGACCTGGCTGAGCCCGTGGAGCTTGCTCTGGCTCGGTCTCACCGTGCCTCTCGTCTTGCTCTACGTGCTCAAGCGGCGCCGCGTCGATCGCGTGATCGGCTCGACGTTGCTCTGGGAAGCCGCGCTCCGCGATCTGCGCGCGGAGCGTCCGTGGAAGCGCCTCATCCCCACCATCGCGCTCTTGCTCCAGCTCCTCGCGATCGTGCTCGGCGCGCTCGCGCTCGCTCGTCCCGCGGGAGCAGGCGGTGTCCCCACCGGCGCCACGATCGCGCTCGTGGTCGACGTCTCCACCTCGATGGACGCGCGCTCCGGCGAAGGCGACGACTCGCGCCTCGAACG
>JALOQC010000565.1 GCA_025453555.1 Myxococcota bacterium | reverse complement strand
CCACCTCATCCTCTGCGACCTCCGCAGCAAGGACGTGCCGGGCAAGGTCGCCGCGCAGGCGCTCGATCGCGCGGGCATCGTCTGCAACTACAACTCGGTCCCCTTCGACACGCGCAAGCCCTTCGATCCGAGCGGCATCCGCCTCGGCACGCCGGCGATGACCGCGCGCGGCATGGGCGCCGACGAAATGAAGAAGCTCGGCGCGTGGATGGTCGAGGTCATCTCGCACACCGACGACGCAGCGCGGATCGCGCGCATCGCAGGCGAGGTGAAGGCGATGTGCGATCACTTCCCGGCGCCCGGGATCGCGAGCTGAGGTTTCGTGACGCGCGGCGCGCGTGACGTCGGGCGGAGGGTCGTGCGCGACTCGTCGCCCGAGTCGGCGGGGTCAGCCGCCGACTTGTCGCCCGAGTCGGCGGGGTCAGCCGCCGACGCGCGACGTCGTGCGCGCTGCCGTTCCTTCGTCACCGAGGAGGGCGAGGCGTGCGCACCGAGCTGACCGTCCTCTGCCACGCGTGCGACGTGCGGCTGTCCGTGCGGGCGCAGCGTTGCCCGTACTGCGCGGCGTGGACGAGCCCCGCCGTGACCGCGACCGCGCCGCAGGAGCGTCGACGTCATTGGACGAACCACGCCGGACGCTGGATGCGTCGTGTGGCGGCGCTCCTGCTTCTCCTCGTCGCATTCGTCTACGTGGTCGGCATCCCGCTCGCGCTCGTCGGGACTTGGTTCACCGACAAGCCGTTCCTCACGGTGTTCTTCGTGTCGATGGGGGTGGCCGGGGCGAGCCTGATCGTCGTGCTCGCAGTGATGGCGCTCGCGGTCGTGGCGCCCTTCGTGTGGCTCGCGCTGCTCCCCTTCGCGTACCTGCGCGGCACGCTCGCGCGACCGACGCACGCGGTGAGCCCCCGCGCCGTGCCGCCGCCGCGACGTCGCTCGCTCGGCCACCACATGGTCCGCTTCGCGGAGCTCGTGAATCGCCGCACCGGCAAGGATGGATCGTCGACCGTCGCGTGGGCGCTCGGGGCGATCTACGTGGCGCTCGTGGTCGCTGCGCTCGTCACGTGGGCCCGAGACCTCGAAGGGCTCGAAGGCGGTTGGGGTCTGTGCGGCATCGTACTGATCGTCACGATGATGGTCGGCCTGGGCACGTCGTTCTTCGGAGCGACCGTTCAGTCGCTCGCGAAGTGGCTTGTTTCGCCGCCCGGGCTCGAGCTTCCGGCGGAGGAGCAGCCGGAGAAGGTCACCGAGCTCCTCGTGGAGCTTCGGCGCGGGGACCGGGTGGAGGGCGTCGTGCATGCACGCGAGCACCTCCTCGACGCGCCGCTGCACGGCGACCCTTGTGTCGCGGTTCGTGTTCGCGGCTCGGCGGGCGGGCGGCGCGTGGACGACGTGCTCGCAGCGCCGATGGTGATCGACACCGACGAAGGACCGGTGGTGCTCGTCGGGGAGGATCTCGTGGTCGCGCTCGACCGTTTCGAGACCCGCGGCACGAGCTTGAAGGACGATCGTTGGCTCGCCCCGCGGGGGCTCGTGGCGAACGACGTGGTGCTCGAAGAGGCACAGCTGAAGCCGGGGACCCGCGTGGTGGTCTACGGACGCGCCGAGCGGGCGCTGCGCACCGACGGTGGTTATCGCGGCGTGCAACGCGAACGCATCGTGGCGTTGCACGACGACGCGGGGCCGATCCTGATCGAGCCGCTCGCTGCTCCGGAAAGTTGACCCTTCCGCGCGCGGCCCCGAAAGCTCGCGCGCATGAGGCGTCACCTCGTCCTCGTCGTCGCGCTCGCCCTCGGTCTGTCGGAGGGTGCGCATTTCGCGCGTGCGAGCGAGACCGCGATCCGCATCACGCTCGCAGGCGACGTCGTGCCGCTCGGAGTCGACGCGAGCGCGCTGGCAGAAGAGCGCGCGCGGACGTGGCTCGAGGAGCCGGTCGAGCTCGAGCTCGCGGGGCGACGGCTTCGGCGCTCGCGCGAGGCGCTCGGCGCGCGGGTGGACGTCGCGCGGCTGCGGACGTGGCTCTCGGCCGCGCTCGACGAGTCGAGCCCGATGCGCGAGGCGGCGGGTCCGACGCTGCCGCTGCGGATGCCGGCGTCGCTCGATCCGAACGTGCTGCGGCCGTGGCTCGAAGATCAGAAGCGCACGATCGATCGCCCGGCGAAGGACGCGACGCTCGATCCCGAGACGGGCGACGTGGTGCCGGAGCGCGAGGGCCGTGTGCTCGACGTGTGGGCCACCCTCGATCGCATCGCAGACGCGCTGTCGACGAACGCGACGGAGATCGCGGCGGTGATCGAGACGCGCGCGCCGCGGCGAGTGGCGGCAGAGCTCGCGCACGCCGACGTGGCGACGATCCTGGGTGATTTCGAGACGCCCTACAACGGCAGCGGCGACGCAGCCGAGCGAACGCACAACCTCCGCGTGGTGGCGTCCAAGATCGACGGGCTCGTGATGATGCCGGGCGAGGTCTTCGACTTCAACGGCGTGGTCGGCGAGCGCAGCCTCGCGAACGGCTTCAAGCCCGCCACGGTGATCGCGGGCGGCGAGCTCGTGGACGGAGTGGGCGGCGGCGCGTGTCAGATCGCGGGCACGCTGCACGCAGCGGCGTACTTCGCGGGGCTGGAGATCGTGGAGCGCGTGCCGCACTCGCGGCCGAGCAGCTACATCAAGCTCGGCCTGGACGCGGCGGTGGCGTGGCCGAACATCAACTTCCGCTTCCGCAACGATCGCGCGTACCCGGTGCTGGTGCGGCTCACGGTGCGCGGAGGCTGGGTGCGCGCGGAGCTGCGTGGCGCGGAGCGGCGCGAGCTCGTGAGCTTCGTGCGGCGCATCGACGAGGTGTTGCCCTACGACGAGCGCGAGGTGAACGATCCCTCGCTGCCGACGGGGATTCGGGTGCTCTCGCAGCGCGGGGTGCCGGGCTTCGTGGTCTCGACGTGGCGCGTGCTGCGCGACGTGGAGCAGAACGCCGCGCGCTCGCAGGCGACGCGCGATCGGTACCCGCCGACGCAGCAAGTCTGGCGCGTCGGGAGCGGCGGGCCGATCCCCGAGGGCTACGAGGCGCCGGTGGGCGACACGCACGGCGAGTACACCGCGGACGAGTACCTGGTGGCGTCGCAGGGTGTCGGTGTCGAAGGCACGCCGACCACGCGTCGCGCGGGCCGGACCGGCACGAACGGTTGGACCGCGCGACTCGGGATGCCGCAGCCGCCGGGCGAGTGACGTCGCGGCGATCCTCGACGCCGTCGCTCGACGCGATTGCCCAACGCGATCACGCAACACGCTCAGGCGCTCGGTGACTCCGCTTCGGGTCGCGCGGCGTAGCGTCCCGCGAGCACCGTGCTCGCCATGAGCTGGAGCTGGTGGAAGATCATCAGCGGCAAGAGCAATCGCCCCGCGACCTCCGCGGGGAAGAGCACGTTGGCGAACGCGACGCCCGACGCGAGGCTCTTCTTCGAGCCGCCGAACACGATCGTGATCTCGTCTTCCTTGGAGAAGCCGAGGCGGCGGCTCGCGGTCACGGTGAACGCGAGCACGGCCGCGAGGATCAAGACGTCGAGCACCACGAGCGCGGCGAAGTCGCGCAGGCCGAGCGTCTCGAAGAGGCCGTGCACGATGGCGTCGCTGAACGCGAGGTACACGAGCAGGACGATGGTGCCCTGGTCGTAGGCCTTGAAGAGCCCGCGGTGGCGCGCGACGGCCGCGCCGAGCCAGGGACGCGCGAGGTGACCGAGCAGCAGCGGCACCACGAGCTGCAGCGT
>JALOQC010000564.1 GCA_025453555.1 Myxococcota bacterium | reverse complement strand
TCGTCCTGGTTCGAGTACGAGCAACGTTGGCAAGCGCGGGCCATGGATTTTCCGACCGCGAGTCTAGCGGTACCCTTGGGATCTTCAAAGCTCGCGGCACGTTCGCCGCGATCCCGCCCCTCTCCCTCACCCCGCCCTGCCGCGCCAGTCGAATGCGCTACGGCGCCACGTTCGCCGCGACCGACCCACCGCGGCGGCGTGCCGAGCGGCGCGCGCGGCCCCAGAATCGGCAACGCATGCATCCTTCTTCTCTTCGCTTCACGTTCCGATCGTTCCTCCCGTTCGCCCTCCTGCTCGCTCTCGGCTGCGGTGACGACGACGGTCCCTCGGTCGACTCCGGCACGCCGGACGGCGCCGTCCCCTCGAGCTTCCGCGCGCGCTTCGAGCCAGTCGCGGACCCGATGCCGTGGGGCGTCACCCCCTTCCCCGACGACCTCTACCTCGACGCCGACGGTCGCGTCGCGCTCGGCACCTACCCGAGCGAGGCCGCGTCCGGCTTCCCGCGCTACGTCGAGTCGCTGCGCGACACCCTCGGCGAGCTCGACGGCTTCGGCATCACCTCGCCGGTCTACTTCCCCGTCGACGGAGACGTCGACCCGGCGTCGCTGCCCGACGACGGCGATTCGCTGCTCGCCGACGCGAGCGTCTTCCTGCTCGATGCGGATCCGGCGTCACCGACCGCGTTCCAGCGGGTGCCGATCCAAGCGCGCTGGGTCCCGGACCACCGCGCGATCGCGCTCCGCCCGGCCGACGGTCACGCCCTGCGTGAAGGCGGCCGGTATGCGGCGGTCGCGACGTCGGCCGTGCGCTCCGTCGTGGGCGAGCCGCTCACGGCGGCCGCTTCGTTTGCGGCGCTGCGCGACGCGAGCGCGCGCCCGACCGACGCGCTGCTCGGGGAGGCTTGGGATCGCTACGAGCCCGTGCTCGCGAGCCTCGCGACCGAGGGCACCCCGCGCGAGACCGTGGCGGCGCTCGCGGTCTTCCGTACGCAGACCGTCACGGACGAGCTCGCCCTCGTGCGCGCTGCGCTCTGGGAAGGCGCTGCCCCCGCGATCGGTGAGCTGCGGGTGATCGCCGGGGACGAGCTCGACGCGCTCCTCGGCACGCCCACCGAAGAAGGCGTCGGCTTCGGCATCCCGGGCGGCCTCCCCCACGAGTCGATCGGTTGGCTCGTGCAAGGCAGCTTCGAAGCGCCTTGGTACCTCGACGCCCGCGAAGGCGTGCACGGCCCCTTCGAGCGCGACGGCGACACGATCCGGATCAAGCGCACGGAGACCGTGCCGTTCACCATCGCGATCCCGCGCGGCGCCTCCGGTCCGCTGCGTGTGGTGATCTTCCAGCACGGCCTCTCGTCGGACCGCAGCGACGGCCTCGGCCTCGCGGAGACCGTGTGCGGCGCCGGATGGGCGCTCGCGATGATCGACGCGCCCTTCCACGGCTTGCGTGCGATCGGGCCCAACCTGGACACCCGCAACCGCTTCACCGGCGAGACCGCGCCGGACGGCTTCGGCGACAAGCGCGGCGCGCCGGTGGTCGTCGACTTCGCCGGCTTGCAGGACATCTCCGGCGATCTCGTCGATTTCCACCCCGTGTACTTCCGCGACGCGATGCGGCAGTCGGCGGCCGATCTCTTGGCCTTCACGCGCGCGTTGCGTGCCAGCGACTGGTCGGGCCTCGCGGGGGCCGACGACACGCTCACGGGGGTCTCGTTCGCGGACGAGCGCATCGGCTTCGTCGGCTACTCGCTCGGCGGCATCATCGGCACCCTCTTCGTGGCGAGCGAGCCCGAGGTCGGCGCGGCGGTGCTCGCGTTCACAGGTGGCGCGATCGTGCACGCGGTCGCGGAGAGCCCCGCGTTCAACGGCGCCTACCTCCCGCAGCTCTTCCCGCTCATGGGCCTCGACATCTCCGCGCTCGACTACGAGGTGCTGCACCCGAGCTTCTATCCGGAGATCGCGCTCTGGGCGACGCTCTTCGATCGCGGCGACTCGCTCGGCTACGCACGCGCGCTGCGGCGAACGGACACCCACGTGCTCGTCACGATGGCGCGCCACGACGAGACGCTGCCGAACGTGAACACCGAGTCGCTCGCGCGCGTGCTGGGCGCGCCGATGCTCGGCGGCGATCCGCTCTACGTGGACCTGGAGCGTGCGGACGCGCCACTTCGCGGCAACGTCACGAGCGAAGGCGCGCCGCGCACGCGGGGCTTGCAGCTCTTCGAGCCCGCGAACCACGGCGCTCTGCTCTACCGCGACGATCTCCGACGTTACGTCGCGCCGCCCCGTCCGCCCTTCGAGGCGCTCGGCGAGCCGATGCCGGTGCGCAACCCGGTCGAGGACGTGCAGAGCCAGGTGCTCCGCTTCTTCGAGTCCTGGCGTGCGGGCGCAGCGGAGATCGCGGCGATCGAGTGACCTCGCCCCACGAGCTCCTTCGCGGAGCTCGCGGGTTCTCGATGCAGGCGACGAGGCGCAACCGATGGCGGCGCCGCTCGGCGACCTCCGTCGAGGTCCGGGGGCGGTTGCCCGTATGCGCTACGCCAGTGCCGCCGCACGAGGCACGTGCGAGAGGGAGCCGCGCCGCTTCGCCATCTCGAATCCCGTGATCGTTGCCGAGTCGGTGAGCGGAGACGTCTGGCGTGACGGCGAGACGGCTGCGCGGGTCAATCACCCAGGGCGACCTGCACACACCGCGCGTACTCCGGCGTCTGCCCGTTCCACTGCGTGAGCCCCGTCGTAGGCCCGATCTTCATCTCCGCGTGCGCCGCCTCGAGGTCCGCCACCGTGTCGTCGACTCGCGGCGGTCGAGGCCACACCAGTTGCGTCCCATCCGGTCGAAAGAACCACGCCGCTTCGCCGTCGATCTCCACCGACCACCCACCTTCGTGCACGAGCTGGTGATGCGCCGTGCAGAGGGTCAGCAGGTTGTCGAGCTTCGTCTCCCCGTCGTTGGACCAGTGCTTCACGTGGTGCCGATCGAGGAAGCGACGATGCATGCACCCCGGGAAGCGACAACGGCCCGCATCACGCACGTCGAGCGCCCGCGTGAGCGCGGGTGGAATCGTTCGGGTCCTGCGTCCGACGTCGAGAACCGCGCCAACCTCGTCGACCTTCACGACGTCGAGCGCGCAATCGCACGCGACACGCCGCCACGTCTCGGGCGCGATCCACGTGCCGTCGTCGAGGTTCGCGACGAGCCCGTCCGAGAGGAGATGCGGCGCGAGGTGGATGACGACGCGATGCATGTCACCGCCGCAGACCTTGCGACGCGGGAGCTCGGTCGCAGCACGCTCGGAAGCAGGCTCGCGCGCAGGCTCACGTGGCGGCGCTTCCGCAGAAACGTCGGAGCGTGGTTGGTCGGGGCGTGGTTGCTGGGAGCGTGGTTGCTGGGAGCGTGGTTGCTGGGAGCGCGGTTGCTGGGAGCGCGGTTGCTGGGAGCGCGGTTGCTGGGAGCGCGGTTGCTGGGAGCGTGGTTGCTGGGAGCGTGGTTGGTCGAAGGTCGCTTCCGCGGAGACGTCGGAGCGCGCTCGATCGGAGAGCACCTGATCGAAGGCCCCTCCCGCCGAAACGTCGGCACGCGCTGGATCAACGGCCCCATCCGAAGAAACGTCCACGCGTCCACGCGCCGCGTAGATGTCGGACCACTCGTACTCCGCCACGCCCAGAGCCCCTTCCGCGGAAACGTCGAGACCCACCTGCGCGTCGGCTTCCTCGGAAATGGCCACCGTGCTCCGCGCGGACATCGGAGCGACCGCGACCGTC
>JALOQC010000144.1 GCA_025453555.1 Myxococcota bacterium | reverse complement strand
ACGGTGCGCGCGCGCGCGCTGCCCTTCTGCGCGAGGTTCTCGAGGGCGGGCTTGGATGCGCCGATGAGCGCGAACTCCGCGGCCACGAAGAGCCCGTTCAACGCGACCAGCACGAGGACGATCAGCGACGGAATCATCGCGACTCCCCCTCGACGCGCTCGACGCGTTTCACCGAGAGCCAGCGGATCGCGGTGGGGCCCATGTCGAGCACCTTCACGTGCACGCCTTCGATCACGTGCTCCTCGCCGGGCTCGGGCAGGCGACCGAGCACCTCGACCACGTGGCCGCCGACGGTGGTGGTGGTCCCGGTCCAGCGGGTGCCGAGCCAGGGCTCCGCGTCCAGGAGGGTCATCGTGCCGGGCAGGCGCGTGCTGCCGTCTCCGAGCGTCTCGGGTCCCGGATCGGGCTCCTTCAGCTCGTCCGCGAGATCGCCGAGCAGCTCGGAGAGCACGTCCTCGACGCTGATGAGGCCCTGCACGCCGCCGTACTCGTCGACCACGATCGCGAGCGAGGCGCGACGCTCCTGGAGGTAGTGCACGAGCCGGTCGGCGCTCATCGACTCCGGCACGAACGGCAGCGAGCGCACGAGCGACTCGAGCGGCGGCAGCGCGCCCCTCTGCACGAAGAGGTGCACGAGGTCCTTGCTGCTCACGACGCCGAGCACCGCGTCGAGCGAGCCTCGGTACACGGGCAGTCGGCTGTACGGGCTCGTGCGCAGGCGCTCGACCACCTCGGCGGTCGGCGTGCTCACCTCGATCGCCTCGAGCTCGCGCCGCGGCACCATCAGCTCGTGCACGGTGCGGCGACTGAGCTGCAATCCGCGACGGAGCCGACGGTGCGCCTCGGGACTCAGCGCTCCGCCGCGTCGCGACTCCGCGAGCAAGAGCTCGATCTCCTCCGGGCCATGCACGTGCTGGTGTCCGTGCGCCTGCATGCCGAAGGGCTTGAGGAGGAGCAGACCGCTTCCGTTGAGGAACGCGATGAAGGGTCGGTAGAGCGTGGTCGAGAGGCGTGTCGGCGGGAACGTGACGAGCGCGACCTCGAGGGGATAACGGAGCGCGAGGTTCTTGGGCACGAGCTCGCCGAGCACGACCTGCGAGCCCGTGAGCAGGAGGAGCACGAGGATCGTCGCGGTGGAGAACGCGGCGGCCGGCTCCAGAGCGAGGTGCTCGCCGAGCAACGAGGCGAGCGCGGGCCCGAGGGTGGCCTGTCCGTAGGCGCCGACGACGAGGCTGGAGAGCGTGATGCCGATCTGGCAGGCCGCGATGTAGCGGTCGAGCGCCGCGGGGGACTCGAGGAGATCGCGCAGGCCCGTCGCGCGTGCGCTGCCGTCCTTGGCAGCTTGCGCGACCTTGGAGCGGGGTACCGCGACCGACGCGAACTCCGCCGCGACGTAGAGCGCGTTGATCGCGACCAGCGTCGCGATGACCAAGAACGGGACCACCCGCGCGATGTAGACGACGGGCGCCGCGATCGGTAGTGGAAAGCGTCGAGAGCGGGATCGCCCGCGCGAGCGCTGCTATCCTCTCCCGCGATGGGGAGGTCCGAGGACTCGATTGCAGCCGCATGGCGCGAGCAGACGCACTCCTACGCGCAGGCCGTGAACGACTTCGTGCTTCGAGGTCGCCGCGAAGGCTGGGAGAGCGCGGGGGGTGAGCCTTCGGATCCGCGCACGCCGGAGCTCGCGGCGCAGGTGCTCGCGCTCGTCCGGCGCGCGAACGAGGAGGGGCGGTGGCGGGAGCTGCGCGCGGTCTTGCCGGCGGACGACACCCCGCTCGCGCCGCTCCTCGCGGGCAAGGCGCGCCCGATCCGAAGCCTGGTCTGGGTGGACGAAGAGACGGTGCTCGCGACGGTCGGCGCGATGCGGGACGCCGAGGTGCACCGGATCGCACGCGACGGCTCGGTCGCGTGGGTGCCGCCGCTGGTCGCGGTCGGCGCGGACCCCACCGGGCGCGTCGTCGCATTCGCGAGCGCGTACGACGTCGAGGTGCGGCCGGTCGCGTCGACCCTGGACCCACAGGCCGGAGCGTTCGCCGCGTACGAGCTGCCTCCGGCGACGTCGCAGGACGGCCCCTTCATCGCGACCGTGGCGCCTTCGACCGACGGGGAGCGCGTACTCGTCGCGCGCGAGGACGGTGTCTTCGTGGTCTCGCACGACGGCCCGCGGCTGCTCTCCGCGCGCGTGGGCGATGCGTCGCCGCACGCGGCGCTCGGTCCCGACGGCGCCGTGGTCGCGGTCGGCGCACGGGGCACGCCGCATCGCTTGATCGACACGCACGACGGTCGCGAGCTCGCGCGCGTCGAAGCCTCGAGCGCGGGCGAGCCGCACCTGGCGGCGTTCAGCCCGGATGGGGTCTTCGTGCTCTTCCACGCGGCGAGCGACGGGCTCGGGCTCTCGCTCGCGGCCCCGGTGGACGCGCTCGTCGCGGAGGGCGCCGCTTCGACGGCGACGAGCCCGACCGCGTCCAGCGCGCCCCTCGATCCGCGCTTCGTCGTGGTCAGCGCGGGCGCGCGGGTCGACGCGTGCTCCTTCCACGACGGCCGCTTCGTGCTCGGCGACGTGCACGGCTACGTGCGCGTCCACGGCATCGACGGCTCGGAGGGGTGGCAGCTCCACGTGGGCGGCGCGGTCGGCGCGTTGGCGTGGTCGCCGAGCGGCGCGCGACTCGCGATCGGCACCACGACGGGGGCGGTGTGCTTCTTCGAGGAAGGCGCGCCCGCGCCCACGCAGATCGGCGACGCGCCGTACGTGGAGCAGCTCCGCGTGTACTTCTGGCGAGACGAGATCGTGCGCTGGTGAGCCGAGAACAACGCTCGCCCTCGGTTGTCGTCCGGCCCCCACACGTGGTATTACCAGTCCCGGTTCGAGCCGGGTGTGGCGCGACCGCGGGAGTCTCGGGGATGGCAAGGTTCGGTGGTTGGGGCCGCGTCGCGGCCTCGGTGTGCCTCGTCGGCGTGGGCTTCGCCCCGCTCGTGGGGTGCGAGGGAAAGATCGACGCGCCGCCGCCGGCGGTGCGTGAGCTGCCGCCGTTGCAGCCGGCGCCAGCGCAGCTCCGACGGCTCACGCAGGAGCAATTCGCGGGTCTCGTGCGCGACCTCTTCGGCGACGACGTGGTGGTTCCGTCGAGCCTCGAGCCCGACGTGCGCATCGACGGTCTCGAGCAGGTCGGCGCGCACCTCGCGACGGTGAGCCCGCGCGGCGTCGACCAGTACCAGAGCGCGGCACAAGAGATCGCGCGCCAGGCCATCGCGCCCGAGCGTCGCGGACGTTGGCTCGCGTGCGAGCCGGCGGGCGTGGTCGACGACGCGTGTGTCGAGCGCTCGCTGCGCGTGCTCGGTCGTCGCGCCTGGCGTCGGCCGTTGAGCGACTCGGAGCTCGCGGGGCTCGTCGCGATCGCGAACCACTCCGCTCGAACCCTGGGCGACTTCCACGAAGGCGTCTCGTTCGCGCTCTCGGCGCTGATCCAGTCGCCGCACTTCCTCTACCGCGTCGAGGTCGGCGCGGAGGGACCCGACGGCGTGCGCCGCCACACCGACTGGGAGCTCGCGGAGCGGCTCTCGTTCTTCTTCTGGAACCGCGCGCCCGACGACGCGCTCCTCGACGCGGCCGGGCGCGGCGAGCTGACGAACGACGTGACCTACGCACAGCACGTCGACCGCCTGCTCGCCGATCGCCGCACGCGCGAAGGTGTCCGCGCGTTCTTCTCCGACATGCTCGTGCTCGACGACCTCGATCACCTCGAGAAGGACAGCACCGTCTTCGAGCACTTCACCGCGGCCGTCGGTCCGGCGGCGCGCGAAGAGACGCTGCGCGTGATCGAGCACCTCGTCTTCGAGCTCGACGCCGACTACCGCGACCTGATGACGACGCGGACGACCTTCCTCGATCGCAAGCTCGCGTCGATCTACGGCGTGCCCGCGCCGGCGCGCGAAGGCTTCGGTCGCTACGACTTCCCGGAGGACTCGTCGCGTCAGGGCATCCTCGGCCACGTCGCGATCCTCGCCGCGAACTCGCACGCGTCGAGCACCTCGCCGACGCTGCGTGGCATCTTCATCCGCAAGGTGCTGCTCTGCGGATCGATTCCTCCTCCGCCGGTCGGGGTCGACACGTCGATCCCCGATCCGCAGCCGGGCGCGGTCACCCTGCGTCAGCGCGTCGCGCGGCACCTCGAGGACACGTCCTGCGCGGGATGCCACGCGCTCATGGATCCGCTCGGCCTCGGGCTCGAGAACTTCGACGCGCTCGGGCGCTGGCGCGAAGAAGAGAGCGGCATGCCCATCGACGCGAGCGGCGAGGTCAACGGCGTGCCCTTCGTGGACGCGACCGAGCTCGCGCAGACCATCGCGGCTTCGCCCGACTACACGCATTGCCTCTCGCGCACCGCGTACCGCTACGCGACCGGCCACAAGGAAGAGCCGGGCGAAGCGGTGGTGCTGCAATCGGTCGACGAGCACTTCGCGCGCGACGGATATCGCGTGCTCTCGTTGCTCCGTGCGATCGCGCTCTCGGAAGGCTTCCGCCGCGTGAGCCCGCCGTCCGCCCAGGTGCCCATGACGTCCACGGAGGTGAGCCCGTGAGCCACCGCAAGAGCAAGATCAGCCGCCGCACGATGCTCCGCGGCATGTTGGGAGGCGCCTCCGTCGCGATGGCGCTGCCGGCCCTCGACCTCTTCCTGAACGAGAACGGCACCGCCTACGCGGACGGCTCGGCGTTCCCGAAGCGCTTCGGCGTCTTCTTCTGGGGCAACGGCGTGTTGCCCTGGAACTGGGTGCCGGGCGTGAGCGATCCGATCGCCGGCACCGTCACGCCGATGACCGGCTCGCTCGTCGGGCCCGACGCGATCCCGCTCAGCGAGCAGCTCGCGTCGCTCGACGATCTGCGCGCGAAGCTGACCATCGTCAGCGGCTTCGACGTGAAGACGGGCGGGCGCTTCCCGCACAACTCCGCGTCGTGCGGCATGCTCACGGGCTCGCCGATCCTCGCGCAGGGCGAGCGCGAGATCTGGGAGCATCCGACCCTCGACCAGATCGTCGCGCAGGCGATCGGCGACACGCGCTTCCGCTCGCTCGAGACGAGCGCCGCGCCTGGCGATTGGAGCGTGAGCTACTCGGGCGCAAACGCGCGCAACCCCTCCGAGAGCAACCCCTACGCGCTCTATCAGCGCCTCTTCGTCGAGGGCTTCCGCTTGCCCGGCGAAGGCGCGGCGGATCCGCGCGTGGCGCTTCAGCGCAGCGTGCTCGACGCGGTGATGGAGCACTCGCTGGATCTGCGGCGTCGGCTCGGGGTCAACGATCAGCGCCGCCTCGACGATCACTTCACCCACGTGCGCGAGCTCGAGCGTCGCCTCGCGCGACTGGAGCTCGATCCGCCGAGCTTCGACGCGTGCCGACGCCCCGACGCGCCGCCGATGGACGTTCCCAACGACGCGCGCAATCGCCCGCTCATCGCGGAGCGAAACGCGATGATGGCGGACCTGCTCGCGCTCGCGCTCGCCTGCGATCAGACCCGCGTCTTCCACCACGTCCTCGGCAAGTCCGTGGGCGACGTCGTGTACCCGGTCGACGACGTGGAGGTCCGCGAGGACGGCTACGACGTGTTCAAGGGTCACCACGACCTCACGCACAACGAAGCGCGCGACGAAGGTCGCCCGATCATGTGGCGCGTCAACGAGATCACGAAGTACATCGTGCGATGCTTCGGCGACTTCGTGCGTCGGCTCGACGCGGTGCAAGAAGGCGACGGCACGCTCCTCGATCACATGGTCGTGCTCGGAACCACCGACAGCTCGAACCCGCGCCTGCATTCGCTCGAGGACTTCCCGATCTTGCTCGCGGGTGGCGCGGACGGGCGGGTCGTCATGGGGGAGCACATTCGCTCCGACGGCGACAACACCTCGCGTGTGGGGCTCGCGCTCCTGCAAGCGGTCGGGGTCCCGGTGGGAGAGTTCGGCTTCGGCGACGGGCTCGCGACGAGCCCGGCGGGAGGGATCCTGCGATGAAGCGCCTGCGCGGAGTGGGGTGGGTGAGTCTGCTGGCCGCGCTCGTCGGCGCGACGAGCTGCTCGTCGTCCGGCACGGTCGACGAAGCGACGACCGCGGTGGTGGTCACACAGATTGGCTTCGGCGCGCGGACGGGGGAGACCGTCGAGGGCGTGGAAGTCGCGGTAGGCCTCGATCTCGACGGACGCGTCTCCGACAACTCGGACGAGCTCGGCTGTCGGCGAAACGACTTCGTGGCGCCGGATGGCCGCGCGGGCGTCGACAATCAATTCACGTTCCTCTACGAGACGGTCGCGGAAGTCTTTCAGGACGGGGTCGTCGAGGGGATCATCCAGAACAGCATCAACGAAGGTCGGCTGCTGCTCATCTACCAGCTCTCCGAGGTCGAGGATCTCCGCAACGACGACCTCGTCGAGGTCGCGATCTACCTCGGCGAAGGGCGCCCGGATCTCAACTCGAACAACCGCATCGTCGCGAACCAGACCTTCGATCGCCGCCTCGACGCGCAGGTGACGACGGTGCGCGGGCGCATCGTGGACGGCGTGCTCGAGACGGATGCCTTCGACACCGAGATGCCGATGGCGTTCTTCAACGTCTTCTTCGATCTGAAGCTGACGAACGCGCGGATCCGCGGTGAGATCCACGAGGACGGCACGATGAGCGGCATCCTCGGCGGCGCGGTGGATCAGGAGCAGGTCTACGAGATCGGGCGCATGGCGGACGGCGCGCAGGAGCTCCAGATCACGCCGACGCTGCAGATGCTCCTGCCGCGTTGGGCCGATCTGCTGCCGGGCGAGGACGGTCGCTGCACCCACCTCTCGGCCGCGTTGACCTTCGAGAGCGTCCCCGCGTTCGTGTTCGCCGACGTCGCGCCCTGAGCCTTCGTCGCGGACCACGTTCGGAGTCGTCGACGTCGTCGACTTCGACACCGTCGTGAACGGCGCGTGAACGGTCGCTGACGTCGTCGAGCGCCGCATCGAGGTCCCCACGTTCCTTCACGCTCCCGCTGCTACGATCCCCGCGTGCAGCCTCTCTACCTCGACCATCACGCGACCACTCCCGTCGACCCACGGGTGCTGGAGGCGATGTGGCCGTTCTTCCGCGAGCGCTTCGGCAACGCGTCGAGTCGGAGCCACCGCTTCGGCGGCGACGCGCGCGACGCGGTGGAGCACGCGCGCGCGGAGGTGAGCGCGCTGATCGGCGGTCGCGACGGGCACGTCGTCTTCACCAGCGGCGCGACGGAGAGCGACGACCTGGCGATCGCTGGTGCGCTCGAGCTGGCGGGACTTCGTGATCACCTCGTGATCGCGGCCACCGAGCATCCGGCGGTGCGTGGCCCGGCGGAGCGTTTCGGACGCAGCGGCGGTCGGGTGACGGTGCTCGGCGTCGATCGCGAGGGGCGCGTCGATCTCGACGAGCTCGCGTCGGTCGTCGACGAACGTACCGCGCTGGTGAGCGTGGGCCTCGCGCAGAGCGAGGTCGGCACCGTGCAGGACGTCGCCTCGGTCGCGAAGATCGCGCGTGCGAAGGGCGCGCTCGTGCATTGCGATGCCGCGCAGGGGATCGGCTACGTGCCCTTCGACGCGAGCGCGCTCGGGCTCGATCTGGTGAGCTGCTCGGCCCACAAGATCTACGGCCCCAAAGGCGTCGGTGCGCTCTGGGTGCGGCAACGCGTACGGCTCGCGCCGCGTCTGCTCGGCGGGGGGCAGGAGCGCGGGCTGCGGAGTGGCACCGTGAACGTGCCGGGCGTGGTGGGCTTCGGTGCGGCGGCCACGATCCTCGCGCTCGAAGGTGGTGCCGAGGCGGAACGGCTACGCAGCATGCGCGATCGTTGCTGGGCGAAGCTCGCGACGCTGGAGGCGGTGCATCTGCACGGCCCGGCGCTCGACGGTCCGGGACCTCTCGACCGAGTCGGCGGGGTCAGCCGCCGACATCCGGGCAACCTGCACGTCGGCGTCGAAGGCCTCGACGGGGAGGGGCTCTTGCTCGCCCTCGCGTCGAAGCTCGCGCTATCGAGCGGCTCGGCGTGCGCGAGCGAGCGCCGGGAGCCGAGCGCGGCGCTTCAGGCCATGGGCATCCCACGGGATCGCGCGACGCTGCGCTTCGGCTTCGGCCGCGAGACCCCCGTCGAAGCCATCGACGACGTCGCGGCTTTCGTGAGCGAGACGGTGATGCGCCTCCGCGAGAGCTCGCCTGCGTGGCGACTGCGGGGTCAGCCGATCGCGTGGTGAGGATCGTCCTTGGTGCTGGGTACTCGGCCGTGCTCGGCAAGGTGCTCGGCAGGGTGCTCGGCGTCCCGCGTCGACGTCGGCTTGGCGTTCGGGGCCGTGCTCGGCACGCTCGGCAGGGTCCTCGGCGTCCTCGCGTCGTCGTCGGCTTGGCGTTCGGGTCCGTCCGCCTTAGGACTTCGGTTCCATGACCCTTCCCGTCGTTCCGCCGACCTCGCCGACCTCGGAGCGCGCTCCCGCCCTGGAGCTCACGCCGGGCGATCCTCCGATTCGCCTCACCGAGCGAGCGATCGAGATGGGGAAGAAGCGCCTCGTGGAGGCACAGGAAGACACCCCGGAGCTCGTGCTCGGCCTCCGGCTCGGCGTGAAGGGCGGCGGCTGCAGCGGCTACTACTACGTCTACGACGTGGCGACGAAGCGCGGGAAGCGCGACCTGGTGTTCGACTTCGACGGCTTGCGCGTCTTCGTGGACGACCGGAGCGCGGCGCTCCTCGCGGGCGGTGAGCTCGACTGGGAGACTCGGCTCATGGGCTACGGGTTCAAGTGGAAGAACCCGAACGCCACCGGCGACTGTGGCTGCGGCTCCAGCTTCACGACGGACTGACCGTCAGCCGACGGCACCCCCGTCCACATCCCGACCGCGGGGGCGGTCTGCGTTCGCGCGTGACCAAAAACGTTCGAGGTTTTGGTAACGTTGCCGGGTCGTGCGCGCGGACGCGCACCCGAGCCGAACATGATCCAAGTCCAGTGCCCTTCGTGCTCCGCGCCGTACGATCTCGACGAGCGCCGCTTGCCCGCGAGCGGGCTGCGCATGCGTTGCCCCAAGTGCGGTGCGTCCTTCCACGTCGGGCGTGACGGCACGGTCGGCGAAGCTCCTGCGGCCGCTGCGAAGCCCCCTGCGCCCCCTCCGCCGGCACCGCCCCCTCCGACGGGGCTCGCGGCGCGCGCGGACGACCTCGATCTCCCCGCGCCACGCCGACCGGTCGCGCCCGACTTTCCGGGTGTCGCCGACTTGCCGGCGCCGCGCCGCGCACCCCTCGCCCCGCCCGTCGGACCGCCCGCCGCACCAGCTGCCGTCGCGCGGCCTCCCGCACGCAAGCCCATCGCGCCCGACTTCGACGGCGACGACCTGGATCTGGACCTCCCCGCGCCGAAGGCGACGAAGACCGCAGACGACGACGGCCTCGACCTGCCGGCCCCGAAGTCCCCGGATCTCGGGTTGGATCTCCCCGCCCCGAAGGTGGCGAAGGCGGCGCCGGATCTCGGGTTGGATCTTCCGGCTCCGAAGGCCGCGCGGCCCGCGCCGGATCTGGGATTGGATCTTCCGGCTCCGAAGGCCGCGAGGCCCGCGCCGGATCTGGGATTGGATCTTCCGGCTCCGAAGGCCGCGAGGCCCGCGCCGGATCTGGGATTGGATCTTCCGGCTCCGAAGGGGCCTCCGAAGGCGAAAGCAGCGCCGGATCTGGGATTGGATCTCCCGGCTCCGAAGGCGAAGGCAGCGCCGGATCTGGGATTGGATCTCCCCGCTCCGAAGGGGTCGACCGACCTCCCCGCTCCGAAGCGACCCATCGCGCCCGCCTTCGTCCCCGACATGGACCCGCCGGCGCCCGCGCGTGGGAGCACGCCCTTCGACGACATGGTCGACGACCTCGACCTCCCGATGCCGAAGGGCGCCGACAACCTCGATCTGCCGGCGCTCAAGGGAGGAGGCGACTTCGACCTCGATCTCCCGATGCCGAAGGGTGCCGGTGACCTGGACCTGCCGGCTCCGAAGGCGGGCGGTCTCGACCTCGACCTCCCGGCGCCCAAGGGCTTCGACCTCGATCTGCCGACGCCGAAGGCAGGCGGGCTCGATCTCGATCTGCCGACGCCACGCAACGATCTGCCAGCGCCGAAGGGCGGCGGGGGCGGCTTCGATCTCGAGCTCCCGTCACCCAAGGACGACTTCGGCAGCCTCGATCTCGGTGGTGGGCTGGACCTCGATCTGCCGGCCCCGCGCAACGATCTCCCGGCGCCCGGACCGGGGCGTGGCGGCATCACGGATCTCCCGGCGCCGCGCAACGACCTCCCGGCGCCAGCGTCCGGTCTCGACGACGACCTCGCGCTCCCCGAGCCACGGGCGCGCGCCGAGGTTCCCAAGGGAGCGGGAGGCGCCGGCTTCGGCGAGATCGATCTCGGCGGGGGGGGCGACGGGCTCGAGTTCGCCGATCTCCCGCAAGAAGAAGCGCCGCGGATCTCTTCGCCCGGAAAAGACGTTCCGAAGGCCGCGGCCTCGGAGCGCAAAGCGAAATCCAAACGCGAAAAGTCCACCGCGGCGCCCAAGAAGAAGGGCAAAGGTCTCCTCGTCTTCGTCGCGACTCTGCTCTTGATCGCGGGCGCGGGTGTCGCGCTCCAATGGACGCCCTACGGCATCTTCGGCGTGTACGCGCTCGAGCAGTTCCGGCCCGAAGCGGGCGACGACGCAGGCATCACGCGAACGCTCGCGGACGCCGAGACGCTCGCGAGCTCCGACACCTACGCGGACGTGCGCGCGTCGCTGCGCCAGCTCGGCACCGCGCGTCGCGAGCTCTACCTGAACCGCAAGCTCCTCGCGCGCAGCGTCGTGCACGAGGCGCTCTTCCAGCTCCGCTTCGGCGAGAGCACGCGAAGCGCCGCGCGCGAGAACGCGCTCCTGCAGCGGCTCGAGATCCGTGGGAACGACGCGCCGGGCATGTCGCTCGCGCTCGCGGCCCACGCGCTGCGGGCAGGGCGCACGAACGAGGTGCCCGCGCACCTCTCGGCCGCGCGCTCGGAGGCGCCGAGCGATCCCTACGTGAGCCTCGTCGCGGGCGAGCACGCGCTCGCGTCGGGACAGCCGGCGGCCGCGCTCGAAGCGTTCGGGGCGGCGGGTGCAGGAGCGCGCGCGCTCTGGGGGGTCGCCCGTGCGCACCTCGCGACTCCGGACGCCGACGCGGCGGCGGTGGATGCGGCGATCGCGGCGGTCCTCGAGGCGAGCCCCGATCACGCGTCGGCGCTCGTCGCGCGCGCGCGGCGCGCCTTCGCGGGGGGCGACGAGACCTCGGCGTTGCGCGACGCCTCTCTCGCCGCCGGTGTCGAGGCGCCCGACTCCGTCGTGGCGGGCGCGGAGGCGCCCGACGGGCGCGAGCCGATCCTCGCGAGCGATCGGGAGCGCGCAGACGCTTGGACGCTGCTCGGTCGGATCCACGAAGCGCGTGGTCGGCGTGGCCCGGCTGGGATCGCGTACGAGAAGGCGGTCGAGGCCGATCCGTTCCGCGTGGAAGCCCTCCTCGGCGCCGGTCGCGTGCTCCTCGTGGAGCGTCGATTCCGCGAGGCGCTCGCACGCTTCGAGTCGGCTCAAGAGTCGTCGCAAGGCCTGCCGCCGCCGGCCGAAGGGCATCCCTTCGACATCCAGGCGAAGCTCGGGCAGATCGAGGCGCTGCTCCCGCTGGAGCAGCACCAGCAGGCGCTCGGCATCGCTGCCGCGCTCGCCCAGCAACTCCCGGCGGATCCGATCGTGGCGCTCTGGCACGGTCGCGCGCTCGGTGCGCTCGACCAGGACGACGCCGCGAAGGCGGAGCTCGACCGCGCGATCGAGCTCGCGCCCGATTCGTTCGAGGGCTACCTCGCGCTAGCGCAGCTCCATTTCGCCAACGACGACGCGGCGAGCGCGGCGGAGGTGCTGACGCGCGCACGCGCGCGGGTGCCCGAGAGCGCGCAGATGCGGCGTCTGCTCGGAGACTCCGAGCTTCGTCGCGGCAACCTCGACGCCGCGGAGCGGGAGCTGCGCGCGGCGCTCGCGCTCGAGGCCGACCAGCCCGAGACACTCTTCCTCCTCGCGACCACGTTGCGACGCGCGCGGCGTCTCCAAGAGGCCGAGCGGACGTTGGAGCAGCTCGCGGCGATCGACGGCGCGTACCCGGGGCTCTCGCTCGAGCGCGGGCGGCTCTTCGAGGCGATGGGTCAGGCCTCGCGCGCAGCCGATGCGTACGCGCGTGCGCTCGCGGAGTCCCCCGAGGATTTGGACCTGGAGCTGCGCCTCGGCGCGGCGCAGCTCGCGGCCGGTCGCGTCGAGGACGCCGAGCCTCATCTGCAGAACGTGCTGCGTCAGCGGCCGGACTCCGCCGAGGCGGAGCACTTCGTGGGGCGGCTCTTTCGCGCGAAGGGTGACGGTCCGACCGCGATCCAGCACCTCACCCGCGCGGCGGATCTCGATCCGCAGGTCGCGGAGTACCACCTGCACCTCGGCTGGGCGCAGCTCGAGTCGAACCAGCTCGGTGCCGCGTCGGACGAGATCGCGGCCGCGCTCGAGATCGATCCGCAGCTCCCCGAGGCGTTCCACGTGCGCGGCCTGCTCGGCAACCGCACGGGCGCGGTCCGCGACGCGAAGGTCGACTTCGAGCGTGCGCTCGCGCTGCGGCCGACGCTGCACGAGGCCCGCGCGGGGCTCGGCGACGCGCTCGATCAGCTCGGCGATCGGCCGGGCGCGATCCGCGCGTACGAAGCGGCGGTCGCAGCCGACGGAACGCAAGCCGAGTGGTGGTACCGCCTCGGGCGCGTGCGGTTCGACGCGGGTCGTTCGGGCGAAGCGGTCGCCGCGCTCGGCCGCGCGATCGAGCTCGGCGGCGCGACCGAGCGACGACCGAGCTGGCTCCCGGACGCGCATCGCATTCGTGGCGAAGCGCACCGCCTCGGAGGAAACCGCGCGAGCGCGATCGCGGACTACCGCCGCTACCTCGAGATCGCGCCGGCCTCCGCGCTCGATCGCGAGGACGTGCAAGACCGCCTCTTCGATCTCGGCGCGCGCTGACGTCTCATTCCGAGCGGGTTGCTTCTGCGCCTCGCGGCGAGAGGCGCAGCGTGGCGGTGAACACGAGCACCGAGAGCACGAGCGGAGCGGCGAAGGCGACGACGAGCATGCGGCGCCTCTCAGCGAGGCGCGTGCCGTGCGGGGTTCCGCGGACGAACCTCGCCGTGGCTGTGTCGCGCCGGACGCGGCGTCGTGTCCGCGGAGGTCGCGGAGGTCGCGGCAGCCCCGCGTCGTCTGCTCTCGCTCGAGGACGTCGTTGGAGGACTGGGCACGAGCGAACGTCGCGCTCCGGCTTGACTTCGAGCCGCATCTGCGTTGGAAGGGTCGCTTCGCATGCACACCAACCAACCTTCCGAGCGCGAGCGCCTCGAGCGCGCCGCCGCCGACGTCCGCCGCTTCTCCGACCGCGTGCCCAAGGTGGGAGCGGTGTCGCAGGTCACGCCGGCAACCTCGTGCTGGGCACGTCCGAGGGCGTCTCCGTCGTCACGATGCAGGGCCGCGTCCACATGTACGAAGGGCATCCGCCCGACGACGTGGTCTTCGGTCTTCGGCTCATGCTGCACCTCGGCGCCAAGACCGCGATCATCACGAACGCCGCGGGCGGCATCGGCGCCCACCTCGACGTGGGCGACCTGATGCTGATCGAGGATCAGCTCAACCTCACCGGCAAGAACCCCCTCGTCGGCCCGAACGACGAGCAGATGGGCCCGCGCTTCGTCGACATGACGACGCCCTTCGACGTCGAGCTGCGTCGGCTCGCCAGCGAGGGCGCCAAGGCGCTCGGCTTCGAGGTCAAGCGCGGCGTCTACGTCGGCGTGCTCGGCCCGAGCTACGAGACGCCGGCCGAGATCCGCATGTACCGCACGATGGGCGGCGACGCGGTCGGCATGAGCACGGTGCTCGAAGTCATCGCGGCGCGACACCTCGGCGCGCGCGTGCTCGGCATCTCGTGCATCACCAACAAGGCGGCGGGCCTCGGTCACGAGGTGCTCACGCACGAGGACGTTCAAGAGGTCGCGGTGCGGGTGCGCGAGCGCTTCGTCGCGCTCCTCGGCGCGGTCCTCCGCCGCCTGCTCTGAGATTCGAGTATGCGTACGGAGCAGGACGATCTCCTCCTGCGCGGCGCGACGGTGGTCACCCTCGACCCCGCGCGTCGCGTCTTGGTCGGTGACGTGCGCGTGCGCGGCGATCGGGTCGTCGCGATCGGCGGGCGCTCTCGCGTGCCGGCCGCGCGCACGATCGATCTGCGCGGTCACGTGCTGATCCCCGGCCTCGTGCAGTCGCACGTGCACCTCTGCCAGGCGCTCTTCCGCGGCATGGCCGACGATTTGCCGCTCCTGCCCTGGCTCGCTCGACGAATCTGGCCGCTCGAAGGCGCGCACGACGCGCGCTCCCTCCGCGCGTCGGCGAACCTCGGCGTGGCGGAGATGCTGCGCGCGGGCACCACCACGATCCTCGACATGGGGACCGTGCACCACCACGACGTGGTCTTCGACGCGCTCGCGAAGAGCGGCATGCGCGCGTTCAGCGGCAAGGCGATGATGGACGTCGGTGACCAGGTGCCACCGACGTTGCGCGAGACCACGAAGAGCTCGCTCTCGGAGAGCCATCGCCTGCGCGAGCGCTGGCACGGCGTGCAGAACGGTCGGCTGCGTTATGCCTATGCGCCGCGCTTCATCCTGAGCTGCTCGGAGCGCTTGATGCGCGAGGTCGCGGACGCGGTGCGCGAAGGCTCCGCGGGCGACGCGCTCGCGCACAGCCACGCGGCGGAGCACGCGGACGAGCGCGCGGCGGTCAAGGCGATGCTCGGCCAGGACGACGTCGCGGCGCTCGAGTCGTTCGGGCTCTTTGGCCCGCGCACGGTGCTCGCGCACGGCGTGCAGCTTCGACCGGCCGAGATGCGCCGCGTCGCGAAGCTCGGCACGCGCTTCGTGCATTGCCCGAGCGCGAACCTGAAGCTCGCGAGCGGCATTGCGGACGTGAAGGCGATGCGCGAAGCGGGCATGGTGGTCGGGCTCGGCGCGGACGGAGCGCCCTGCAACAACCGCATGGATCCCTGGACCGAGCTGCGCGAAGCGGCGTTGCTCGCCAAGGTCCGACGGGCGGACGCGGCCGCGCTCCCCGCGCGCGAAGCCCTCGAGCTCGCGACGATCGAGGGCGCGCGGGTGCTGGGTCTGCAGGACGAGATCGGGTCGATCGAGGTCGGCAAGAAGGCAGACCTCGTCGCGCTGCGGCTCGACGACCTGCACCACGAGCCGGGCGGCGACGTGTACGGACGGCTCGTGTACTCCGCGACTCCGGCCGACGTTCGCCACGTGGTGATCGACGGGCGCGTGGTGGTGGAGGACGCGGAGCTGCGCACCCTCGACCGCGAGCGCGTGCTCGCGGACGCGCGGCGCGAAGGCAAGAAGGTGCTCGTGCGGGCTGGGCTCGTGAGCTGATCGCGCGCTCGCGCCACCGCACCTCGTCGCGCGGGGTCGTGGGCGGGGCTGCCGTGTTCGAACCCCCTTCGCGTCGTCGTTGACTTCGATGCCCGCACGGCGGGACACTCTGCCTCGATGGTGCGGGATCGATTCGGTCGCGTCGCAGGAGCTCAAGACGGGATTCACCGGACGCCGAGCGCCTCGCATCGTTCGTGGCTCGGTCGGCGGCTGACCCCGCCGACTTCGTGGGTCGGTCGGCGGCTGACCCCGCCGCCTCGGTGGATGCACGCGCGGCTTCGCTCGCTCGTGGCGGCGCTCGCCCTCGCCGGCGCCGTGCTCTCGGTCGCGCCGAGCGCGCAGGCGCAGTGCATCGACGAGGCGATCCGAGACGAGCTCAACGCGCGGCGTCGCTACCGCGGCGTGCAAGAGCGTGTGTTCCAGAAGGCGCTCCGCCACGAGCTCAGCGTGATGGGCGGCATCTACTCCGCCGACCTCCTCAGCTCCTACGCGGCCGCCGGCGGCGCGTACACCTTCCACTTCTCGGAGGCCCTCGGTCTCGAGCTCGCCTACCACTGGAGCCGCGCCCGCTCCGAGCTCATCCGCATCATCGAGAACGACCGCGGCGTGGTGCTGCTGCGCCTCGATCAGCCCGTGCACAACTACATGGGCCACCTGATCTGGTCGCTCGCGTACGGCAAGGTGCGCTGGCTCGGCGGATCGATCTCGCGCTTCGACTTCTACCTCGCGGTCGGCGCGGGCGTGACCGACAACCAGAGCGCGCGCGGCCTCACGTTCGGCGGAGGCTTCGTCGCAGCTCGTGAACAACATCGTCGCGACCTTCGGGCTCTCGATCTTCATGCCCTTCCGGCAGTGACGGAGGCGACGATGCGTACGTTCCGCTTCGGAATCTTCCTCGCGCTCGTGTCTCTGGCGTCGCTCCTCGTCGGCTCCGACGCGGACGCGCAACGACGCCGTCGTCGTCCGCGGCCTCAGCCCACGGAGCAGACGGAGCCCGCGCCCGAGCCCACCGAGCCGGCCGCGGAGCCCTCCGAGGCGACGACGACGCCCGCCGCCGCGCCCACGACGACGCCGGCCGCGACCACGCCCGCGGCCGCGCCCGCCGAGCCCACGCCTCCGACGGAGCCCGAGCCCGATCCGACCTCGCTCCCGGATCTCGAGCCGATGCGCGCCGAGCTCGCGACCCTGATGGACGAGCTCGTCCAAGCCCGCTCGCGCGTGACGGTGCTCGGTCGTGCGCTCTTCGACACCAAGGTCGTCATCCGCGTCGACAACCGCGCCGACGATCAGATCCTGCGGAGCCTCGTGATTCGGCTCGACGGTGATCCCGTGCACCGCGGCGACTCCGATCCGGGCAGCGGCGGCGCCGCGCTCTTCGAGGGCTTCGCCGCGCCCGGACCCCACGACCTCACGGTCGAGGTCGAGCAGCGCGCGCGCGCCAACGAGGCCTACCGCTACCTGCAGCGCAACCAGTTCCGCTTCGAGGTCGTGCAGGGGAAGCTCACCGAGATCGTCATCCGACTCGACGACGACTCGGACATGGAGGACTTCGCGGACGACGGCGAAGGCGAGTACGACGTGAACATGCGCGTGCGCGTCGCCACGCGGGACCTCGCCTCGGGCAACTGAGATGAGCGACGTTCGACGTCACAGGCTCGGACGAACGGCGCGCGCGGCCGCGTGTGCGCTCGGAATCACCGTCGGGAGCGGACTGATCGACGGTCGAGCCGTCGAAGCACAGGAACCGACGACGAACGCCGCGCCGACGACGAACGCCGCGTCGGCCGCGACGGACGAAGCGCCGACCCTCGGGCGTTACCTCGACGCCCTCGCGCAGCAGCGCCTGCTCGCCCCCGAGACCGGCACGCTCCCGATCCTGCGCGGCGAGCTCCGGCGCGCGGAGGCGCTCTACTTCGCGCAGCGCCACGGCGACGCCGCGCTCGTGCTCTACGAGATCGTCGAGAGCCCGCGCTTCGCCGACTTCACGGAGTCCGACGACTACCTCGGCGCGGAGCTCCTCGCGGCCAGCGCGCTCGCGGAGCTCGGCTCGCTCCGCACGTCCGGGCGCTACCTCGAGCGCATCCTCCGTCGCGGCACCAGCAACGGCTACTTCGGCCCCGCCTACCGCCGCTTCGTCGACGTCACGCTGCAGAGCGGCGATCTCCGCACGGGCCTGGCGACCCTCGACGCGCTCGACCTCCAAGGCGCGGAGCTCCCGGAGGACGCTCGGAACGAGCTGCGCTACCTGCGCGCACGCGCGGCCTACGACGCGGGCGATCTCGACGCCGCCGATCCGATCTTCGCGGAGATCACGCAGCGCAGCCGCTTCTTCGCCAACGCGCAGTACTTCCGCGGCGTCATCGCCACGCGCCGTCGCGATCTCGCGGCGGCGGAGAGCGCCTTCTGCTCCATCGCCACCACCGGCGACCAAGAGCGCTTCACCTTCGTGGTCGACGACCGCTTCTTCCAGGTGAAGGACCTCGCGTGGCTCGCGCTCGGTCGCGTCGCACACGAAGGTCGCCGCGGCGACGACGCCTTCTACTACTACTTCCAGGTCCCCAACGACTCCGAACGCGTCGCCGAGGCCCTCTTCGAGAGCGCCTTCGCGATGTACGAGGGCGACGACTACGACACCGCGATCGACCTGCTCGATCAGCTCGAGGCGCGCTTCCCGGCTTCGCCCTTCGTCGACGAAGCCACGGTGCTCCGCGGCTACGTCCACCTCGGGCGCTGCGAGTTCGAAGAAGCCGCGCAGCTCTTCGTGCGCTTCGCGGAGCGCTTCGGCCCGTTGGTCGCCGAGATCGACGCCATCCTCGAGAGCGAAGCGCGGCAGGCCTCGCTCTACGCGGACCTGCTCGAAGAGGAGCGCCGCCTCGAGTCACGCGCCGCGCGCGCCGAAGGTCAGAGCGAGGACGAACGCGCGGCCGAGGCGCGCGAACGCGTGGAGACGCTGCCGGGTCTGTTGCTCGCGTTGCTCCGCGTCGACCCCACCTTCTTCCAGCTCCACGCGAGCGTGCGGACCCTCGAAGCGGAGGCCGCGCGCGCGGGCCGCCTCGAAGACGACCTGCGCGGGCTCGCGGCGCGCCTCGGCGGCACCGACGCGCCGGCAGCCGCCGCGCAGCTCGAGCAATACCAGACCGAAGCCGACGATCTGCGCGCGCAGCTCACCACCGCGCGCGAGATGCTCGCGGGCCTCGCGGCGAACCTCGACGCGCTCCGTCGCGGTGGCGCGCCCGCTGCGGATCGACGCGCGCTCGAAGACGAGCTGCGCACCTTCACGCGTCGCGTGAACGAGCTCGGCCGCCAGCTCACGCGCGCGATCGCCGCGACCTCGGAGCTCGAGGTGATGCCGGAGGTGCCGGCGGAGGACGTGCGCGCGCTGCTGCGCGAGGACGCCCGCCGGGCACGTCGTTTCCCGCCGCGGATCGCGGAGATGCGTGAGCGCCTCGGCGGCGCGGCCAACGACGCGGCGCTGCGCTCGCTCCGCGATCTGCGTGAGCGCCTCGGTGGTTTGCTTCGTCGCGCGCGCATCGGCCGCATCGACGCGGTGATGGGCAGCAAGCGCCGCATCGAGATCCAGATCGAGAGCCTCGCCGCGGGACGTTTCCCGGCGGAGCTGATCGATCCGTTGCGCGTGCAGGGCCTCTTGCGCGACGACGAGGAGTACTGGCCCTTCGAAGGCGAGTACTGGGCGGACGAGTTCGACGAGACGATCCCGCTCGACGAGCTGGAGGACGAAGAGGCAGGCGACGCGCCGAGCGGGGACGGCGAAGCCAGCGAAGCCAGTGAAGGTGAAGGGGAGGGCGACGCGTGAGGAAGCCGACCGCGCTCGTGCTCCTGCTCGCGCTCGGCTCGCCGAACGGCTCGCTGCTCGCGCAGCGCGGCGAGAACGTCGCGACCACCGCGCCGACCACGAACGTCTCGCGCTTCCAGGATCCGGCGGAGGAGCGTTCGGTCGCGGCCGGCGACGACGAGCTCTCGGAAGAAGAAGCCCCCGACGAGCTGCCCGAGAACCTCGAAGAGATGCTCTTCCTGCGCGAGCGCCCGGACTCGCTCGGCGCGGCGGCGCGCGAGTACCAGAACGCGCGCCTCGAAGAGCTGCTCGCCGATCGCGAGCGCCTCGTGGAGGTGCGCCGCGAAGAGGCGATCCGCCTGCTCGAAGAGTTCATCGCGGAGGAGCCCGAGACCGCGCTCGAGATGCCGGACGCGCTGCTGCGCCTCGCCGAGCTGCTCTGGGAGAAGGCGCGCGTCGACTACCTGCGCGCGTTCGCGGCCTGGCAAGAGGTCCCCGAGGCCAACCGCGGCCCCGAGCCGACGCCGATCTACGCGCGCCCCCTCGAGCTCTACGATCGCATCCTCACCCAGCACCGCGGCTACGACCGCTACGACTTCGTGCTCTACATGAAGGCGTACGCGCTGGTGGAGCGCGGTGACGCGGACGGAGCGCTCGCGCTCTACCGACGCATCCTCGACGAGTTCCCGCAGAGCCGCTTCGTGCCCGACGCGCACTTCGCGCACGCCGAGTCGCGCTTCGGGAGCGTCGACTACGCGGGCGCGCTCCCCGAATACGAAGCCGTGATGCGGCACCGCGAGAGCGAGCTCTACGACATCTCGCTCTTCAAGAGCGCGTGGTGTCTCTGGCGCATGGGCCAGACCGACCAGGCCGCGGTGCGCTTCCGTCAGGTGCTCGATCTCGGGCGCGGGCGCGAGCGCCTCTCCGCCCAGCAACGTCGCCGTCTGCGCGAGCTGCAAGACGAAGCGCTCGACTACCTGATCCAGGTCTTCATCGAGGACGAGAACAACACCGCGCGGGACGTCTTCGCGTTCCTCGAGGAGATCGGCGGCACGCGCTACGGCCGCCGCGTGCTCGTGCGCCTCTCCGACACCTTCATGGGTCAGTCGCGCTACGAGCGCGCGGTCGAGGCCTACGAGCTCTTGCTCGAGATGGATCCGACGGCCCGCGAAGCGCCCCAGTGGCAGCGGCAGATCGTGACGAGCTGGGCCGCGCTCGACGACAGCGAGAAGACGTTCGCGTCGCTCGAGAAGCTCGCCTCGACCTACGGCCCCGGCTCGACGTGGGCGACGCAGCAGAGCGATCCCGAGCGCGCGTCGCGCGAGTGGGCGCGCATCGAGCGCCTCGTGCGCCGCCAAGCGATGCGCACGCACGAGATCGGCCAGCGCGAGCAGCAGCGGCGCAAGCTCGAAGAGGCCGCCCAGCTCTACGGCATCTACCTGCAGTACTTCGCGGACTCCCCGGAGTTCGCGAGCAACGCGTACACGATCGAGTTCTACCGCGGCGAGATCTTCTTCCACCGCCTCGAGCGCTACGCGGAGGCCGGCGAGGCGTACCTCTCCGCCGCGCGCCGCAACCCGCAGGGCGAGTTCACGAAGGACGCGCTCTACAACGCGATCGGCGCCTTCGAGCGTGTGCGCGAGCAGCAGCTCGAAGGGTGCGGCACCGCGCCGACTGCGACGGGTGGTGGGGCGCGGCAGCGACGCGGGGGACAAGGCGCGAGAGGCGCGACGGAGGGCGCATCGGCAGGCGCACCGCCCGCGGCGACGACCGGTGCGCAGGCTACGGGCGCGGCGGGAACCACCGGCGCGACGGCGACCGCGGAGGCGACGCCGCCCGCCGAAGAAGACCCCTGCTCGGGCGAGACCGCGAACGACCGCAAGTTCGGCGAAGCGATCTCGTTCTACGTCGAGCTCTTCCCGGACGACCCGGACCTTCCGGAGATCCTCTTCCGCCAGGGCCGCCTCTACTACGATCGCGGCGTCTACGATCCCGCGGTGCGGCTCTTCGGTCAGCTCCTCGAGCGTTTCCCACGCAGCGAGTACGCGAGCCCGGCCGGCGAGCTCATCCTCGACAGCTTCAACCGCGCGGCCGACTACGCGAACATCGAGACCTGGGCGCGACGCCTCAAGAGCGCCCCCGCGTTCTCGAGCGCGGAGAGCCAAGCCCGCCTCGACACGCTCATCGTTCAATCGATGTTCAAGATCGGCGAACAATTGGCCGAACGGGGCGAGCACGCCGCGGCAGCCGACGCGTATCTCCGGGCGGCCGAGGAGTTTCCCCGTGAAGCCCGCGCCAAACAAGCGCTCTACAACGCGGGCCTCGAGCGTCAGCGCGCGGGCGACTTGCCGGGTGCGGCCCAGGCCTACGAGCTGCTGATCGAGCGCCACCCCGGCTCGACGGAAGGCGCGACGGGTGCGTGGGCGGCTGCGCAAATGTTCGAATCGATTGCGCAATTCGGAGACGCGGCGCGCTTCTACGAGGCTTACGGCCGGCGCTTCCCCGAAGGCGAGAAGGCCCACGAGGCAACCTACAACGCGGTGCTGCTCCGCATGACGGCCGGCGATTGGGACGAAGCGGTCTCGGTCGGGCGCTACTACCTCGAGCGTTATCCGCGTCACGAGCAGGCGGACGACGTCTACTTCTTCATCGGACGCGCCCAAGAAGGCGACGAAGATTGGGACGACGCCGCGACGACGTATCGCGAGTACATCCGCCGCAGTCGCAACAACGATCGCAAGGTGGAGGCACAGACCCGGCTCGCGCAGGTGCTCGAGCAGGCCGGAAACCGACGCGGCGCGGACGAGGCGCTCGAAGACGCGGTGCGCACCGCGCGTCGTCAGCGGCGCGGCCTGCAGGACGGTCTCTACTTCGCGGCGCAAGCGCGTTACCTCCAAGGCGATCGCGTGCTCGCGGAGTACGAGCAGATCGCGATCGCGGGGCCGAGCGAGGGCCTTCGTCAGCGCCTGCAGCGCAAGTCCGAGCTGCTCCAGCGCGCGGCGCTCATCTATGCCGACGTGGTCGAGTTCGGCGTGGCGGAGTGGGTGACCGCGTCGCTCTACCAGATCGGCCGCAGCTACGAGCTCTTCGCCGAAGCGATGCGCGCCTTCGAGCTGCCCGAAGGGCTCAGCGAAGAAGAGCAGCAGGTCTACATGGACCAGCTCGCGATGTTCATCATCCCGATGGAAGAGCGCGCGCTCGAAGCCTACGAGGGCGGCTACGCCAAGGCGCTCGAGCTGCGCATCTACAACCGGTGGACCGCGCGCCTGCTCGAGTCGCTGCAGCGCCTGAACGACGTGCAGTACCCGCCGCTGCGCGAGAGCGGTGGTGCGGTGGTCGAGGCGTCGCCCCTGCCGATGCCCGCGCCGCTCGACGGCTTGCGACGCGAGGATCCGACGGCGGGTGGCGAAGAGGGCGAAGCGTCCGAGGAGGAGAGCGAATGAAGACGCTCGTCCTGATCTCGCTCCTGAGCTCGGCCGCGCTCGGCCTCGTCGCGTGCGGTGGCGGTGCCCAGACCGACGAGACCACGGTGGAGGTTCCCCCCGCGAACCCCGAGGCGGTGCGCGAGTACCTCGCGGGCGTGCGCATCCTCCAGCGCGAAGGCGCGGCGGATTCGCGGGCGCGCGATCGTCGCGCGCGCGCTCGCTTCGAGAAGGCGATCCAGATCGATCCGAACCTCTGGGAGGCGCACTACAACCTCGGCGTCGTCCAGCGTCGCGCGGACGAGCTCGACGCGGCGGGCGCGAGCTTCGACCGCGCTGCGCAGATCGCGCCGCAAGCGCCCGAGCCGCTGCTCGCGAGCGCGGAGGTCGCCTACGCGCGGGGTGATCGCGACACCGCGGCAGACCGCCTCGAGCGCCTCGTCGAGCAGCACCCGAACGACCTCGCCGCGCGCACCGCGCTCGCGGTCATCCTGCGCGAGCGCGGGCGCTTCGACGACGGCCTCACGCAGGCGCGCGAGGTGCTCGTGCGCGATCCACAGAACGTGCGCGCGCTGCTGGAGATCGGCCGCATCGAGCGCGCGCGCGAGCGCTACGACGTCGCGCGGCTCGTGCTCGACAAGGCGCGCCAGCTCACGGCGGAGGGCGAAGTCCGAGTGCGCGCCGAGGTGCTGAACGAGGTCGGCCTGCTCGAGCTCGATCGCGGCGACAACCAAGCGGCGTTCGAGGCCTTCGAGTCCGCGGTCTCGACCGACGCGGGCTACGCGCCCTCGCGCATGAACATGGGCGCGGTCTTGCTCGCGGCGGGCGACTACGCGGGAGCGGCCGGCCACTACGAAGCCGTGCTGCGCAGCAACGGCAACGACCTCGACGCGCGGGTCGCCTTCGCGATCGCGCTCCGTGGCCAAGGCGAGCACCGCCGCGCGCGCCAGGAGTACCAGCGCGTGATCGACGCGGACGCGAGCCACGCGGACGCGCTCTTCGGGCTCGCGATCCTGCGCGCGGAGTTCCTGGACGAGCGCCCGCAGAGCCGCGCGGACTTCGAACGATTCCTACAGGCCGCGCCGCGCAGCCACCCCAAGCGCGAGCTCGCGGAGCAGTACGTGCGCGAGCTCTCCGACACGCCGGCCCCGTCGCAGAAGGGCGGCGAGGAGGCTTCTCGTCGAGCCCCCTCTCCTCGATCGCACGCGCACGTCCGCGCGGACGATCGCACGCACGATCGAACGCACGATCGAACGCACGATCGAACCCCCCACGGAGGCGCGCGATGAAGCTCGACTCGAAGCGGCTCCTCCTCGTCGTGCTGGCGAGCACCCTCGTCGCGCTCCCCGCGCTCGGCGTCTCCGCGGTCTACGCGCAGGACGGACGCGAAGAAGCCGACGCCCCGAGCACGGGCGGGGACGACGACGCGGAGGACGCGGACGCCGAAGCCGACGTGCAGGAAGAAGGCGGTCAGAAGGTCAAGGTCTTCCGCTTCTCCGGCCTCGACATCTCGGGCCGCCTGAAGTCGCCGCAGCTCCTCTACTTCTTGAACCGGCTGCGCGCCGAGTTCGATCGCCCGAAGCTTCCCCACCGCAGCTTCGTGCCGGAGTTGGTACGATCCACCAAGGCTCCGGGCATGTGAGGGTTCGGAGTGTTTCGTCGAGGCGCGCGTCGTCGGGAGACACGAGCCTCGTCGTCGATGTCATCGAGACCGAAGAGGCGTTCAGGCGCGTGCCGACACCCGCCGTACAGGAACTTCGAGACGCCGCCGAGGTCCAGGAGCTTCGTCCATGAGCGCCGCCGCCACCGCCAGCTCGCGTCCGTTACGCGTCGCGTACCTCTGGAACCAAGCGATCCAGGAGGACGAGCTGCTCACGACGCCGACTCCGGTGACGATCGGCGGCACGTTCCCGATGCCCGAAGGCTACGGCGAGGTGCCGGTCCCCGTGCTCACGCCGTCGGGTCACGGATACCGGCTGAACGCGGGCGGCGGATTGCTCGGCGGCAGCGTGTGGATCGGCGGCAAGCGCCACGAGGTCGGCCGACTCCCCGCGCCGGTCGAGCTCGGGCCGGGCGACTACGGCGTCGTCACGCTCGGCCCCGTGGCGGTCTTCTTTCAGCACGTCCGCGGCGCCGCTGCCGCGCCACGGGAGATCGCCAAGCTCGATCCCGCGCTCGTGTTCTCCGTGCTGCTCGCGTTCCTCCTCGTCGGCGCGATCGGCGTGATCGCGTTCCTCGACTACCAGCGCCACGGTTACGGACAGATCGATCCCTTCGAGCTCGACGAGAGCCTCGTCACGCGCTTCATGGTGACCCCTCCGCCGGAAGACTTCTTCGAGCAGGTCGCGCCGGAGTCGGGCGACGACACCGAGGATCCGGGTCTGCGGGCGCGCGAAGAGACGGGCGGTCGTCGCCACGAAGGCGAAGAGGGTCGCGTCGGTCGTGAGGACGCGGACACCGAAGACACACACATCCAAGGCGAGGTCACCACGGCCATTGCGACGAAGGTGCGCAACATGGGCCTGCTCGGCGCGCTCAGCGACGGCGGCGAAGGCAACGCGATCGCGGCCGCGCTCGACGTGCCGACCATCAGCGACATCCTCGGCGGCATGGGCGACGCACCGACGCGGGTCGGTCGCGGCAGCGGCGGCACCGGCCTGCTCGGCGTGGGCAGCGGCGGCGGTGGCGACGGCCCCGGCAGCTTGTTCGGCGCGGGCGACATCGGCACCGGCGCGGGCGCGGGTCGTGGCAACGGCGTCGGCCGAGGCGGCGGAGGCGTGGGCGCGCGCGGTCGTCCGGCGCGCGAGGTGCGTGTCTCGGTGCAGCAAGGCAACCCGAGCGTCAGCGGCTACTTGAGCGCCGAGCAGATCAACCGCGTGGTGCGCGCGAACGCCGCCGCGATCCGCTACTGCTACGAGGTCGAGGTGCAGCGCCAACCGAACCTGCGCGGTCGCGTGGAGATCGCGTGGCGCATCAACCTCCAAGGCGCGGTGACCACGTCGCGCGTCGCGAGCTCCACGCTCCGCAACCCGGGCGTCGAAGGCTGCATCGTGCGGCAAGTCCGGCGCTGGCGGTTCCCGCAGCCCGACGGCGGCGAGGTGAACGTGACCTATCCGTTCATCTTCGGCGTCTCCGGTGGCTGAGCGCGACGAGCCGAGCTCGGCCAAAGCGCTCGAGACCGCGCTCGAGTGGGTACGCCGCTGGCACGATCGAGAGCCTGCGCGCCGTCGTCGGCTCGAAGCGCGCGACGTGCGCAGCGTGCGTGTGCTTCGGCCGGTGCAGATCCGACTCACGAGCGTGGTCGAGACGCGAAGCTTTCGTTTCTCCGTGGCGGGTCCCGGCTCGACCGACGTCGCGCTCGAGGAGCGCCCACACGATCCGTTCGCGCACGAGCTTCCGTCGCCTGCGCTCGAGCCCTTGCTCACGCGCGGCTCACCACAAGAGCGCCTCGACACGCTCGGCGTGATCACCGAGCCCTGCGTCACGTGCGCGTCGACGGGGCTCCGCACCTGCACGCTCTGCGACGGCACCGGCATCCGCGAGCTCGCGCCGTGTCCGGTGTGCGAAGGAGGCCGACGACGCTGCGACGTCTGCGAAGGCACGCGCCGCACGCGCACCGGCGTCGAGCTCACGCGACGCTTCACCCGTCACGAGAGCGTACGCGTGCACGAGGACGACGGACACGAGGTCGGACCACACGCGTTGCTCCACCTCGTCGAGCACCCCACCGAAGGCGAGGTCGTGCACGATCAGGTCGCCCCGCAGCTCCATCGCTACGTGGGCCGCGGCGCGGGTGGCGGCTACCGCGACGTGCCGACGGCCATCGCGCAGCGGGTCGACGCGCTCTTGGCCCAGAGCGCTCCCGACGAAGGTCGCGTGGTGATGCAGCGCCTCGTGCTCACCCGAATCCCGGTCTACTCGATCGAGCTCGGACGCGGACGGACGGTGCAGGTGTTCGGTGAGCCGCCGGAAGTGGAGCCGGAGCGCTTGCTGCGCGCGTGGTGGACCTCCGCGATGCCCATCGTGGCCGCGCTCGCGATGATCGTGCTCGTCGCGCTGTTCCTGTTCTCGTTCATGCGCGACGTGGATTGACGGCGTCGGAGTCGACGAGCGCTACGGGCGTCGCCGTCGCGTGTGCGGGCGGTCTCGCGTCGTCGCGCGTCGACCGCACGACCCACGGTCCCTCGCGCGACCCTCGATCGCGCTCGTGCTCAGGTGGCGCGCGGCGCCAACGAACGATCGACGAGCCCACCGAGCACGAACGCGCCGAGCGCGACCGCGAGGCTGAGCAAGTAGGGCGCCTCGAAGTCCGTCGCGTGCGAGACGCCCACGTACGCGACGACCGCGAGCACGAGCGCGGCCCACGCGGCGACCCGACCGCCGAAGCCGTTGCGGAGTCCGAGGACCACGACCACGAGGATGCCTGCGGTGCCGAAGGCGCTCGCTTCTTCGACCAGCTCGTAGACGCGATCGGCGCTGAGCGCGAGGCCGTACGCGACGATCCCGAAGCCACCCACCGCGAGCCGGTTCGTGCGTACGCGGCCGCGCTCGTCCATGCGCTCGAGGCGCGCGTGCAAGACGTTGTGCGCGAGCAACGAGCCGGCGACGAGGAGCGCGCTGTCGACGGTGGAGAGG
>JALOQC010000563.1 GCA_025453555.1 Myxococcota bacterium | reverse complement strand
ACGATCAGGATCGCGGTGGTGCTCATGATGAAAGGCCTCCAGCCGGGGGCCGGAGCGCGCGCGACTATAGAGAGGCGCGGACGCGGGCGTCAACGCGCGCGGCTTCGTTCTCTCCGCGTCTCGCGCTTTGCGCGAATCTCTCCCGAGCTCTCAGCGATTCGTTCGCGCACCGGGCGATCGCACTTCCTTCGCGCGCGCCTCCAACTCTGCGATCGCGTCCGCGTCGGGGGCGGCCCGATCGTAGACCGCGCGTTCGACCGCTCCCCCGAGGGAGCGCATCGTGGCGTCGGCGGGCGCGACCACTTCGCGGATCGTGGCGCGATCCCAGCCGGGCAAGCCCGCGCGTTCGACGGCGCCCCGCAGGATCGTCCACGCACGATGGCGCCAGCTCTCGAGCCGGACCGTGACACCGGTCCAGTCGCCTCGATGCGGGAGCGTGACGGTCACGCGTTCGATCGCGTGACCCACTGCTTCGAAGCGCACTTCCCAGGTGCCGGCCGCGAGCGGGAGCGTGAAGCGCGCGTCGGCGTCCGTTTCGATCGTGCGCTCGTTCCCGTCCACACCGCGCGCGGTGACTCGGCCGCGAAGCGCGCGAGCTTCGCGATCTTCGAGGCGTCCCGAGAGCACCGTCGAGCGTTCTGCGCCCCGTCGAGGTTTGGCGAGCTCGACCGGCCTCGCGGGAGGGCGCACGGGCCGCGCGACCACGACCTCGCGGCGCCAGAGCGATCGCGCGAGCCAGATGGCGACGGCGCAGAGCACCAGCGCGACCAGCGCCCACGCGCTCGTCGCAGCCGGCACGTCCACCCGCAACGTCGTCGGTGGGCTCGCGCTCGACGGATGACCCGGCTCGTCACTCTCGTAGCGCGCGACGAGCTCGAGCGAAGGCGCGTCCTCTCGCGTCACGTCGAGCGTCCACTCGAACGTTCCGTCCGCGCGCGTGAGGACGGAGCCGCGGTGCGTGCCGTTCGCGAAGATCCCGATCGCGCGTTCGGGCAAGGCGCCGCCGACGTCGTGGAGACGACCGCCGAGGCGTGCGCTCGCACCGACCGCGACGCGCGCCGGCGCGGTGAGCTCGATCGTGCTCGCGCGGGTGCGCACGACTGGGATCTCGGTTCGACCCGGCGCGCGCGTGGTGTCCCCGTCCGTGCGCAGCGCGAGCCGACCGGCACCCGGACCCCCGAGCGCGTCGGATCGCACCTCGAGCTCGAGGCGACCTTCGGCGTCCGTGGTGCCTACTCCGAGCGAGCGACCGAGCTCGTCGAGCAGCTCGACCTCGAGCCCTGCACCACCGGCGCTCGACTCCGCGCGGACGCGCACGCGGTGGGTCGGGACGTCGAGCGAGAGCTCGTCGTCGTCGAGCGCGAGGCGCAATCGAACGTCCGCGCGGCGGCGATCGACGACGCGTTCGACCTCGAGCCGCTCGTGGCCGTCGTCGCCCCCGAAGATCGCGCGTGCTCGCACGACTTGGTCTTCTTCGAGTGGGAGCGCGACCACGAAGCGTCCTTCGCGATCGGTTCGTACGCGCGTGCGCGAGCCCACCTCGCCGTCGTCACTGGTGATCTCGAGCGCGACGTCGCGCGACGCGAGCGGCTGCCCGAGATCGTCGAGCAGCGTGCCACGCAAACGAACCCCGGTACCCGTGAGCTCCCGGGCGAGCTCGAGCCGCGTCTCCGCGCGGACCCGCAAGAGCGGCTGCGCGTGCGCGACGCTCGCGAGCGCGAGCGAGAGCACGAAGGCGGCTAGGCGAGGGGGCTCGGTCATCACGCGGCGCGGGCATCCGAGGATCCCCTTCGAGCAGGTCTCGGTCAAACGGCGTCGCCGCGGATGCCTGCTCACACGACCTTCCTGCGCCAGCTCCCGTCCGCGCCACCTGTCCGTCAAACCCCGTTGCTCCGCGGGGGCGCTCGAAGCGATACTCGCGCCGCGGGTGAAGCTTCGAGTCACCGCGGCGTCGAAGGCCCCGCTCCGCGAGGTCGGTGGGTCGCGGAAGAGGAGTGGCGCGTGGGATCGATTCGCAGACGGCTGGGGAGGGCACTGAGGATCGGGGCGCTGCTCGCGTCGTTGATCGGATCGTTCGCGGTGGGCGCGCCGGTCGCCGAAGGGCAAGACCAGCGCGTCGATTACCTCGTGCGCCTGCTCCAGACGTCCGATCAGTTCCGCGTGCGTGCGCAGGCCGCGATCTCGCTCGGCCGCGTCGAAGCGAGCGCCCCGGTGATCACCGCGCTCACCACCGCGTTGCGCGACGAGCACCCCGCCGTTCGTACCGCCTCGGCTTCCTCGCTCGAGCGGCTCGCCGATCCGAGCGCCCTCGAAGCGTTGCAGCCGCTCAAGCGTGATCGCGATCCGGCGGTGCGCCGCGCCGCAACCGCTGCGGTTCGTACGCTCGAGCGCATCGCACGCACCGCGCCGCGGGAGGACCCCACGCCCAGCACGGGCACCGCGCTCTACTACGTGGGCATCGGCAACCCGGGGGCGCAGGGCAACGCGGCGAACGCTGCCACGCTCCAGCGCGCCAAGGAGATCCTCGCCCGCCTGGCGCGCGAGCTCGAGGGGGTCGAGGTCGCGCCGGACGGAGAGTCCAACGCGGCGGCGCAGCGCGTGATCCAGCGCCGCAACCTCACCGGCTACTACCTCGACAGCTCGGTGGTGAGCCTCGGTGACGCGGGGGGCGGCACGCGTGCGGTCGTGTCCGTGATTCTCAACACGTATCCGGGTCGCGACATGCGCGCGATCCTCCAGGGCTCCGCGACCGTACCAGGCGCGACGGGCCCGGCCGCGCAGGAGCAGGCCCTCGAAGGGGCGCTGCGCGGTGCGCTGCGGCGTCTGCCGCAGGCCATGGCGGCCAGTCGGCGCTGAACCTTCGTCGGCCGCTGACCCGGCCGACCGAGAACCTTCGTCGCAGATTTGTGTTCGAGCGAGCGCACGACGTACGATCGGTAGCAAACGGGAGACATTGCATGTCGGCCAACGCAGAGACCCGGCCCGTTCCGCAAGGCGCGCCCCCCAAGCGCCGCCTCCGGAACTACCTCCTCGATACGCGCTTTCAGCTCAAGTACACGGGGATGGTCGTGCTCGTGACCGTTGCGGTCGCGAGCGTGCTCGGGTGGTTCGCGTACGATCATTCGCGCGGGCAGACCGAAATGATGGCGATGCAAATCGCGATGCAGCCGGATCTGAACCCGGAGGCCGCCGCGGACCTCACGGGCTTCGGCGAGGCGGAAGACCGCAAGGTCCTCCTGAGCATCGTGCTCGGCATTCTCGGCCTCGCGTTCGCCCTCGCGTTCACCGGCATCATCGTGACGCACAAGCTGGTCGGCCCGGCCTACAAGATGCGTCTGCTCCTCAACCAAGTCGCCGAAGGCAAGCTCAAGCTCCAGGGTCGGCTGCGGAAGGGCGACGAGCTCCAAGAGCTCTTCGAGGCCTTCGCCAACATGGTCGAGTCCCTCCGCGAGGCTCAGGCGCGCGAGGTCGCGGAGCTGGATGCCGCGATCGCGCACGCGAAAGAGTCGGGCATCGACGAGCGCGATCTGAAGGCGATCCAAGAGGTCCGGGATCGCATGAACGCCGCGCTGGACTGAGCGGAAGAGCGCTGCGTCTGCCGTCACCGGACGTCGACTCGTCGTCGACGTCCGTTTTCGTTCGTGGCGCTCGGTTCGGCGCGCGATGGCAGGCAGTTCTGGGTGCGAGCGCGGGCGGTGCGAGCGCGGGCGGTGCGAGCGCGGGCGGTGCGAGCGCGGGCGGTGCGAGCGCGGGCGGTGCGAGCGCGGGCGGTGCGAGC
>JALOQC010000562.1 GCA_025453555.1 Myxococcota bacterium | reverse complement strand
CGCGTGGACCTTCCAGGTGCGCGAGCACGCGCCGGACGTGCTCCTGCTCGGCAACGTCGGCGTGGTGCAGGCGCGCGAGATGGATCCCGAGACGATCGCAGCGATGATCCGCGAGGTCGGCGCGGACGCGCTCTGCGTGCACCTGAACCCCGCGATGGAGCTCGTGCAGCCGGGCGGCGACCGCGACTTCACGGGCGGTACCGAGACGATCGCGCGCCTCGTGAAGGCGCTGCCGGTGCCGGTGGTCGGCAAGGAGACCGGCAACGGCATCAGCATCGAGACCGCGCGCAAGCTCTTCGCGGCGGGCGTGCGCACCTGCGACACCAGCGGCGCGGGCGGCACGAGCTGGGTCGGCGTCGAGACGCTGCGCGCGACGGGCGATCAGAAGACGCTCGGCGAGCTGCTCTGGGATTGGGGTGTCCCCACCGCGGCGAGCGTGCACAACGTCGTGACCGCGGGCATGGCGGCGATCGCGACGGGCGGCATGCGCGACGGCTACGACGCGGCCCGCGCGATCGCGCTCGGCGCCTCGGCGGCCGGCTTCGCGCGCCACGTCTTCATGGCGTTCACGCAAGGCGGCCGCGCGGGCGCGGAGGCGTTCCTCACGCGCGTCGAGAACGAGCTGCGCGCGGTGATGCTGCTCGTGGGCGCGAAGGACGTCGCGGCGCTGCAGAAGGCGCCGCGCTTCGTGACCGGCGAGCTGCGCGACTGGATGGACCTCGCGCGCTGAGATCGCCTCGCGTCGACGCCTCGACGAGCTCGAGGCGGTCGCCGCGACCCAGCGCTCGCAAGCTCAGACCAGCGCGGTCGGCTCCAGATCGTGCGGCCGCTGCGCGAGCTCGGTGTCCGTGAGGCGCGCGTAGAGCTCGACGAGGTTGCCGTCCGGATCGCGGAGCCAGAGCTCGTGCAGCGGCGTGCCGCGCCAGGTGGTGCGCGGCGGCTTCTCGATCGTGGTGCCGAGGGTGCGCGCGCGGTGGTACGCGTCGATCACGGCCGCGCGATCGGGGAGCGCGACGCCGAGGTGGTAGAGCGCGTTCGGCTGCGCGATGGCGACGCCGTCGTCGACCGACGCGCTCACGAAGGTCGCGTAGCGATGCGTCCACTCTTTCGGCTCGACGCCGAGGAGCCACGCGTAGAAGCGCACGCTGCGCGGGACGTCGCGGCTGCGAAGCGAGAGGTGGTGCTCGATCGGCGCGAGCGGCGCGGGCAGATCGCGCAGCGACTCCAGGATCGCGAGCCGTCCGTCGATGCGATCGGCGGCGGTGCGGAAGCGTTCGAGCAGCGAGTCGCGATCGAGGTGCGGCGCCTCGCCGACCAGCGGCGGTGCAGGATCTTCGATCGGCCAATGGAGTCGGCGCGCGTTGCCGAGAAAGACCGGACAGACCTCTTCCGCGCAGAGGGTGATCACGTGATCACGGTGTCGACCGTGCTCGGATCGATGGTGTCGACGCTCTTGGACGCGTGACCGTCGAGCGAGATGCCGCGCTCGGCCATCACCTCGACCGCGAAGGGGTTCACGCGCGAAGGCTGCGAGCCCGCGCTCTGGATGCGCACACGATCGCCGAAGCGCGCACGCGCGAGGCCTTCGGCCATCTGGCTGCGGGCGGAGTTCGCGACGCAGAGGAAGAGCAAGCTGTCGAACTTCATGGGGATCCGTCTCTTCTTTCGGGTCGGCTCGCGTCGAGACGCGCGTTCTCGTGAGACGCGCGCCATTCAAAACAGAATTGTCGGCAGACTCTGACCGGATTCGTCGGGTTCACCGTTCGTCGACTGCGTCGGCTCCGATCAAGTCGCCGTCGCGGGGGTCTCGGACGGCGCTTCGGGGAACCAGCCGCGCGTGCGGTTCGCGAAGGCGACGAGGCTGAGCATCACGGGGACCTCGATGAGCACCCCCACCACCGTCGCGAAGGCCGCGCCGGAGTCGAGCCCGTAGAGGCTGATCGCGACGGCGACCGCGAGCTCGAAGAAGTTCGAGGTGCCGATCATCGCGGCCGGCGCAGCGACCGGGTGCGGGAGCTTCATCCACTTCGCGAGCGCGTAGGTGATCGCGAAGATGCCGTAGCTCTGGATCAGAAGCGGCACCGCGACGAGGGCGACGCGCTCGGGGCGCGCGACGAGGAGCTCGGCTTGAAAGGAGAAGAGCAGCACGACGGTGAGCAGCAGCGCGACGATGGAAGCGGGTTTGAGCTTCGCGCCGAGGGCGTCGATGCGGCGCGGATCGGCGAGGAGCTTGCGCGTGAGCAAGCCGGCGGCGAGCGGCACCACCACGAAGAGCGCGACCGAGACGAGGAGCGTGCCCCACGGCACGACGACGTCGGAGACGCCGAGCAAGAGGCCCGCGATCGGCGCGAAGGCGACGACCATGATCAGGTCGTTCACCGAGACCTGCACGAGCGTGTACGCGGCGTCGCCCTTCGTGAGGTGGCTCCACACGAAGACCATCGCGGTGCAGGGCGCGACACCGAGCAGGATCATGCCGGCGACGTACTCGCTCGCTTCTTCGGGCGGCACGAGGCCCGCGAAGACGACGCGGAAGAAGAGCCAGCCGAGGGCGGCCATCGTGAAGGGCTTGATGAGCCAGTTCACGACGAGGGTGAGCGCGAGCCCTTTCGGTCGACGGCCGACGTCGCGCACGCACGCCGGGTCCACCTTGAGCATCATCGGGTAGATCATCCCCCAGATGAGCGCGGCGACGACGAGGTTGACGCGCGCGATCTCGAGCGACGCGACGACCTCGATCGCGTCGCGGGCGACGGAGCCGAGCAAGACTCCCGCGCCGATGGCGAGGGCGATCCAGAGCGAGAGGTAACGTTCGAAGAGGCCCATGTCGGTCCTTGGTGCGTGCGCGGCGCGAGTTGGCCCCGCGCGAGCCGGTGAATGCGCGGTGAGCGTGAGCTGGGGGGAGCGTCTCGGGGTCGTGCTCGGGAGTGTCCGAGCGCGAATCGATCTCGAATCGGTCGCAAACGTCGAGAGATTCTCTCGGCTCTCGTGGAACGCGCGGCGCCGTCTCAACCGCAGGGGCTGCGGCGTTGTCTCTTGGTGCGCGCGAGGTCGGCGGTGGAGGTCGGCAGGCGGGGACGGGCGGCAGCGGATCGGCGAGGCGGTAGTAGACGAACGCGCCGTCGCGTCGGTCCTCGACGAGCCCGACGCGCCGCAAGGTGCCGAGGTGCCGCGAGGCCCGCGACTGCGTGACCTCGAGGCCGGCTTCGAGATCGCACGCGCACAGCTCACCGAGGCGGTGGAGCACCACGAGCATGCGCAGCCGCGTCTCGTCGGCGAGCGCGGCGAAGAGCTCGGCGGTGTCGCGAAGGTTCGTGTCTCGGGCGACCTCGGGCATGGCGTGTCGCGCATATGCGCATGCGCGCATGACCGACGCAAGCCGAGATCTGCTTCACGGAGCCGATCCGAGCGGATGTCACCGGAGCGTCGCAGCCGACTCACCGAGGCGACGCGAAGCGTCATCGTGCGGGTCTTCCGCCCTCGTCGATGAAGCGCTTCTCCGCGTCGTCGATGCGTCGTCGACGCGCTCGATCGATCGCATGGGGAAGAAGTCCGAGGTCACCAGGATGGAGCCGTCGCCAACGCAGGGAGCGCCCGTGTGACGCGTGCTCCGGTCCGGCGTTCGCGTATGTTCTGTCGGTGGCGCTTCCTTTCGTCTTCGTGGTCACCAACGTCGCGACCGCTCCGCACGCCAAGAGCGAGGTGCTGCGCGCGCACCCCGAAGCGCGCTTCGCCTTCTCGCGGCCCGGTCTGCTCACGTTCAAGCATCCCGCGGCGAGCCCGACCTTCGGCGACGATCTCGTGCTCACGCGCGTCGCCGGTCAGTCGCTCGGTCAGGCGAGCGACGTCGACTCGCTCCTCGCGCTCGTGCCCGAGCCGCACGCGCAGGTCGCGTGGCACGTGTTCCCGCGTGATCCCGAGCACGCGGGCTCCATCGTGCACGCGACGACCCTGCGTGAATCGCTCGCTTCGCGCGGACTCGAGAAGACCGCACCGGCGATCGGCGAGACGGTGATCGACGTGGCGGTCGCGGAGGGCGAGCCGAGCTTCGTCGGTCATCACGTACACGGCCCGGGACGTTGGAGCGTGGCGGGCGGGCTGCCGGGCGTGGTGGTGCCGGAGCTCTCGCCCTCGCGGGCGTTCGCGAAGCTGGAAGAGGCGCTCCTCTGGAGCGGTCTGTCGCCGCGACCCGGCAGCGTGGTGGTGGAGCTCGGCGCGGCCCCCGGCGGCGCGACGCTCGCGTGTCTGCTGCGTGGCCTGCCGGTGGTCGCGTTCGATCCGGGCGCGCTCGATCCACGCGTGCGCGACTTCGTCGGGCCGAACGGTGCGCGCGTGATCTTCCACGAGCGGCCGGCGGGCACCGCCAAGAAGGACGAGCTCCCGGCGGACGCGCGCTTTCTCGTGTCGGACATGAACCTCGCCCCGCCGGTCGCGCTCCGCTACGTGGCGCGCGTGCGCGCGATGCTGCCGAAGCTCGAAGCCGCGATCCTCACCATCAAGCTCAACGACGAGAAGATGATCGAGCCGCTGTCGCGGTGGATCGAGCTCGTGCGCGCGATGCGTTTCTCGGACGTGCGCGCGACGCAGCTCCCGAGCCATCGGCAGGAGATGGTGATCGTCGCGCGGGTTTGAGGGAATGCAGCGCGTCGCCCGAGAAGTTGGCGCTTCGACGCTCGTCTCTCTACCGTGATGCTCATGCTCGCGCGCCACGTGAGCGCCGCGCTCCTCGCCGGCCTCGTCTCGACCTGCCGCGGCAACGCCCCGCAGGAGGTCGCGCACGCGCAGCCGACCGCGCCGGTCGTGGATGCGCCGCGCTTCTTCCAGCCCGCGGACGTCGCGCCCTCCGAGCTGGTGCGTCGTCTGCGATCCTTGCCCGATGCCGAAGGGCGTGCCGCCGCGCGCGCGGCGCTGACGAGCGCGTCCTCCGAGGATCGCCCGCGTTTGCAGTGGCACGCCGGGGTCGACGCGCTCCGCCAGCTCGCGCGCTCGGATCATCCGCTCGCGCCCTGGGCCGCGCTGCGGCTCGCGGAGTCGTTCGAGACGAGCGCTCCCACCGACGCGCTGACGTTCGCGACGCCGCTGCTGGAGATCGATTTTCCGGGTCGCCGCCGCGCGCGCGCGGTGGTCGCGCGGGTGAAGCTCGCGCAGGGTCACGTCGACGCGAGAAACGAGCTGCGCGCCTTGCTCACGGAGACACCCGCGCACGTCGGGGGCGCGTCCGTCGCGATCCCGCTCGCGGATCATCTCGCGGCCACGGACGATCTCGCCGCGCGCGAAGAAGCGCTCGCGCTCTACCGTCGCGTCGCGAGCCGCGGTCCGCGCGCGGACGCCGGACGCGACGCGAAGGCGAAAGCGGAGGCGCTGCTCGCGACCTTGCCGGCCGAGCGACGCGAGCTGCTCGCGCGCCCGAGCGTCGACGATCGGTTCGCGGAGGCGGAGGCGCTCTACCAAGCGATGCTCCACGAAGAAGCGGAGGCCGCGTTTCGCACGCTCGCGCGCGAGCTCCGCGGCGTCGACGAGGCGCGTCGCTGCGAGGCGGAGGGACTGCAAGGCGCGGCGATGGTGCGACGTCGCGCGCGCGCCGAAGCGACCGCGCTGCTCGTGGACGTCGCGGATCGTTGCGCCGATCCCGAGGTGAAGGCGTGGGCGCGGTACCGCGCGGGCCGCGCGTTCTTCCAGATCGATCGCGCGGACGCGGCGATGGAGCAGCTCGCGGCGCTCGAGCGTGAGGTGCCGACCCACTCGCTCGCGGACGACGCGCGGCTCCGGCTCGCGTTGGTCGAGCGCGATCGCGGTCGCTACGACGAGGCGGCCGCGATCCTGACGAGCCTCGTGGAGCGTTATCCCGACGGCGACATGCGCGGCGACGCGATGTTCTTGCTCGCGCTCGACGCGCACGGCGCGGGGCGACGAGAGGACGCGCTCGCGCACTTGGATCGTGCGCTCGCGGCGGGGCTGCACGACGTGCCGGGCGAAGAGGTCGAAGGGCTCCGCGGTCGCGCGGGCTATTGGCGCGCGAAGATCCTCGCCGAGCTCGGGCGCACCGACGAGGCGATCGAAGCTTGGCTCGCGGTCGCGCGCGCGTGGCCGCTCACCTACTACGCGCAGCTCGCGACGAGCCGCCTGCGCGAGCACGCGCCCGATCGCGCGAGCGCCCTCGAAGCCGAGCTGCGCGCGGGCGACGAGGTGCCGCTGCGTTTTTCGTGGCGACCGGAGCTCGACGCGCCGTGGTTCGTGCGCTTCACGGAGCTCGTGCGCGTGGGCGCGACCGACGAGGCGCTCGCGGAGCTCGACCACGCGAACGCGCTGCGACGCGACGACGAGCTCGCGTGGATCACGATCGCGAGCCTCGCGCAGGGCGACGCGCTGCCGGAGGTCGCGCGCCTCGTGCGGCGGCGCCTCGAGAGCTTCCGCCGCGAGCTCCCGCAGGGCACCGCGCGGCACCTGTGGCGGCTCGCGTATCCGCGCGCGTTCGCGCCGGTGCTGGAGGACGCGGCGAGCGCGGCCGAGGTGCCCGCGAGCTTCGTGCGCGCGATCGCGCGCGAGGAGAGCTCCTTCGATCCGAACGCGGTGTCGTGGGCGCACGCGTACGGGCTCGTGCAGGTGATCTTGCCGACCGCGCGCCGCCACGCGGACGGGCTCACGATCGACGCGCGCACGATGCGGCAGCCCGAGGTGAACCTCGCGGTCGGCTCGCGCTACATGCGCTCGCTGCGCGATCGCTACGCCGCCAACCCCAAGGCGCGCTCGACCGTTGGCTGCGCGAGCGCGGCGAGCTCCCCCTCGACGAGTTCGTGGAGCGCATCCCCTACGACGAGACGCGGCGCTACACGCGACGCGTGCTCCAGACGTGGGGCGTGTACGCGTGGCTCGACGAAGGCCGCCTGCTGGAGCTCGCGATGGCGCTGCCGCAGCGCTGAGACGACGAGCGGGAAAGCGACGTGTGCGCGTGGACGTGATCGTCGACGTGGTCGTGGAGGGCGACGGCGACGGCGACGGCGAAAACGTCAAACAGTTCAACAGCTTGAATGCCATCGATCCCGCGCCCGCAACTCGATGGTTCGGCAGCCTGACGGCTACGCTCACGTGACGTCGGGTCGCTCGGCCTGGCGGCTGGCTCGAAAAACGTCATTTTCGTCGGACACTTTCCTCGTCTCCGACCACTCGTGATCCGTGACCCAGACCAACCCGGCGTTGGCGTTGCCACCCGAGCGCCCCGCGCCCGGCTCCGCGCGGCCCCTCGACTTCGAGGCGGTCTACGCGGAGTGCTTCGACATGGTCTGGCGCTACGTCTCCTTCCGCGTCCCGCGCGCGATGCAGGACGACGTGGTGCAGGAGATCTTCCTCGTCGTGCACCAACGTCTTTCGAGCTTCGAGGGGCGCTCGTCGGTGCGCGCGTGGGTCGCGGGCGTCGCTCGCAACGTGGTGCGTGATCAGCTCGGGCGCGTCGCGAACCGCTCGCTCGGCACGCCGCTCGTGAGCGAGCCGGCGACGCACGACGATCCGGGCGGCGCGATCGATCGCAAGCGCGCGGCGGATCTCGTGGAAGAAGCGCTCGGCAAGATGA
>JALOQC010000143.1 GCA_025453555.1 Myxococcota bacterium | reverse complement strand
CCCGTATCGCGCCGGATCCGCTTGCACCCCGCGTGGGGCCGTGTCACTACGCGCCCCCCATGTCCATTGGCGAAGCGGTTCAGTGCAAGCAGGTCGAGGTCTCCGTCGGAGAAAAGGGCCTCGAGCGTGCCATCAAGCATCTCAAGCGGAAGATGGCCGCCGAGGGCATTCTTCGTGAGCTCAAGCGGCGCCGGCACTACATGAAGCCGTCCGTTCGCCGTCGGAAGAAGGAAGCCGAGGCCGCTCGTCGTCGCCGCAAGCGCGTCAAGCAGTTCGGCTGAGCTCTCGAGCTCTCCACTCGCACGCACTCGCGGCGTGCGCCTCACGTCCTCACCCCGTGGCCTTCGGTCGCGGGGTGTTCGTGTTCCGTCGCTCCGCGCGTGTCGGCATTCGTCGCGACCACGTCCCCTCCCCCACGTGGGTCGACGCCAGTCAGCTCCGACTTCATTCGAAGAGCTCCATCGGCTCGACTCTGGCGAGGCGCGGAGAGCCGCACGCGATCCGAAAGCGCTGCGCATGCGGCGCCGGGCACCGCGGGTCGCGTAAGGTTACCGACGTCGTCATCCAACCGTCGGCGGCGCCGTGGATCGCGGATGCACACGAGGGCTCGCATGGACACCGCCCGAGTGGGTGCGCGACGTGGAGCGGAGCGCCGATCTGCTCGCGTACGCAGCGCGTCTCGCACGCGCGAGGTGAGTACGTCACGCACCCCTGCGAGCGCGAGCTCCGCACGCGATCGCCACCCCGGCTCGCGTCTCAGCGCGCAGGCCGACGGCCGCGAACCGAGGAGCTACGCTTCTTCTTCGCGCTCTTCGCGGCGACGACGACGCGCGCCCGGCGTCATCCCGATCAACAGCTCCGCGAGCCCGATCGCGATGTACGTCGCGAGCAGCCACACCAACGCGAACGAGATGTGGAAGCGCCACGCGACGAAGACCGTCGATCCGATGGCGAAGAGCACGAACACCCCGGTCCGCACGTTGAGCTTCAGGTCCTTGAAGGAGCGGAAGCGGATCGTGCTGACCATGAAGAACGAGAGCGCGATCACCACGCCGAGCACGATGCTCGGGTGGCCGAGCACGTCGCTCATGCGGGTCTCGCGCGCCGCGGTGTTCGCGACGACGAGCGAGATCAAGATGCCCGCCGCGGCCGGAATGGGCAGCCCGAGGATGTACTTGCCGGGCTTCTTCGGCGCGCCGCTCTCGCTCGTGCTGATCACGTTGAAGCGCGCGAGGCGGATGGTGCCGCACGCCAGGTACGCAAAGCACGCCGCGATGCCGAGGGTGCCGAACGATTCGAGCGCCCAGCGGTACACGAGCACCGCGGGGGTCACACCGAAGCTCACGACGTCCGCCAGCGAGTCGAGCTGCACGCCGATCGCGCTCTGCGTCTTGGTGAGGCGCGCGACGCGGCCGTCGATCGTGTCGAAGAACATCGCGAAGATCACGAGGAGCGACGCGCGGTAGAAGTCGTCCGCGCTGACCTCGGGCTTGGTCGCGGTGAGGATCGCGTAGTAGCCGCAGAGCACGCTGGAGAGCGTGAACAGGTTCGGCAGGATGAAGAGGCTCTTGCGGAGATCGACCTTCACCGGAGGCCTCGTGCGCGAGAAGACGACCGCACGGCACGCGTATGGGCCCGGGCCCGCAGGTGTGCGCGGCACGTGGACGTGCCACAGGTCCGCGGGAAGCGGTCGTCGCGTGCGGATCGGCGCATCTCTTCGGTCTTCGCTCTTCGAGCCTCGGAGTCGCGGAGCGCGACGCCGGACCCTTGGTTTACCTGCTCGGCGCCCCCCGGTCCAGACTGGCCGGATGAAGACTCATGCGCGCCTCATCACTGCGCGCGTGCAGCTTCCTCGAGGGGCCATCGCGACCCGAAGCGCCGCGCCTCAGTGCTCCGGCGTGACCGTGAGCCCCTTGAAGTATTGATTGAGCGCCCAGACCTCGATCGCGCGCAGGCTGCCGAACTGCAGGCCGATGCCGTTCGGCTTCGCCCACCGCACCGTGGTCTCCACCGTGGCCTCTTCCTTGAGGGCCGGCAGACGGAAGCGTACCTTCACCGCGGTGCCGTACTCCACGGATCGCTCGGTGATCACGAACATCCCGCCGAGGCTGATGTTGGCCACGTGCGCCACGAGCTCTTCCTCGCCGAAGAAGATGCTGACGGGCAGGTGGCAGTCGTATCGTTCGTGGACTCGACGTCCGCTCACGTCGGCCTCCAGTTCGTCGGCGCAGCAGCCCGACGGTTCTCGCGCGTTCGCTCGGCTTCGATTCGCACGGATTCGTTCCGAATCCCACCGAGCTCGCGCTTCGATTCAAGGGTTGAGCCGCTCCGCCAGCGCGGGGCCGAGGAGTAGCGCTTGAGCGACCGACCCGTCAAGGCGAGCGATCCGGACAACCCGTCACAGACCCCGTCGCAGTCCGCGCCATCCTCGACGTCTCGCACGCGCACGACGGCGTCCGGTACGCGCCTCGTGCTCACGGTCGGCGCGGGGGCGTGCGCGGCGCTGATCCTCGTGGTGCCGCGCGCGGTGGCGCCCCGAGAGCTGCCGCCGCTCGTGTTCGAGCCGAGCGCGCTCGCGGAGATCGAGGCGCGCGACGAGACGCTGCGGGTACCGACCGGAGAGCTCGCCGATCGTGTGCGTCGCGGCGTGGAAGCGCAGGGGCGCGCGGAGGTCAGCGAAGGCGAGCCGGTCGTGGCCTACGAGGCGCGGCTGCGCGACCTGCGGGAAGCGGCGGCCGAGCTCGCGCGCACCGAAGGCGACGAAGCGATCGACGCCCTGCGGGGGGAGGCGTTGGCGGAGCTGCCCGCGGCGCTCGCAGGGGAGCTCCCGCGCGCTCGGGAAGAGGCGCGGCTCGGATCGTTCCCGCGCATGCTCGAGCGCTACGGGGCCACGCGCGACGGTCATGTGGTCGCGCCGGAGCCGGTGGTGCGTGCGCTCTTCGCGGCGCGCTTCGACGCGATCGTGCGGGGCGATCCGGTGGCGCGGCTCTCCGAGCTCGAGCGTCGAGCGTATTGGGGTTGGCTCGCGCTCTCGCCGCAGCCGGTTCCGAACGATCTGCGCGAGCGGGCGCTGCGCGAGCACGCGCGCGCGGGGGGTTGGGGCAGCCGCGAAGCGCTCGCGATCCACGCACGCGACGAGGGTCGGGGCTCGGAAGCGGAGCGGCGCCTCGGCGAGCTCGCGGCCGACGGCAACCTGCGCCTGCGCAACGCGGCGCTCGCGCTGCCCGTCGAGTGACGCGACGCGCCGATTCGCCGGTCTCCGTCGACGTCGGTTCGCTCGGAGCGCGACAACCCCCGGGAATACCCTCGACGAAAATCCGGTGCTTCCGCGACTGTTCGCGCGCGCGACGCTCGTGGAGTCTGGAGCCCTCACGTCCTCCGTCGGCCGCTTCGCCGCATCTGGAGGTCGTGGCCTGCTCGAGGAGCTCATGAAGCGACGTTTGATCTTGCTCACCCTTCTGTCGTCGATCGCATGCGGTGACGACGACGGCCCGCCGGTCGACGGCGGCGGCACCGATGCTGCGGACGTCGACGCGAGCATCGACTCCGGCAACGACGACGGCTCCACGCCCGCGTGCCTGCCGCGCGATCCCTCGAGCATTCCCGACCCCGGCGAGTGCACGCCCGAGAGCGACGACTACGTGGTGTGCTCCGACACCGACGGCTGGGACGCATGCGTCTCCGACGGCGGCGAGTACGTGCGCATCCAGGAGTCCGTCAGCACGATCGCGCGCATCCGAGCGTTCGATCAGATCGCCACGCTGCTCTTCGATCCCGCGACCGATCCTTCGGCGGACGACTTCCTCGAAGCACGTGGGCTCTACCAAGAGGACGAGGGGCTCGATTCGCGCGTGGTTCGTCGATACGACGTCGACGTCGACGCACCGCCAGGGACCGACTGCACCCTCGAAGGCGTGCCGGCGATGTACCCCGAGTACTGCATCGGGCCGTCCACCCTTCAGCCGACGCTGCTCGATGCGTTCACGCGCGGCGCGATGGACGAGGCTCCGACGCGTCTGCAGGCCGCGCGGATCGAAGGCGCGCTCCTGCGCTTCCTCGTCGTCTCCGTGACGAAGGAGGCGCTCACCTGCACCGCGACCGCGCGCGACTGCGACTCGTCGTACGCGTACTACGCCGGTGGGTCGTCCGCGCGAGGCGCGGAAGGACTCGCGCGCTACGTCGAGGCCGCCGACCCCTACGCGCACGATCGCGTGTGGGACGGCATCTTCGCGTTGCGCTGCTGGCGCGATCTCGACTCCGCGGATACCGCGACCAACACGGCGCTGCGTGACCGCGCGCGAGACCAGCAGCGTCGGGCGCTGATCGACGGAGTGGCGGCGGTCGTCGCGTCGCGCCTGCGCGACGTCGAGACGACGAGCGATCTCGCGCAGGACTACCACTGGACCTTCCTGCGCAACTTCGCGCCGGTGCTCGTGCCGTACTACGCGGAGCGCGACGCCTCGGGAGCCACCGCGCTCGAAGCCGCGCTCGAAGGGGAAGCGGCACCCGAAGATCCGGGCGCGTTGGCGGACGCGATCGAAGCAGCCTTCGACTGTCCCTGAGAGCGCGCACGTTCAAACCTGAAAGACGCCGTCCGAGAGGGCGGCTTCTTTCGTAGAGCCGCGGCCCCTCGAGCGCAGAGTCCTTCGAATGGAGCTCGATCGACCAACGATGCGGTGGCAGCCGCGACTCACTCCGGATCGAAACGCGCGCCGAGCGTGTACGGCACTTCGAGCACTTCGCTCCGACACGTCCCGCCGAGGCACATCCCGGTCGAGCAATCCGCGAGCGCGCGCGTCTGGAAGCGCAGCGTCACCGTGCGACCCGCCGGCATCTCCGGTCCGATGAACGGGTTGCCGACCGTCTTCTCGATCAGCCCGTCGCCCGCCATCGTGTCGCCGCCCATTCCGTCGTCCGAGAGGGTGGTCAGATCGAGCAGCCGCTCTTCGTCGAGGACCTGCACCGTGACCTGGTGGTTGCGATCGAGGTCCGGGCAGCGATCGAAGGCGATCCGAAAGCTCACGTCCACCGAGGGATCGCCCACGCTCACGCCGCTCGGCGTCACCGTCGCCTCCGTCAGGACCGCGACCTCGTAGGGCAGACAGTTCGGCACCGCGCGGCCGCGGCAGCTCCGCTCGAGCTCCGTGCCACCGTCGCCGCAGGCGAGCGCGAGCAGGCAGCACGCTGCCGTCCACGCTCGGGTCCACGGTCCGGTCACCGCCTGCTGGGAACGAGTCATCGACGCCTCCTCGGGTTCTCGTAGACGGTGATGATCGGTACGCCGTCGTAGGTGAGCACATGCGCGGGCTTCGTGGTCCCGAACGCGATCCACGACTGGAGCTCGACCTCCAGGAAGTGATCTTCGTGGTGCACCATGACGAAGTCCGCGTTCGTCAGGCTCGCGCTCCAGCGCACGTTGCGCGGCAGACGACCGTCGCGGTGCAGCATCTCCCACGCGCCCGGCGTCATGTCGCACAGGTACACGGTGCCACCGTTCGGCATCTGCTCCGTGAAGAACTCGGTCAGACTTCCGGTCGTGAAGCCCCAGAACTGACGGTTCATGCCGAGGTCCGCCGCGCCCGGCACGCCCCCCGCGAGCGGCGTGTAGTGCGAGAGCCCGAAGGGATGCGAGTGGACCGTCTGCACCAGCATCGGCGCGATCACGAGCGCGCTCACGAGCACCCGCGAGGTCCACCGCGAGGCGGGCAGGCGTGCGCCGACACCGTGCCGCAGCGCGTTCGTGGCGCGCACGACCCCGAGCCCTGCGTACAAACACAGGAACGGGTACGCGGTGAACCAGTGCTTCGTGCCCCCGAAGATCGGGGTCGACGGCAGCGCGATCATCAAGATCGGCGCGAGCAGACACCCGATCAAGAGTACGTCCGTGTGCGGAGAATCCGGCTCGACGTCACCGTTCTTCCAGACCCGCTCCCGCAGGAGGCCCGGCAGCATCGCGCGCGCCCGCATCGCGATGCCGACCCCCGCCATCGCGAGCGTCACGAGCGGCACCGTGATCGCGGTCAGCACGAACGGGTAGGAGATGGGGAACGGCGGCTCGAACCACGACCGGCCGAGGTACGCGATCGTGTAGTACTCGTGGTTCACGTGGAATCGCGCGTACCAGCCGAAGCGCTCCAGCATCGTCTCCGGATGCCAGAGCCAGGGCCACGTCGCGAGGAAGATCGGAGGCCCGAGCCACGCGAGCGAGACCAGCCACCACGGCCGCGTCACGAGCCGGGCGGACACTGGGAGGTCACGCTTCGCGCGCGCGCGGGCGGCCAGGACCATCCACACGTAGTGAATGAGAAAGATGCCCGGGAGCACCCAACTGTTGTGTTTGACCGCGAGCGCCAGGCCCCAGGCGAGGCCGGCGATCACGATCCATCCGCGGCTCGTGAGCGCGCGCCAATAGGCATAGACCGCGAAGGTGATCGCGAGCGTGATCGGGACGTCGAAGCAGTCGAGGTGCGCGTGGTAGAAGGGCCGCGGCATCAAGGCGTACGCGACCGCCGCGAACGCGCCCGCCTCCCGCCCGAAGACGCGCGCGCCGAAGATGTAGAGCAGCCAGAGCAAGAGCCCGGCGCTGAGCATCCCGGGGAAGCGGAACGCGTCGGAGTCGCTCGCGAAGAGCCCACCCTCGTCCGCGCCCGCAGCGGCAGAGCCACCACCGCCGTCGGGCTTCGCGTTCTCGTGCGCGATCCACGAGAGCGCGAAGAGCGCCTTCGCGAGGCCGGGGTGCTCGTGGTTGTAGTCCCACCCCTGATCGATCGCTTCGGTCGTGAGCGCGGCGTCCGGATCGTTCCAGAGCTGCCGCATCCAGCGCGCGTAGTCCTGCGCGGCGGTGACGTAGAAGCTCTCGTCGCGCGACATCGCGAGATCGGCCGAGGTGCCGAGCAGGAGCGCGACGTAGCCGGCGCAGAGCAGCGCGCCGAGCAGGTGATCGAGCCAGCCGATGCGCGGTCTCATTCGCCCACCTCGCGCGCGGGGCCGCGGAGCGACGCCGACCAGCAGAAGGTCCGCATGTTCGGGTCGGGCGCGGTCACCTCGATGGTCACGTCGCCGCGACCTTCGCGCGTGCTCGCCTCCATCCGCTTCCAGCCTTCGCCGTCGCGGTGCTGCATGCGACCGACCTCCGCGCCGTCGACGAGCACGCGTACGTCGACCGGGCCGTGCACCTCGTCGCGCTCGTGCAGGTAGTAGATGCCGCCGTAGAGCACCACGCGCCCCGGCAGCTCGACGTCGCGGTAGGTCGTGGAGATCGGCTCGGTTCCCGCGGGGTGCTGCCACACGCAGTGGCGACCCTGGAGCGCGAGATCTTCGGTCGCGGTCTCGCCGACCCAGAGCCACGGCTCCGGTCCGCAGAAGAAGTGCTCCGCCGGCGTGAGCGGGCCCGCGCCGAGGCCACCGCCTTGGGGTGCGTTGCGTCGCCACGCGCACGTGCGAGCGCCACGTCGCACCTCCGCGTCGCGCAAGCTCGACGTGAGATCGAGTCGCACGGAGCTCTCGCCGAGGTCGAAGCGTCGCACCGTGACGCCGCCGAACGCGCCCTCGAACGCGGGCTCCATCCTCGAGCGCGCGCCTTCGAGCTCGGGGGCGCGCCGCCCACGGATCGACAGCTCCCACACGCGCTCGTACGCCGCGAGATCGCTCCGTCCGGCGGCCGCGAGCGGGATCCGGTCGCCTAGCTCGCGACGCAAGATCGGATCGGCCCACGCGGGCGCGACGATCACCACGTCGCTCGCCGCGAGCTCACCACGCACGAAGGTCGCGGCGGCGGCCCAATCGGCGTCGGGCGCGACGCGCGCGCTGATCACCGCCTGCGCGACGAGCTCGTAGATCGCCACGAGCGCGAGCAACGCGAAGGGCCACACGCGACTGCGTGCCGCCGACGCGCCGCGCCCCTCGTTCGAGCTCGTCTCCGCCAAAGCCCGCGGATGTTAGGCGCCTGCCGGGGAAGGGCAACCGGCGTTGCGCACGCCCTCGCGAGCCGCCCGCACGGACGGCGCGCCGCGAGCAGAGCGAAGCCGAGAGGCGGTCATCGTCCGTCCCGCGCTCACGCGCCCATGAGGGCTTCGACCGGCGCGAGCCGATCGGTGAGCTGCTCCACGATCGGCGCGACTTCCAGCCCCTTGCGATCGCCGAGGAGCGTCAGGTCGAGCACGAGGTTCGCGATGGCCATCTCGATGAGCGCCGGCTCGTCGGTGACGACCGCGCGGTTGTCCTCGGTGACCTCGGCCGCGCCCACGAGCAGCCGGCGGCGGTCGCTGAGTAGGATGATGCGGTGATCCCAGTGCGGCTCGAGGCCCGCCGGATCGACGCCGTACGAGAACACACGCCCCACGTCGGGCAGCGGGGTCCAACCGAAGAGCACCACGTCGACGTCGCGCCCCGCCGCCGCTCGCAGCGCACGCTCGAGCTGCTGCGCTTCACGGCCCCAGAGCGACGCGACCACGCGCTTGTGCGCCTGCCCGATGAGCTGCTCGGCTTGTTCGAGCATCGCCTCGTAGCCCTCGACCGTCCACGTGACGGACTGGTTGGGCTTGCGCGCGAGCTGATCGATGCCGTCGCGCAGCGACTCGAGGCTCCGCGCGAAGCGGACCTCGAGCAGCCCGAAGAGCTTCTCCGGCGGCAGCGGCACGTACCGCGCGGGTTTGTCGGCGACGATGTTGATGAGCCCCAGCGACTGCAGCCGCTTGAGCACGTTGTAGATCGCCGACCGCGGCACTCCGCTGCGCGTCGCGAGCTCGTACCCCGTCGCCGGGTGCTCCTTCAGCAGCGCGAGGTAGGTCTTCGCGTCGGTGGCGTTGAAGCCGAGCGCTCGCATCGCCTCGACGACCTTGTCCTCGATCTCCTCTGCCACGCGTACCCTCTTCTCTCTCTCGCTCGAGTCGCTGATTGCCGACCTCGTTCGAAGCCGCTCGGTGTCGACCCGACGTCGTGTGCCGTCACCCCGCAGGTGACCGATGTGCCGACCGCCGCGCGAGCCCCCAACCATGGCCGCGCGGTTTCTCGCGGACCTTACGAAAGTTGCGCGCCCGTAGCATCCCCGTTTGACGAAGAGGCGCTTCGTAACTCATTCTTAGGTCACTCGTCACTCGGGTGTGGGTGACGGGGGTTGGAGCGTGCCGTGGGTGGGTCGAGATCGAGGCCTGGGGAGGCGCTCGTGCTCCGCGAAAGCGTGAGCGCGAGGTCGAACCGAAGCTCCGTCCCCTCGTTCGTCGAGGGCTCGCGAGGCGGTCGTCGGGCTGTCCCGGACCGCTCCGAGGTGTGCCTCTCCGGCCCCTCGGAACGCAGCGCGCGGCTCTGGCAAAAATGGTGGATCCTTTCCACTGGGGCGAAGATCCGCCCCTCGGAACGCGGCGCGCGGCTCTGGCAAAAATGGTGGATCCTTTCCACTGGGGCAAAAAGTGCCCTGAAAACAGTGGGTTGCGCGGCGATGCTCTTCGCGCTCGTCGGATGCCGCGAGGGGGGCGCCCCCGCGGGGCCGGGGGACGGACCGCCTCCGCGCGCGGCGGTGGACGGGGCCGAGTACTACGCGGCGGAGTGCGCGTCCTGTCACGGGAGCGCGGGGCAAGGTCGTCGCGGTCCGGCCCTCGCGCCTTGGTCGAGCTCGCGCGACGAGCTGGTCGCGATCATCGACGAGACGATGCCCTACGCGAACCCGCGCGACTGCGTCGGCCAGTGCGCGGAGGCGGTCGCCGACCACGTGCTCACGCTCACGGGGGAGCTCGATTGTTCGAGCCCGCCGCTCCCTCCGCGGCGCCTCCGGCTGCTCACGCGGCGCGAGCACGCGGCCACCGTGCGCGATCTCTTCGCACCGATCGCGGGCGGTGAAGCGCCCACCAACCCCTGCGCGGACGGCACGACCTTCCGCTACCTGCCGTCGCGCGCGCTGCGCTCGGTGCACGTCGCGGGCAGCTTCAACGGCTGGGACCCGGGCGCGTGGCCGATGCGCGAGGAAGGCGGCGTCTGGACGCTGACGCGTGTGATCCCGGAGGGCGCGCATCAGTACAAGCTCGTGCTCGACGGCGCGGAGTGGATCGCGGATCCGAGCGTGCGTGAGACCGCGCCGGACGGCTTCGGTGGCGCGAACTCTTTGCTCACGGTGCGCTGCACGAGCGGCGGCACCACGGGCGTCACGATCGCGGATCCCACCACCGGTCTGCCGCCCGAGACGCGGCCCGAGGAGTACCCGTTCGATCTCCAAGCCGACGACGGCATCGTCACCCTCGTGCACGCGACGGAGTACCTCGCGGCGGCGCGGCGCATCGCGGACGCGCTCGGCGATTCGGTCGAGCGTCTGGTGCCGAGCGCCGATCGCGACGGCTTCGTGCGGACCTTCGGACGCCGCGCGTTTCGTCGGCCGCTCACCGACGCGGAGGTCGCGCGTTACGCGGCGCTCGCGGACGTCGAGACCGATTCGAACGCGCAGCGTCGACTGATCGTGCGCGCGATGCTCGCGAGCCCGAGCTTCCTCTACCGCAGCGAGGTCGGCGTGCTCGACGGCAGCTCGCACCGCCTCGACGGATACGAGATGGCGAGCGCGCTCTCGTACGCGCTGCTCGGGACCACGCCTTCGGACGCGCTCCTCGACGCCACCGCGCGTGGAGAGCTCGACTCCGACGAAGGCGTGCGACGCGCGGCGGAGGCGATGCTCGACGATCCGCGCGCGCGCGCGACGCTCGGCGTGTTCGCGCGTCAGTGGCTCGGCCTCGACGCCATCGGCGAGCTCGCGCGTGGCACCTCGCTCGCGACGCGCCAGAAGCTGCGCGAGGCGACGGAGCGTTTCGTGAGCGGCGTGATGCTCGAAGGCGACTTCGACGCGCTCTTCACCGGCACCGCGATCCCCGCCGACGCCGACGTGGCTGCGCACTACGGCGTCGCGGCTCCGTCGACTCCGTGGAGCGCGGTCGAGCTGCCGGCGGAGCGCCACGCGGGCGTGCTCGGTCACGCGAGCGTGCAGCTCCGCTACGCGCACTCCGATCAGACCTCGCCGATCGCGCGCGGCGTGTTCGTGCGGCGGCGCCTGCTCTGCCAGGAGTTCGCGCCGCCTCCACCCGAGGCCGGCGGCGTGCCCGACGTCGATCCGAACGCGACGACCCGCGAGCGCTTCCGGCAGCACACCGAGAGCGCGACCTGCGCGAGCTGCCACCAGTACATCGACGATCTCGGCTTCGCGTTCGAGGGCTTCGACCACGAAGGCCACGTGCGCACCGAAGAGCGTGGACTGCCGATCGACACGAGCGGCGTGCTGCGCGACGTGAACGGCTTCGGCACCGACACCGACGACCCGATCGACGACGTGCGCGATCTCGGCGCGGCGCTCGCGAGCGCGCCGGCGGCGCAGGATTGTCTGTCGACGCAGTGGTGGCGCTGGGCCCACGGGGCACCGGAGAGCGAAGCGGAGGAGTGCCTCGTGCGCGACGTCGCGACCGAGTTCCGCCGCAGCGATCGGGACCTGCGGAAGCTGCTGGTCGACGTGCTCGCGTCGCCGAGCTTCCGCCGCCGGGGCGCGACGATGGAGGTGATGCCGTGAAGGGTTCTTCGAGTCGCCCCTCGCGAGGTTCGTCACCGCGCGGCCGTTCTTCGCGCGGCTTCGCGCCGAACGGACGTGGCCTCTCGCGTCGAGGCTTCGTGCACACCCTGATGGGCGCGGCCGTCGCGGCGCCGTTCTCGACGTTGCTGCGCCCCGAGCTCGCGCGCGCGTCCGGCCACGGCGCGCGGCGCGTGATCTTCTTCTACTTCCCGGACGGCGTCGCGGGTCGCAGCCAAGACGGCGACGCCTCGCTCTGGGAAGCGCGCGGCAGCGGCGGTCGCATCGTGCTCAGCGAACAGCTCGAGCCGCTCGCGGGCTTCGAAGATCGCTGCGTCTTCGTCAACGGCCTGCAGATGGGCGGCACGGACGAGGGCTCGCATCCGGGCGGTGCGAAGAAGCTCTTGACCAACGTCGACGGCGGCAACGGCCAGAGCCTCGATCAGTTCCTCGCGTCGACGGTCGGTCGCAGCGCGCCGTTCCCGCACCTCTATCTCGGCGCGCAGGCCACGGTGAACGGCGCGAGCGGCGACAAGTTCGTCTCGTACCCGACCGCGGGCACACCCACGCCGCCGGAGGACGATCCGCGTCGCGCCTTCGCGCGCCTCTTCGACGGCTCGGTCGTCGCGCCGACCCCGGAGTCGCCGAGCGGCGATCCCGCGACGGAGCTCGAGCTGCGTCGGCAGCGCAGCGTGCTCGACGTGCACCTCGCGGAGCTGACGGAGCTCTCGTCGCGCCTCGGTCGCGCGGAGAAACGAAAGCTCGACGTGCACCTCGAGTCGCTGCGCACGATCGAGCGCGGTCTGTCGCGCATGGACATGCCGCCCGTCGATCCCCCGGTGAGCTCCGCGAGCTGCGAGGATCCGCGCCTCGCGTACGACGTGAGCGACGAGACGCGCTTCGAAGCCGCCGTCTTCGGTCGCATCCTCGACGCGCAGATGGACGTGATGGTGCAGGCGATGGCCTGTGGGCTCACGCGCGTGGGCGTGATCCAGGGCGGGCACCACACGAGCGAGCTCATCATGAGCCACATCCCGGGCAGCGAGATGTACGACCCGGGCTACGCGATGCGCAGCCACCAGGCCTCGCACTACGGCGCGCGCCACGATCGCAGCAACCGCAACTTCGTGGACTACCTCGCGCAGCGGCGCTGGTGGGTCGCCAAGTACCGCGCGCTGCTCGAGCGGCTCGCCGCGATCCCCGAGGGCGACGGCACGATGCTCGATCACACGCTGGTCTTGCTCTGCACCGAGGTGAGCGACGGCAACACGCACAGCCACCGCGACATGCCCTTCGTGCTCGCGGGCAACGCGGGCGGCACGATCGCGACGGGGCGCGTGATGGAGACGGGGGGACGACGCCACGGCGATCTGCTCGCCGCGATCGCGACCGCGATGGGCGAGCCGCTGGCGGGCTTCGGGTGGGACAGCCGGGAGGCGCTCCCAGGCTTGATCACGGGGTAGGCTTCGAAGCAGTCGATCACGCGTGTCGATCACGCGAGTCGATCACGCGAGTCGATCACGCGAGTCGATCACGCGAGTCGATCACGCGAGTCGATCGTGCGCATCGTCGCCGGACGGCGCGTGTCACTCCCCGCGCAACGCCGCGCCTCGCGCCTCCGCGCGCTCCCACATGCGCAGGTACGCTTCCGCAGAGCGGAAGAGCGGCGCGAGCTCTTCGTCGGTCATGCCGTCGCGGCGCGCGTCCTCGATCACCTCGGGCAGCAGGCCGAGGTGGATCATGCCTTCGGTGTCGAAGTCGACGTCCCGCTCGCCGAGGTGCGGCTCCGTGAAGACGACGTCGCCGCGGTACGAGGTGAACGGGTACGCCATCGGGTTCTCTTGCGGCTGTGCGCAGCCCGAGTCGGGACCGAAGCGTGGACGCGGCGCGCCGGCGAAGCCGTTCAGGTCGAAGCCGAAGCCTTCGGCCGGGTAGGCGCCGCGCTCCGCGATGTATGCGCGCGTGCGTGCCCACGGGCGGGTAGTCGTTCTCGGTGAGGATCTCGTAGGCCCGGGCGTACGCGCGCCGCGGGAGGTGGTCGACCTCCACGATCATCCCGCGCTGCATCATCTCGCGCAGCAGCGTCTCGCCGAGCGGCGTGAGCGAGAAGGCCTGGCAATGATCGCCTTCGAGCGGCGGCTCCATCAGCGCGGTGAGGTGCGGCGTGATCGCGGCGACCGGATCCTCCCCGAACGTGCTCATGTCGTTCGGCGGCGGCTCCGAGTACTCCGCCCGCGGCATGTTCAATCCGCCGAACACGATCGGTCCACGGTCGAAGCCGGCGTCGGTGGGCGGACAATCCGTCGCGAAGCTCGACCAATGTCCGCTGTTCACGAAGCTCCCGATCTGACCGACGTTGCGATCGCCGTCGCCGGGTGAGAACGCGTTGTCGAACTTGTGGACCGGAAAGATCGCGCGCACCCCGCGCTCGCGGTAGCGGTCGAGCTGGGCGCGGACGAAATCGGCGTCGCAGTCGGGGAAGCCTTCGCGCGGCGTCAGGAAACAATCGAAGAGGTTCGAGGTCTCGATGCCGAGGATCACCGCGAGCTTGCCTTCGTTGATCACACGACGCGCGTCCTCGGGCGTGGTCACCACCTGGAACCAGCCGCGGCCTGGGCCTCCCGACTGCGCGTCGACGTAGCGCTGCAGCGCGTACGTCTCGTCGATCTGCCGGTCCACCGCGACCATGTCGTTGCAGGAGTAGCGGCGCGGCTGCGCGCCGATGCCCGAGATGAGCTCGCAGAGCACGGAGTTGGTGGTCGCGTGCGCCACGACGAGGCGCAGACCCGCGAGGTAAGCGCGCTGGATCCAGCGATAATACTGCGTTTGATGGGTCGGATGCTTCCAGCCGTTCGGCCAATCCGTGAAGGTCGGATACCCGTCGGTGAAGTGTTGATCTTCCGAGGTGCGACCGGCGAGGAAGGCGGCGACGAGCGCGTTCGTGTCGAAGTCGCCGAAGCCCGCGAAGGCGAACGAGATCAGATCGCGGCGCCCCGCGGTGCCGTGGAAACGCTCGCAGCCGGGGAGCGCGTGCTCGACCCCGAGGCGGTGGAACGCCGAGCCGTGGAACATGCCCGCGCCGCCGAAGCCGTAGTTGGTGAAGAGGTGCGAGTGCGCGTCGACGAAGCCGTAGACCGCGCCGTCCTCCCAGGCGCTTCCGTCGACCTCGCCCTCCGCGTCGAGGGTGAGCTCGGGGAACTCCGCGCAGCCGCTCGCGGGATGGAGCGACACCGTGGCAGCGTCCTCGACCGCGACGACGAGCCCACCTTCGGCGTCGAGGTAGCGCCCGCTCTCGCGGTGTCGGAGCGTGAAGCGATCTTCGTCCTCGACGGATGCCTCGAGATCCCACTCCGCGGGGGAGACGAACGAGTCGTCGAGCAGAGTGAGGTTCGACTCGAGCGTGTCCACGCGGCCGAGCCTCCAGACCTCGCCTTCGCCCTCACCGATCACGTAGAAGCCCTGCGCGTCGTAGAGCAAGTAGGTGCCGAGGTCGGCCGCGCGAAGGTGCAGGCGCGCGCCGACGCTCTCGTCGTCGCCGTCGAGCGCGAAGCCGTCGCTCGTCTCGTTCACCACCAGGAAGCGTCGCCGCGCCGCGCCCGCGCGCCCGGCGTCGAGCGTGAAGCAGCCGTTCGCGAACGAGTGCACGCCTTCGTGTGGAGGAGCGAGCGGCGCCTCCCCCGAGCCGGTGCACCCCATCATCCCCCACGCTCCGAGGAGGAGCGCGACCCGCACGACTCGACGACCCACGGGGAGAGGATCGTCGTTCTTCGAGCGCGCGACAACCGCGACGCTTTCTCTCTCCGGAGCGCGGGCGACGGGCCTATGTGACGCGCTCGCGTTGGCGGAGGGTCTGGGACACGGGGACAGACCCTCGGCGAGTTGACGTTTTCGGAGCCGGCCGCCAGGCCGAGCGACCCGACGTCACGTGAGCGTCGCCGTCAGGCGACCGAACCAAGCCAATTGCCGTTTTGGAGCCGACCGCCAGGTCGAGCGACCCGCGGCACCGTGAGCGTCGCCGTCAGGCGACCGAACCAAACGAAACGTCAGACGGTCGCTTCGCGTCCCTCGCGTGTCGCGCGATCGAGCGCTTCCACGTCCTCCGCCATCACCGCGTCGAGCGCGACGCGGACCTTCGGGTGCGCCGCGTTCGCGCGCGCCTCGCGGGCGGCGTCGAGCTTCCCCGAGCGCGCGAGGATCCACGCCGCCGCAGCTCGCACGCTCGGTTCGGCATCGGGGTCGTGGACTGCCTCTGCGAGTCGCTCCGCCGTCAGCGCGCCGCGGCGATAGTCACCGACGCCGGCGAGCTTCTCCAGCTCCGCCAACCACTCGCGCACGTCGCGCTGACCTCGCGCGAGGTGCTCGAGCGACGCCGCGCGCTCGCGACGCGCGTAGGCCGTGAGGGCGCGACGGATGGTCCACTCGATGTCGTCGCGCAGCGCGCCGTCGGTGCTCTTGGTCGACACCCCGAGCCGAACGCGCCGTCCGTCGCGCATCACGAGGTGGATCTTGGAGTCGCTCTTCTCGACGTCGGCGATCTCGGACATCGGATGGAAGCGTCGCCGCGGCAACCGACGCTCTTCGACGCCGTCGACGCCGACCAAGAGCGGTCCGCGAGTCGCCGCAAACACCGCAAGCGGCAGCAACCAGACGTTCGCGCCCACGGATCCGCCGGAGAAGGCGCCGATCAGGGTGAGCGCGGTGAAGAGCGTCGCGAACACGCGGGTCTCGGTCTGGCCGACCGAGACGAGGCGCTCGTGGACCGCCAGCTCGCGCGCCCTACGGTCGAGGCCGAGACGCGCGATCCACGTCTCCACTTCCGCCGAGCCGGGGAGCTCGAGCGAGAAGAGCACCGCGTGCGTCCGATCGAGGACACGCAGGAGCGTGCCGCCCCCTTTCTTGTGCGCGATCTCGGCGTGCGCGAGCGTGGAGCGCGGCCACGAGCGCGTTCGTCCCGCCGCGTCGACCAGGTGGACGTGTGTCTCGTCGACCGACACCGTCGCCTCGCGCGATCGCCGACGCCACCAGGAGATCGCGGTCGCCGCAGCGCTGATCGACGCCACGGCGACGATGCTCGCGAAGCGCACCGTAGGCGACCACGTCGACGCGAGCGGGAGGCCGATCAACGCGAGCAATCCGAGCGCCGCCGTCCGCTCGGCGAGCTTGGAAGGGACGTACACCGGGATGGTCGTGCGCTCCTCCATCGGCGCGCATCGGTACTCACGTACGC
>JALOQC010000561.1 GCA_025453555.1 Myxococcota bacterium | reverse complement strand
GCCCGGTCACGATGACGACGCTCATGGGCGACGACGTCCTCCGCTACACGGACATCGTGTTCGCCGGCATCTCGACCGAGTCGATGACCATCGACGCGACCGCGATGACCCACCTGCACATCGACGTGTGGGTGGAGGGTGACGCGGTCGACGGTCAGGTCTTCACGATCCGGCTCGTCGACTTCGGCGCCGACGGCACCTACGACCCCGACGACGAGATCGCCGAGCTCATCTACTCGACGAGCGGCGCCCCCTCGGGGATGCTCACCACCGGCACGTGGATGCGCCTCGACATCCCGCTCAGCGCGTTCGACGCCGCGAGCACGCCGGCCATCGGAGGTCTCACCTCGCGCGCGCACCTCGCGCAGTACGTGCTCAAGAGCGAGCTCCCGGGTGGCGGGGCGACGCAGCTCTGGGTGGACAACTTCTACTTCTACCGTTGAGCGCGTCGTGCAGGGCCGCGGGGTGAGAACCTCGCGGCCGTTCGCACGATCGGCTCGAAACACGACGAGAACGGCCGTGGGGGAGACCCTCCGCGGCCGTCCTCGTTCGTGCATCGGCGCGATCACGCGCCACGGCGTCGAACCGTCACGGACGTCCTCATTCGCCGTCGACGCGATGGCCCGCCGTAGTTGACCGCGGCTGCGCCTGCCCCGAGGCTCTGCTCATGCTGCTTCCCCATCACCCCGAGTTGGTGGAACGACTGCGCATGCCGACGCCCCACGACCCGTGGCGCGTGCTCGTGAGCGGCTGCCTCGCCGCGTGGCGGTGCGGCGTCGACGGGAGCGACAACGGGCTCGGCGGAGCGCTCGAAGGCTTCCTCGCGAGCGCGCGCGATCGCGTGCGGCTGGTTCCGTTCTGCCCCGAGCAGCACACGCTCGGGACGCCGCGTACGACCCCCGATCTGCACGGTGGTGACGGCGTCGACGTGCTGCGCGGTCGGGCGCGGGTGCGTGACGAGCACGGCGTGGATCTGACCGACGCGATGATCGAAGGCGCGCGCGCGATGGTGGAGGTCGCGCGCGAAGAGCGCATCGACCTCGCGATCCTCACCGACGCGCGCGGCGCGTGTGGGAGTCAGGTGGTCTCGCTCGACTGTCGCTTCGACGTGCCACGCAAGCACCAGCGCGGCGTCGGGGTCGCCACCGCGGCGCTGCTCGAAGCGGGCGTGCTCGTCGTGAGCCAACGCGACTTCCACACGCTCGCGCGGCTGCGCGCGCGGCTCGATCCGAGCTTCGTGGTGGACCCGACGCTCCGCGATCACCACCAGCACCCGTGGGTGCTCGAGAACCTCCCCGGCCCGCACCCGCGAGCGTGACGCGGATGCGAGGTCACGTCGCTCGTGGGCGGCGGATCCGCGAGCCGTGAGCAGAGAACCGACGCGAGCCCTCCGCGCCTCGTGCGCAGGCCGAAGGCCGTAGCGAACACGAGACGCCCTCCCTCAGCCGAGCGCGGTGTGGGAGACGCGGCGCACCGCGGACTTGGCCTTGTACATGCGCTCGTCGGCCACCCGGATCGCGGCGGAGAGCGCGCCTGGTCTCCGCGCGGTCGCAGCGCCCACCGACGCCTTCACGGGGCGCGCGGCGATCTCGTTCTGTCGCGCGAGATCCTCGACGAAGCGCTCGACGATCTGATCGCGCTCCTCCACGTCCACGCCAGGGAGCAGCACCACGAACTCGTCGCCGCCGAGCCGCGCGACGATGTCGTCGGCGCGAAAGGACTGCCGAAGCACCGCCGCGAGCGAGCGCAGGTGCTGATCGCCCGCCGCGTGCCCGAAACGATCGTTGACGCTCTTCAGGTCGTCGACGTCGACCACGACGACGCTGATGGGGGAGATGCGACCGGTCTCGAGCCGCGCCTTCTCCGCCTCGAAGAACGCCCGGTTGTAGAGCTCCGTGAGGCCGTCGTGCGTGCTCAGGTAGCGAAGCCGGTCTTCCTCGCGGATCCGCGCCGTCACGTCGCGGAGCGCCACCACCACGTAGCGCCGCCCCGGGAGCTGCACCGGACCGAGGGAGATCTCCGTCATCACCTCGACGTCGTCCTTTCGCACGATCGGCAGACGACCGTTCTCACCCATCGGACGCGGTCGTGGGGCGCGGAGATAGCGCGCGCGGTGCGCCGCGTGTCCCGCCCGCATCCGCTCCGGGACCAACCGATCCACCGGCATGCCGAGGAGCTCCGCGGGGTCCCGCCCGAGGAGCGCGCACGCGGCTTGGTTGGCGAGCACGATCCATCCCTGTTCGTCGACGATCAAGAGGGCGTCGGGTGCTTGGTCGACCACGGCCCCGAGAAGGGTCGCGTCGATCTCCGAGTAGGCATCCGTCACGTGAAAAGAACCGCTCGGCGCTGGAGGCGCCTTCGAATCGACGTCCGGTGTCACTCTCTCCTCCCGAAGTAGTTCCATGGATCCCCCCACTGCGGTCGGGCGCGCAGCCCAGAACCCGGTGGGGTGTCTCGGTCGCGTGCGTTCACTCGAAAAAGCACTCGAAGAAGCTGCTCGAAGTCATGTCGTAGAAGACTCTTTCCGTGTCGTCCGACGGGAGCATCTCCCCGGATCGACCGCCTCATCTCGCCGTGCGCTCCATCGCTCCTCCAGGTCTCCATTGCAGCCGGTGTGCCGCGATGGACCCCGCTCGATGGCGTTCGTGAATCGGGCCAGCCCCTCGACGATCGCATCGCACACCGACGTCCATGGGCTCGCCACGGGCGCGAAGGTGCGCAGAACCCGCGCGCATCGGATGCGATCTCGCACAAACCTTTCGCGAGCTGCGCGCGCGTCGGAGGGCGACGATGCGCGCTCGATTCGGTTCGCGAAGCACGGCGTGCTCGGTTGGGTTCGGAAGCCGATGCACGCGCGACGCCGGGGCGCGCGGGAAGCCGGGGCGCGCGGGAAGATCGTCGTCTCCGCCGCGTAGATCGGCTCGTGTTGGCCATGACTTCCCCCCGCCATCCGTCCCGTTGGAGAGAACCTGGGTTGCCGCGTCCGGATGCAGCGTCCCCAGGCGGCGTCGCCCCGAGGGGCGCGTCGGACGAGGTGTCGAGCGACGCACGCGTCGCCCCGAGCGGCATCGCGCCGCGGCGTGAGGATCCGAGCGGTGAGGTGCTCACCTCGACCGCGACGCCCGAAGCGGACGACGGCGGGATGGACGACGGTTGGATGGACGCGCACACCGTGCTCGGTGCGCCGAGCTACGCCGTCCTGGCCGCAGAGCGAGCCGCATCGCGATCCGAGTTCGCGCCCGTCGCGCACGTCGAGCCCAGGGTCGCATCCGAGGTCGTACCGCTCGGCGCTTCGGCTTCTTCGGAGTCCGTCGTCGCGGCCCCGATTGAGGAGCCCCAGCACGCACCGCGTATGGTCCCGCCGTTTGCGGAGCTCGGCGTCGTCGAGTCCGACGATCGGAGCGACGACGAGGGCGAGCACGAGGCGCTTGCGTCCTTCGAGGCGGTCGCGACGGAGACCGACGCTCCGAGCTTCCCTTCGATCGAGATCCCCATCGACGTGGACGAGCCCGAGCCCGTCGCCCTCGAGGTCTCGATCGCGCGGCAGAGCGAGAGCGCGATCTGGGAAGGACTCGACGGCGAAGTCGGCGTGTTCTTCGCGACCTACGACGAGCTGCCGATCGGCACCGAGGTGATGCTGACGGTGCACCTCACCGGCGAGCGCCCGTTCGAGACGCGCGCGCGGGTGGTCTGGCTCCGCAACGCCCCCGGGCTCTGGCCGGGGCTCGGCCTGCGCCTGCTCGAGAACCGCCCCGACGTCTGGTTCCGCATCCAACGCTTCTCGCAGCGTTGGCGCGCGCCGA
>JALOQC010000142.1 GCA_025453555.1 Myxococcota bacterium | reverse complement strand
TGACGGTTTTCCCAGACTCGCCAGCCGATGACGGTAGCAGCTGCAATTGCGAGTACTGCCGTGACGGAGAGTACCACTCGAAGAGCGCGTCGTCTGCCGCGCACGACGCGTAAGGTGGGTTCCAAGACCACACGAGCGCCGGACGCGACGTGGCCAGACCAGGTCCAGGGCTCGAAGGATTCGCACAACACCGTCATCGTTCGACGACCTGGGTCGACGTCGAGCACGAACGTGTCGTGGTGGGGTGGGGAGAGCTCTGCGCCGTCGAGGAACACGCGTCCGCGGGCGGGAACACCCTCGAGGACGAGAAAACCGATCCGTGCCGTGACCTCCAGTCGCAACTGGCGGGCCTCGTCCTGACCCTCGTAGTCCGGGTGCGACCGGGCGAGTTGGTCGAGGGCCGTCCGGGCCTCGACGTAGCGGCCCAGCGACCGCAGGACGAGTGCGGCATTCAGCAGCGCGGTTGGAACCTCGCTGAGGCGATAGGCCAGCTGAAAGTCAACCAGGGCATCCGCCCACCTGAGCTCCTCCGCCGCGGTCGTACCCCTACGAAAAGCCTCCGATGCTCGGGTCGCGTTCGCGTCGACCTGAGCTGCCGAGGGCGTCGCGACGGTCAACACGCCGACGCACACGACGACTGCAAGTTTCAGCATGATTTGAGCCACCCCGTCGTCACGAAGGCGCATCTTCCGGAAATGCTCCCGCGGCACGTCGTCCTTCGAGCGCTTCTGGCGGTTGCCTTCGTTCGACCCGCGTCCGCCCAAGAGCGAGCCCAGGCTCCACTCGTCGATGGCAGCCGGTCGAACCAACCGGGCAGCGTGAGGATCCAGCGTGATGGCTCCTTTTGCTCGGGGGCGCTGATTGCCCCGCGAGTCGTCTTGACGGCGGGGCACTGCGTCGACGACCTCGAGTCCGCGGTCGTGCGGGTCGGCCACGACGAGCGGCTCATCGAACGGGTCTTCCGGTCGACGACCCACGATGTCGCGACGCTGCTGCTCGACCTCCCCGCGCCGGAAGCTTCGCTGACGATCTCGACACGAGCGCCCGCGCTGGGTGAAGCCGTGACCGTCATCGGCTGGGGAGGCGATCCGAATCGCGGACCGTCATCGACCGCGGAAGTCGGATCATCGGAAGTCGTGGCGCTCGAGGGTGACCCGACGCGTGAAGGGTGGGCACCCGTGAACGATGGCGAGTTCGTGCTTCGTCGGTCGGCGTGCTCCGGCGATAGCGGCGCGCCGATACTCGACGCACGGGGCGAAGTCCTCGGTGTCGTGAGTCGAGGGTTGTGGGGCGAGCCGCGTGGGTGTCTCGAGGAGGACGCGCTCGTGGTCGCCACTCGGATCGACGCCGACAGCGGCGTGGTCCTCGACGCCTTTGCGAGAACGAGTGGATTCTTGCCGCTCGAGCGAATCGAGCCCGCGTGCGGCACCACGAACGTGGACGCGCAGACCGGTTGGTGGTCCTTCGTTGCGGTGTTTCTCGCGGGAACCCGACGCGGGCGTCTACGAAGCAGATCAGACCCATCGCGGTCCGAACCGAGCTGTCGTCGCGGCGTGCCGCAGTGATGTACGCGCCGCCCCGGTCCACACCCAGAGCGTTGCAACGCCGCGGGGGGGCCAGCGCGCGACGACGCAGAGCGTTCTCCCCGCCGCCGACGAGACTCGCGCGGCTCGCGAGCGAGGTCAGCTGTGTCGGGATGACGCTCCGCGTGCCGCACTCACGAAAAGTACCACGCGCGCCGGCGGCTCGGTGTCGGGAAGCTCCTGAAACGCCGCCAGGAGAGCCCGGAACGAACTGCCCATGTCTTTGGGGGCTGCGCGTGGTGGATCGCGTCGTGAACCTTCCCCGTCGCGATTCGTTCCCGTCCGATCCGCCGCGTGCGTTCGACTCGCCGCCGCCTCCTTCGCGGCGCGTGACGGCGCGTGTGGTGCCGACGCGGCAGGGGCCCGAGGTGTGGTTCGCGAGCTGGGATCTCGGGGCGCTGCAGAGCCTTGGGCTGCGGCTTCACGGGCGCGCGCGGGTGTTGCCGGCGCGGGATCCTCGGGTGCTCGCGCGGGCGGACGAACAGGTGCTCGTGGTGCTCGACGCGCAGGCGCCGGGGCTCGACCTGCACGAAGCCGCGGAGGTCTTGCTCGGCACGCAGGCCACGACCGTCGTGTGGGGCGCGAGCCCGAGTCAGCGCAAGGCGCTCGCGGAGCTGCCGGGGACGCGGCGCTGGGTGCACGTGCCGCTCGATACGAGCGCCCGCGAGCTGGCCGAGCTGGTGGCGACGCTGATTTGAGCGCGCTCGAGTCGTGTGCATCGGAGCGCGAGTCGCGCGCATCGGAGCGCGAGTCGTGCGAATCGAGCGCGAGTCGTGCGAATCGAGCGCGCGAGGGTCCGCGCGTCGAGGCGCGCGGTCGTCAGCCGCGTCCGAGCACGTAGACCTCGTCGCCCGCTTCGAGCACGAAGCCTCGATCCGGCCCGAGGACGAGCTCCTGACCCCGCACGATCGCGAGCCCGGTGAGGCCGCGATCGAGGAGCGCGCGCGCGGCGGCGTCCCACGTCTGGCCCACGAGCGCGCCCGCGGGCTCTCGGCGCAGACCGTTCTGGTCGTCGTCGTCGCGCACGAGGTGCTCGAGCAGCCGCACCACCGTCGCGTCGCGCACCGCGCGCACCAGGATCTCGGCCGTGAGCATGCCGCCGTCGATCACCGCATCACAGTCGGCTGCGTCGAGGTGCTCGCGGTTGTCGTGATCGACGAGCTCGACCGCGAGGATCGCGTTCGGGTTCGCGCGACGGAACGCGAGCGCGGTGAGCGCCGTCTCGTGATCGGAGCGCGCGTCGCGCGGATCGCGTGCGAAGACGAGCGCGCTGGCCGCGAGCGATGCGTTGCCGCGTGCCTGATCGTCGGCGCGCGAGGGGATGCCGCGCACGAAGTCGATGCCGTCGCGCGGCGCGCGCTCGAGATCGGCGAGCACGACGATCGCGCGGCCCGCGTGGCGAGGATCGCGCTTGAGCTCGTCGACCACGAGCGCGCTGCGATCGTTCCAGCCGAGGAGGAGCAAGTGGTTGCGCATGCGGAGTCTCCCGAAGCCGAAGAGGCCGCGCTCGCGGACCTCGAGGAAGGCGGTCGCGATGGTCGCGGCGAGGGTGCCGAGCACGCCGACCCCGACGACCATCGTGATCACGGCGACCACGCGACCGCCGGGAGTGATCGGGTAGAGGTCGCCGTACCCGACGGTGGAGAGCGTGGTCATGCTCCACCAGAGCGCGTCCGCGAACTCGCGCACGTTCTCGTTCGTGCCGTGCTCGAGCTCGAAGAAGACCGCCGCCGCACCGAGCCACACGCCGGTGGCGACGAGGAAGGTGTAGGCGAAGGTCGCGGTCGGGAGGAGCGGAAGGTCGTAGCGTCGGATCATCCGTCGCACGAGCGCGACCAGTCGGATGATCCGTAGAACGCGGATGAAGCGTGCCGCGCGCAAGGGGCCGACGAAGGGCACCGCGCCGACGAGGTCGACCCAGTGGCGCCGAAAGAAGCGACCGCGGAAGCCCTTCGCGCGCTGAAAGCGGATCGCGAAGTCGATCACGAAGAGCGTGCAGAGGCCCACGTCGATCGTGGTGAGCATCGCGTCGACCGCGGGCGGGAGGTCGAAGATCTCCCAATAGAGCAGGATCAGCACGGAGACGAGCGTCGCGACCACGACGAGCCGCTCCCACCCGTCGGGCATCTTCGGATCGACGTAGGCTGGCGACAGCTTCCGCACGGGCGACACGTTATCGCGAGCGCTCCCGGAGGCCGACATTACGGCGCACGGCCCGACCGTCCTCCGCCGAACGTGGCGGCGTGGGGCCGTCGGGTGTCACCCGGTCGCCACGGGACGTCACGTCGGGCGGGTGATACAACGGAGCGTGCGCTTCGCTGCTTGCTCGGTGTGGGTCCTGCTCGCGTGCCTGTCGGGAGCGTGCGGTGACGACGATCGTCCGCCGCCCCGGGACGGAGGCTTCGACGGCTCGCTCGACGGGGCGACGGACGCGAGCGCCCCGGTCGACGTGGGTCCGCGCGACGCGACGCTCCCGCCCGTCGACGCGCGGCTCGATCCGGACGCGGCCTGCGCGGCGGCGTCGGCGACCGCCCGCGTCGAGCGGCTGCCGGTCGACATCGTCTGGATGATCGACAACTCGTCGAGCATGGCGCCCGCGATCGAAGAGGTGCAGGACGGCCTCAACGACTTCGCGACGCTCGTGGCTTCGCGCGACCTCGACTACCGCGTGATCATGCTGAGCCTCCGCGGGGTCGGCGAGACCACGCTCGGAGGCAGCCGTCGCTACCGCGTGTGCATCCCACCTCCGCTCGCAGGCGATGGCTCGTGCGGCGACGGCGAGCGCTTCTTCCACCGCTCGGTCGACGTGCGCAGCACGCAGCCCTTCGAGCAGTTCCTCGGCACCCTCGGCCAGACGTCGGGCTACGCGGAGGGGCAAGAGCGCGGCGGTCCGCCGTGGCGCGATCTGCTGCGCGCGGAGGCCAGCAAGACGCTCGTGTTCGTGTCGGACGACGACTCGCGCCTCGCGCCCGACTCGTTCGAGCGTTTCCCCGGCGGGCGTAACCCCTTCAACAGCAACGAGCTGCCGCCCGGCATCCTCGACGCGTCGTGGGGCGGGCTCTTCGACGACTATCTGCTCAGCGCGATCTACGGCTGGGGATCCGAGGTCGATCCGAGCACACGCTGCGAGTTCTCGGATGGCACGATGCCCGCGTCGGCCGGACCCAACTACACGACGCTCGTGACGCGCACCGGCGGCGTGCGCGCGCAAATCTGCGACGGCTCGGCGGCCTGGGGACCCTTCTTCGATGCGGTCGCGACCGCGGTCGATCGTTCGTCACGCGTGGACTGTGCGATCGAGATCCCGCCGCCGCCCGAGGGCGTCTTCTTCGATCCGACGCGCATCAACGTGTTCGTGCGCGAGGACGAGGTGAGCACGGGGGTCGGCCGCGTGGCGGGTCCGGACGCGTGTGACGCGACGCGCGGCGGCTGGCACTACGACGACGAGGGCGCGCCGACGCGGGTGGTGCTGTGTCCGGCGTCGTGCGAGCGCGTCCAGCCGGCGGCGGGCGTCGAGCGCAGCGTCGACGTGCAGTTCGGCTGTCAGTCGGTCCCGATCTGAGCGCTCCGACGAACGAGCACGGACGAGGACGAACGAGCACGGACGAACGAGCACGGACGAACGAGCACGGACGAACGAGCACGAACGAGCAAGGACGAACGAGCACGGACGAACGAGCACGGACGAACGAGCACGGACGAACGAGCACGGACGAACGAGCACGGACGGGGGCGCGTCGACCGGCTCCGACCTGATAGTCTCCGCGCCGATGCAGACCGTCCTCGAGCTCCGCTCGCACGCCGACCAGAAGCTCTTCGCGGGAGAGCACCTCCACGCGCTCCACGCGTACGCGCTCCTCGTGCAGCTCCAGCCCAACGACCTCGAGGCGCGGCTGCGTGTCGGAGACACCTTGCTCGCGATGGGCGAGGTCCAAGGCGCAGCGTTCGTCTACACGACGCTCGCGCGCCACGCTGCGAACGCCGGCCACCCGCTCGTCGCGCTGATCGCGCTGAAGATCCTGGAGGCCCTGGAGCCCGAGCTCGGCAAGCTGCTCGCGAGCTTCGCGAAGCTCTACGGCAAGGACAGCGAGAAGCTCGGTCGCGCGGCCCGTCTCTCGCTGGCGGACGCGTCGTACTCGCTGCCGCCCGACCTGCGTCTGGACACGCCGCCGCCGCCCGAGCAGCTCCTGCCCGCGGCCGCGAAGATCGCGGTCTCGTTGGAGCGCATCGCGGCGTACCCCGACAAGCTCTCGCCGATCCCGCTCTTCTCCGAGCTGCCGGTCGAGGCGTTCGCGCGTGTGCTCTCGGCGCTCAAGCTGGTCCGCACGCGGCCGGGGGACACCGTGCTCGAGCAGGGCGCGGAGGGCACGAGCTTCTTCGTGCTCGCGCGCGGCACGGTGCGGGTGGTGCGTACGGACGAGAAGGGCACGCCGCACGAGCTCGCGAAGCTGCACGATGGCGCGATCTTCGGCGAGATGGCGCTCGTGAGCGCGCAGCCCCGCACCGCGAGCGTGATCGCGCAGAGCGACTGCGATCTCTTCGAGTTCGATCGCGAGGCCCTCGCGGCGGCCTCGAGCGAGGTCGCGACCATCGCGGTCGCGCTCGACAAGTTCACGCGCGAGCGGCTGATCCAGAACGTGCTCGCGACCTCCCCCTTCTTCCGGCCGCTCGAGCGCGCGCAGCGGGTCGATCTCCTGCGGCGCTTCAAGGCGGTCGACGTCGCGCCGGGGACCACGATCATTCGCGAGGGCGAGCCAGGGCGCGGCTTGTACCTGCTCCTCTCGGGCGAGGCCGACGTGTGGAAGAAGGACGGCGATCAGAAGGTGCTGCTCGCCACGCTGAAGCCCGGCGACATCTTCGGCGAGATCAGCCTGCTCAACGACGAGCCCACGACCGCGACGGTGAGCGCCGGGACCTCCTCGACGGTGCTCTTTCTCGAAGGCGAGGTCTTCCGGAAGTTGGTCGGAGCGATCGACGCGATCCGCGAGTACGTGGAGAGCCTCGGTGACGAGCGCCTGATGGATCAGCGTTTGTCCCTCGAGTCGAACGACGTGGACGAGCTCGACGAGGACGACCTCGTGATGATCTGAGCGACGAGACGTCGACCTTGAGGTCGACGTGGTCGTGGACGAGGTCGGCGACGACCCGCTCACACCCCTCACACGAAGCGGTGGCTGCCCTTCACCCCGTCGCTCTCCGCGTCCGGCGCGAAGCGGTACGGCTCGTCCACCAATCCGTCGATGCGGCGCATGATCTCGTCCACGTGGCTCTGGAAGAGCGCGCGGTGCTTCTTCTCGCTCTTGGCCTCGAAGGGTGTGAAGGGCTCGGGCACGTGCCAGGCGGCTGCGTCGTCGTGCGTGAGCGGCTCGCCGAACCGGTAGACGATGCGGCCGGGCTTCGCGAAGGGGCTGCTCGTCGGGTAGACGTGGTCGGAGCCGCTGCAGCCGACGGGGACGACCGTCTTTCCGTAGCGGAGGGCGACCTGCGACATGCCGATGTGGCCGCGCGAGAGGCGGATGCTCCGGGTGCCCTGGGGGAAGACCAGCAGGTCGAGCCCGATGTCGAAGGCCTCCTCGTGGAGCTGGAGGAAGCGCTGCATCATGCGCGAGAAGGTCGCGACGATGGCGTCTCCCCAGGTCTCGCGGGTCGGATCGAACGCGCGCCCGAGGATGTCGCGCGGGGTGGTGAGGAACGCGCGGGGGACGGGGAGGGCGCGCTCGTCGGCCGGCTCGCCCGTGGCGATGGCGTCCACGTGGTGGCGGAGCGCGCCGTACTCTTCGTCGGTGGGGCGTCGTCCGAGGTTCGCGAGCAGGTCCTTGGTGATGATGTATCCCCGCGACACCGTCGGGAGATTGTTCGTCATCTCCATGAACTTACCGACGATCGGGTTCTCGTAGTATTTGCCCTTGACCCACGTCGCGGTGAAACGCGATTCGTGGCGCCAGAGGTGGTACTGAAACGGCCAATAGTTGTATCGGTCCGTGTGGTTCATCGCGAAGATCACCGGCTCGCGCGGGACCTTCTCGAACCCTTCGAAGGTGATCTCCACCTTGCGGAGGAGCTCGTAGTTCGGCAGGAGCACGCCGCGCGCGACCACGCGCTGCCAACGCGGGCGAGCTTCGAGGCGGATGCGATCGAGTCGAGGGATGTCCAGCACGAGCGAGACGGTCGCCTCTCCCCGTCGTGGCGTCAACGCGGGGCGATGGCGGCGTCGCTCACGTCGTGGTGCGCATGCCGGACTTCCGGTTGGCGATCGCGTCGTCGCGCAGCTTGGTGAAGGCGCGACGCGCGCGCTCGATCGGTCCCTCTGCGGCGGGCGGCGGCGTGACCTCTCCCGCGGCCTCTCCTGCGGCCTTGCGGCGCTCGCGCCACTTCGGCAGCGCGTACGCGACCGCGCTCGCGGCACCTGCTGCCGCCGCCGCTTGGGCGAGCCCGACCGGTCCCAAGGGGCGACTGCCGAAGAGCACGCTGGTGGTGGGCGTCTGGATCAGCGCCACGAGCGCGGCGAGACTGCCTACACCGGTCGCGACCACGAGGGGGCTCGGGCCACCCGAGACGAGGGTCTGACCGAGCTGCGCGCCGACGAGCGCGAGCAAGCCCACGGTGTCTGCCCCACGTCGATCCCCGGTCAGGCGCGCCATCGCCCACGCCGCCGTCGCGCTCGCCGCGGTGATCGTGCCGCGCTCGAGGATCTGCTTCTCCAACGCCTCGCCGAGTGAAGCCTCGGGCCCTTCGCGGAGGAGCTCGTCCGGGGTGACGGAGGTCGGTGGTCGCAGCGCGACCGCCATCGCGGGCAGCGCGTCGGTCAGCAGGTTCACGAGCAGGAGCTGCCGCGGGTTCAGCGGCGAGCGGTTCCCGATCATGCCGCCCGCGAGCATGAAGCCGATCTCGCCGAGGTTGCCGCCGACGAGCAGCGACACCGCCTCGCGCACGCTCCGCCAGAGCGCGCGCCCTTCGAGCACCGCGGCCACGATGCTCTCGACCTTGCCGTCGGCCACCACGAGATCCGACGCGTGCCTCGCCGCGCCGGTCGCCCCGCGTCCGAGCGCGATGCCCACGTCCGCGAGCCGGATCGCCTGCGCGTCGTTCGCGCCATCGCCCGTCATCGCGACCACGCGCCCGCGCGACTTCAGCGCGCGCACGATGCGCACCTTCTGGCTCGGCGTGACGCGCGCGAACACCCGCACGCGATCGAGCACCGCGCCGAGGTCCTCTTCGTAGGTGCGGTCGAGCTCCGCGCCCGTGATCACCTCCGGCGAGTCGCCGTCGAGCTCCAGCTCGCGCGCGATCGCGCGCGCGGTCCGCGGGTGATCGCCCGTGATCATGTACGTCGTCACGCCCGCGCGGCGCAGATCGTCGAGCGCCTTCTTCGCGGTGGGGCGGACCGGATCGGCGATGCCCACGAAGCCGCGAAAGCGGCAGCCGCGGATCGAGGTGTCGTCGAGCTTGCCGTCGTCGAGGTGCCCATCCGCGATGGCCAGCACGCGAAGGCCGCGGTCGGCGATCGAGGTCGCGATGGCGTGCAGCGCCTCGCGCGCGTCGTCGTCGAGCGCGCGATCGACGCCACCTTCGATCCAACGATCGCAGCGCGCGACCACCACTTCGGGCGCGCCCTTGAGGTGCACGCGTCCGGACTCTTCGCGCAGCGCGTGGAATCCACGCGCGGGCTCGAAGGGCAACACGTCGCGCACGCGCATGGCGGGGTGCACGTCGATGCCCGCGCGAAGGCCCGCCTCGACGAGGGCCTGATCGGTCGGGTGAGGGAGCGCCGCGTCGGCGGGTGGCGGCGTCGCTCGGAGCGCGACCGCGAGCGCGCTGCGGAGCGCATCGTCGAGCTCGCCCGGCGCGCCCTCGTGGTGCCCGTCGTGCACGAGCTGCACGCGGAGCTTGCCCTCCGTGAGCGTGCCGGTCTTGTCCGCGCAGAGCGTGTCTACGCGCCCGAGCGCCTCGATCGCCCGCGGGTTGCGGACGATCGCGCCACGCTTCGACAGGCGCTTGGCCGACGCGAGCTGCGCGCTCGTCGCGAGCAGCGGCAGACCCTCGGGCACCGCGGCCACCGCGAGGCTCACGCCGCCGCGGAGGATCTGCTGCGGGGTTCCGTCCTTGCGCGCGAGTCCGGAGAGGATCACCGCCGCGCCTGCCGCGGCCGCGATGGGAGCGGTGATCGACGTGAGATCGTGCAGGCGCGCTTCGACGCCGCCCGCGGGAGCTTCGTCGGAGTCGAGCAGCCCGCGTTGCGCCTCCGTGTCGTCGCCCGCCGCGGTCACCACGAAGACCGCGGAGCCCGCCGCGATCACGGTCTCGGCGAAGATCATCGAGCGCCGATCGGCGACGTCCGCTTCGGGAACCACCGCGGCGACGTCCTTGCGCACCGGCAGCGATTCACCAGTGAGCGACGCTTCGTCGACCTCGAGCCCGTGCGCTTCCAGCAGGCGACCGTCCGCCGGCACCACCTCACCCACGTCGAGCTCGACCACGTCGCCCGGGACGAGGTCGTTCGACGACACGCGGCGCACGGTACCTCCGCGGCGCACGCGCACGTGACGTTGCTCGTCGTCGAAGAGCGCGCGCAGATCGCGCTCGGTGCGCGTGCGCTGCGCGACCCCGAGCGCCGTGTTCACGCCGAGCACGCTGCCGACCATGAGCGCGTCGGTGACGCCGCCCATGAGCGCGGAGAGGCCGGCGCCGCCGACGAGGATCGGTGTGAGCGGGTTGTCCAGCTCCTGCACCACGAGCTCGACGAGCTGCCGCGCGCGCGAGCGAGCTTGCTTCGCCGGGGGGCGGCGCTCGTCGACCTCCGCGTCCGAGAGCCCGAGCGCGCGCGTCTCGAGCGACGCGAGCACCGCCTCCGCGCTCTCCGAGTGGAAGCGCACCGCGGGCCGCCGCCAGCCGCGCGCGGGCGGGCGCGCCACGAGCTCCGCGACGCGGATGCCGTTGGTCATCGCGATCACCTGCGTGGCGCTCGCGGCGAGCATCACGCGCCGGATCGTGCGGGAGTTCGCGCCGCCGAGCGTGACGAGCACGCCGGTCGCGAGCTCGACGCCCGCCATGCGCACCGCCTGCCGCGAGGCGGCGCGGGCGTAGCGCGTGGAGTCGACGATCACGAGCGCGTCGCGCAGTCCGTCCTCGGAGCAGAGCAGATCCGCGCTGAAGGGAACCTGGGTCCCGACGACGAGCCCGACCCCGACGTCTGCCGCGGCGAGCGCCGCGTCGTCCGAGCCGACGTACATCACCGCACGCCCGGTGCCCTGGAGCGTGCGCACGCCCTCGGCGCCGCTCGCGACCTTGCGACCGCTGCGGTGGATCGCGAGGCCGGCGCGCTTGGCCGCCGTGACCAACGCGTCGACGTCCGGCTCGGGCGGATCGACGAAGAGCTCGCCTTCGATCACGAGGGTGTCGATGCGATCGAGGCGACGGAGCGCGTCGCGTTGCAGAACGATCACGTCGCGCTTGCCGAGCAGGAGCCCGAGCCACGACGCGAACGCCTCGCGCCCGAGGTACGCCGGACGCGGGATGCCGGCGATGAGACCAGCCGCGGCGCCTTCGAGGCTCTGGCTCGACGCGAGGCCGAAGCTCGCGCCGCCGAGGCTCGCGAAGGTCGCCTTCTCCGCGTATCGCTCGATCGGCCCGGGCGGCAACGGCACCGGGCGCTCGTCGATCTGCGGGCGTGTCGTCGGGTGCCGATCGGGATCGCCGCACAACGCCGCTTCGCGCGAGGCGAAGGCGGCCGCGCGCGCGTCGAGCTCGCGCAGGCGGATCAGGCGTCGCGCCGCGTCGACGCTGGGCGCGAGCGCGCCCTGGACGAGCGCGCCCGAGACGGCCTTCGCGAAGCTGATGCCGAGCTCGGTGGTGCCGCGACCGAGGCGCTCTTCGAGGATCTTCCGCGCCTCCGGGATGCCCTCGACCGCCGCGACGAGGGCCGCGATGTTGAGCTCGAGCGGCGCGGTTCGCGCGCCCGCCATGCGCATCGCGAACCCGGTGCCGAGCGCGATCACGTTCAAGCCGAGCTCGAGCTCGGTGCGCACGCGCGGCTCGTCGTCGCCGGGATGCTTCGCGGCTTCGTCGTCCTCGAACGGAAGCTCCGCGATGCCGAAGCGCTCTTCGAGGTGCACGAGCGCGGCCGAGATGCGTCCTTCGGTGCTCTCGTCCGCGCTCTCGTCGAGCTCGATCACGAGGCAGCCGAGCACCGCGTTGTAGCGACCCCAGCGCACGTCCGCGATCGTCGCGAGCGCCGCCTCGGAGGCCGCCGCGAAGCTCGTCGTGAGCTCGGCCGGGACGGGGCGCGTCTCGACGTGCAGGCGCGGCCCGTTCTTCCAGCGGCGACGATCGCGGTGACGGATCGTGCGCCACGCGCGGCGCACGTGATCGAAAGCGTTCATGCGGGGATCGTCGTCGGCTGCGGGCTGCGCCGCAAGGGCGACGTGCGGGGGGCGCGCTCTTCCATGGGTGTCGCGTGTGTGTGCCGTGGCGTGCTGCCTCGAAGAGTGGGGCGGTGTGGTGGGCGGCACGCGGACGCGACCGCGCGCGCGAGGTCTCCTCGCCCGCGAGATGACCGAGAGGCCGTCTCAGTGACAGCCGCGGCTCGGCGGCTTTCTCACGAGCCGACTCACGGGCACGTCTGGGCCGCGCTTCCGGCGCGGCCGGCGACCCTCGAAGCCCAGCTTCCACACCAAGTAGACCACCGCGAGCACGACCACCGCGCTCGCCGCGATCGGCTGCCAGTGCGCGAACGAGCTCATCCGGTCCCCCACCCGAGCGCGCTGCCGATCTGGAAGACCCCGAGCGTCACCACGTACGCGAGCACGGTCATGTAGACGAACATCAGGATCGGCCACTTCCACGAGCCGCTCTCGCGCTTCACGACCGCGAGGGTGCTCATGCATTGGCACGCGAGCACGAAGAAGACCATCAGCGCGACGCCAGAGAGCGGCGTCATGAGCTTCGAGCCGTCGCGACGGCGCGCGTCGCGAAGTTGCTCGCGGAGCGACGTGCTCTCCTCGTCCGCGTCGTCGCCGATGCCGAAGACGATGCCGAGGGTCGACACGAAGACCTCCCGCGCCGCGAACGCGCCGATCACGCCGACGCCCATGCGCCAGTCCATGCCGAGCGGCTCGATGGCGGGCTCGATCGCCTTGCCGAGCCGACCGGCGGCGCTGTGCTCGAGCTGCTGGCCGGCTTCGGACGCGTCGATCACCGCGAGCCGCTCGTCGAGCGCGTCGCCTTCGAGCTCCGCGCGGGCCTCGATCCGCTGGGCCTCGTGCGCGACCGCGACCTCGTCGCTCTTGGGGAACGAGAGCAGCGCCCAGAGCACGATGGTCAGCGCGAGGATGATGGTGCCCGCGTCGACCAGGAACGCGCGCACGCGCTCCCAGGTGGTGCCGAGCAAGTTGCGCACGAGCGGCATGCGATACGGCGGCAGCTCGAGCACCAAGGTCGGTCGCGGCCCGCGCACCGCCGTCCGTCGAAGCACCGCGGCGGCGGCGAGCGTCGCGACCACGCTGAGCGAGTACATCGAGAGCAGCACGACCGCGCCCACGCTGAAGATCCCGGCGATGCGAGATTCGCCCGCGAACACCGTACCGGTGACGAGCACGTACACCGGCAGGCGCGCGCTGCAGCTCATGAGCGGCAGCGCGAGCATCGTGACGAGTCGATCCTTGTGGGAGGCGATGGTGCGCGTCGCCATCACCGCCGGCACCGCGCACGCGAAGCCCGAGAGCAGCGGCACGAAGGCTTTGCCGTGCAGGCCGACCGCCTTCATCACGCGATCGATCACGAAGGCCACGCGCGCGAGGTAGCCGCTGTCTTCCAGGAACGAGATCAGCAAGAAGAGCAGGCCGATCTGCGGCACGAAGACGATCACGTTGCCGACGCCGGCGAGGACTCCGTCGACGAGCAGATCGCGAAACGGACCTTCCGACATCCCGCCGCGCGCGAGACCTTGGGCCCATCCGACGCCGTCCTCGATGAGCCCGATCGCGGGATCGCTCCAGGAGAAGAGCGTCTCGAAGACCACGTACATCACGAGCGCGAACGCCACGAAGCCGAGCACCGGGTGCACGAGGATCGCGTCGATGCGATCGGTGAGCGTCCGTGCGGGACGTGCCTCTCGCACGCTGGTCGACGTGAGCCGATCGAGGAACGCGTAACGTGCGGCGACGAGCGCGAGATCGAGGTCGCGACCTTGCTGCTCGGCCTTCGTCTGCCGTTCCTCCGCGATCGCACGCAGGGCGGCCGGCACGTCACGCAGCTCGTCGCCCGCGCCGACGCTGAGCAGCGCCCAGGAGGCCCACGCGCGCGCCGCGTCACCCGTCACGTCGAGGGTGCGCGCCGCGACCTCTTCCACCGCGCGCAGATCCGCTTCGGTGGCGGCGTCGTGCGTGATCTTCGGGGCAGGCGCGACTTCGGCGTCGATCGCGTCCGACACGGCACGCGCGAGCGCGTCGATCCCTTCCCCACGCGAAGCGACGATGGGTACGACCGTCGCGCCGAGCGCCCCGCCGATCGCCGCTTCGTCGATCGCGATCCCGGACGCGCGCGCCTCGTCCATCATGTTGAGCGCGACGACGGTGGGGAGCCCGGTCTCGCGCACTTGCAGAGCGAGGTAGAGGCTGCGCTGGAGCGACGTCGCGTCGAGCACGACGACGACGACGGAGGGGCGGTCGCGGAGCAACGCGTCGACCGCGATCTGCTCTTCGGGCGAGCGCGCGGAGAGGCTGTAGGTGCCGGGCAGATCGACGAGCTCGATCTCGGAGTGCTTGCTCCGCTCACCGATCCTCCACGTCGCGGCGCGGCGCTCGACGGTGACGCCCGGGTAGTTGCCGGTGCGCGCGCGGGTGCCGGCGAGCGCGTTGAAGAGCGTCGTCTTGCCGGCGTTCGGATTCCCGACGAGGTGGACGCGCGGCGTGGGCGCGAGGGCGGGGGCGGCGCTCATCGGAGGTGCTTCGTGCGGCGGAAGAGGAGCCCGCGTTCGTAGGGACGAAGTGGGCGCGAAGGCGCGATCGCAGAAGGAGAGGGGGAGTGGCGGGGCGGGCTCATTCGGGGCTCGTCGCGCCCACCGGCGAAGCAACGCGCGCGTCCTCCGCGACCACGTCGCGCACCACGATCCCGTGCGCTTCGTCGCCGCGGATCGAGAGTCGATAGCCGCGCAGCGAGAGCTCGATCGGATCGCCGAGGGGCGCGCGACGCATCACCTCGACGCTCGTCCCCGGCAGCACGCCGAGCTCGAGCAGGCGACGACGCACTCCGCGGTCGCACTGCACCTCCGCGACGACGGCGCGGCTGCCGACCGGGAGGTCACCGAGGCGGGTGGAGCCCGTGAGAGACATGATCTTATTGAGAACCATTTTCAACAAGTGTGCAAGGAATCCCGTGAGTTTTCGGGAGTCGTTTCGCACGTTTTCCATGCACCGTCGGGAGGCCGGTGGGTCCGCGATCGGGGAGCGGTCGAGCGGGCGAGCCGCGTCGATCAGCCCTCGACGATCACCACGTCGCCGACGCGAAAACGCCCGCTCTCCACGATGCGCGCGACGATCCCGCCCATGCCGCGCATCGCGTGGTAGCCGCCCGGTCCGAGCGCGGCTTCCATCTTCGAGCACGGCTCGCACGACGCGGAGCCTTCGAACACCGCGTCGCCGATGCGGAAGCGCAACGACTGCAGCGCCTTCACGTTCACGCCTTCGACGACGAGGTTCCGACGCAGCACCTCGGGCGTGACCCGCACGCGCTCCGGGGCGAGCTCCTTCGGCCGCGGCGCGAGCATCGCCTCGATCACCGGCAGGTGCTCGGCCTGCACGATCGAGATCTGCCGCTTGCCGTCCTTGGCGTAGCGGTCGCCTTCGAGCCCGCGGGCCGCGATCGCGTGCACCTCGTCGAGCACGCGGATGGGCGCCTCGCGCGCGGGCCGAACGCCGATCCACGTCACGCGCCCGACGAGCGGCGGTCCCGCGAGCAGCTCTCGAATGGTCTCCATGAACACGAGCGATAGCACCCTGCGCGACGTGGTGCGCGACGTGGTGCGCGACGTGGT
>JALOQC010000560.1 GCA_025453555.1 Myxococcota bacterium | reverse complement strand
AAGTAGGGGACGGCGTGCACGATCACGTTGGTGACCGTGAACGCGAAGTCGCCGTCGAGGAGCACGATGCCGACGAGCCAGGTCGTGGTGGTGGTCGCGACCACGAGGAGCTTGCCGGGGCTCGGTCGCGATGAAGCGTTCGAGGATGGATTCGCCGGCGAATTCGAGGTTTCTCGCGAACGAAAGCGCCACGCCTGTCGGAGTGTCCACAGCGCGATCAGCCCGACGTAGACGGGGAAGGTGGCCTCCGCGACCGACGCCGAGAGCCCGGTGACGAAGTCGCCCTCGATCAGCCACGCGAACGCGCGGGGTAGGTGCGCGTGCCACCACACGATCGGCCAGACGGTGACCGCGTAGGTGGTGAGCACGTCGAGGCGCAGGTCGAGCTCCGACGCGCCCTCGCGACGCGCGTAGAGGCGCACCCAACCGACCTGCTGTCGCACGAAGTGGAACACCGCGAGGTAGGCGAGCGCGGTCCAGAAGTACGCGCCGTCCATCGCGTGTCGAGGTAGACGCGGTAGATCGTCGACCAGACGTGCGCGACGTCGAGCGCGAGCACGCAGACGATCCAGATCCAGTCGGGCGCGTCGGACTCCGCGATGCCGAGCGCGAAGCCGAGCCCGAGGAGCGCGAAGGCGAGGGCGGCGCTGCCTCCGAACGCGAGCAGATCCGTGCGGCGCGAGAAGAGCCAAGGGCCGCGCGGCGCGAAGAGCGTAGCGGCCTCCGATCGATCGTCCGCGTTCGACGGCTCCGAACGTTCGTCCGCGTGCGACGTCCGGACCGCGTCGTCGTCGTCGCGTACGTCGGGGCTCACGCCGTCGCGCTCTTCGACGCTCACGTCGGGGACTCCGCGCGCGGCGGCGCGATCGCAGACTCGTCGCGCGGGTTGCCCACGAGCTCGTTCCACACGTCGTCCGCCGCGCGCGCGCCGTGGAAGAACGCTTCTTCGAAGAGCGCGAGCCCCGAGAGATCCGAGTGCGCGAGGCGGATCGTGCCGTGCACGAAGGGCGCGTCGAAGCGTGCGCCACCGCGCAGGAAGCCGACCCGCGGCTGCACCATCGCGTGACCCCAGCGCCAGACGTCGATGCGCTCGATGCACGCGTCGACGTTCGGGTGCGCGCGCCGCAGATCGCGCACGCAGGCCTCCGCGAGGTCGCCGTGCTCCGCCGAAAAGAGCCGCGCACGCCCTTCGTCGGGATCGGCGTCGGTGAAGGGCAGGTACCAGGTCCACACGCTCGGGCCGAGGTCGCGCCCGCGCTGATGGGTCGCGGTGACGTAGCCGAGCGAGGGGCTGTCGTAGAGCACGTTGTCCCACGCGGGCGGGAAGCCGCGCTCGTCGGGTCGCTCGCGCAAGAAGACGTTCGCGACCGCCCACGCGCCGTAGTCGAAGCTCTCGCGGGAGAGCGACAGCTCGGGCGCGATGCGCGCGGCGACGAAGCGCGGCAGCGCGAGGATCGCGTGGTCCGCCAGCAGCCGCTCGCGTGTCCCGTCCGCGCGCAGCAAGAGCACGTGCACGCCCGTGGGATCCTCGAAGACGTGCGTCGCGAGGGCGCGCGTTCGGAAGCGATCGCCGATCACACCCGCGAGGTGATCGACGATCGCGCCGTTGCCTTCTGGCCATGTGAGCACCGGCGCGCCGTCGCGCACGTCCTCGTCGTCGCTCGCGCGGCTCGCCCAGTAGAAGAGGAACGCCCACGCGCTGGTGTCCGCGAGCCCGAGCCCGTAGTCGTCGCGCGTCGCGTACTCCGCGAGCCAACGGAGCCGCGCGCTCGTGAAGCCGTGGCGATCGAGGAAGCTCGCCGCGCTCTCGCGGTCGAGCGCGAGGTGATCGCGCGCGCACCGCACGAAGGGGCTCGTGAAGCTGCCGACGTAGGCCTCGACGAGCCGCTCGAAACGCTCGAGCTGCGCGAGATCGTCCGCGCTCGCGCCCGCGAAGGGATAGAGGCCCGGGTACCAGTGGCCGCGGAAGAACACGCGCTCCTCCGGCTCGCGCACCAGCACCTCTTCGGCGGGCGCGCCGCTCCGGTACGCGCCCATCTCCATCAGCAGGCCGCGCAGATCCGCATACGACGCGGGCGGAAGCGGCAGATAGTGTGCGCCCCAAGGATACCGCGTGAGCTCGCTGCGGCCGCTCCGGCTGGTGCCGCCGAGCTCGGGCTCCAGCTCCACGAGCTCCACGTCGCGCACCCCGCGTCGCGCGAGCCGCCAACCCGCGGACAGACCGGCCGGACCGCCGCCGACGATCGCGACCGAGATCCGTCGCGTGGGCGCGTCGTTCCACGCCTCGCGCGGCAGCGGCTCGCGCAGCCGATGACCGAACGCGAGGTCGGGGCCGAGCAGCTCGCCGTCCGGAACGCGCGGCGCGGGGGTCTCGTCGCACGCGAGCAGCGAGACGAAGGGCGCGCCGAGCAAGACGCGGAGCATCTCGCGGCGCGAGCTCACGACGTTCGCTCCCTCGTGCGCACGAACGATCGAACGTTCGTGTCGACGGCGATGTCGCGCGTGCCGTTGCCTGCGCGGATGGAGAGCGCGAGGTTGCCGACGCGCCGCGCTTGGGGGGGCGCGCGATGCGCGACGGAGTCGAGCGGCGCCGCGCGTGAGCTCATCGCTCGAGCTCGCGCGTCTCGGCCTCGTAGTAGCGCACGAGGGTCTGGTCGTTGAGGCGGTTCGGCTCGACCTCGACGCGCTGCATGTCGGCCGGGAACACGAAGAGCGAGGGCAACACGTCGTTCGTCAGGAACCGCAAGCGCCCGTCGAGCGCGCTCGCGAGCTCCGTCGGTGGCTCGAAGCGGCTCTCGCGCGCGAGCACGAAGCCCCACGCGCCGAAGCTCGGCACGGTGGCGTGGTAGGGCGCGGTGTGCAGACCCGCCTGCCGCATCGTGGTCTCGATGCACCAATACGAGCGGCGCGCGAAGAGCGGCGAGGTGCTCTGCACCACCATCGCGCCATCGTCCGCGAGGGCGCGGCGCGCGAGCCGGTAGAAGCGTGAGGTGTAGAGCTTGCCGAGCCCGAAGTGGTTCGGATCCGGGAAGTCGACGATCACCACGTCGAAGGGCGCGGCGTCCTCCGCGCGTTCGTCGAGCCATACGAGCGCGTCGTCGTTCACCAGCGTCAAACGTGGATCCTCGAGCGCATGGTCCGCGAGATCCGCGAAGAGCCGCGCCGCGGTTTCGGTCATCGCCGGATCGAGATCGACGAGCGTCACCTCGCGCACCTCGCCGTGCTTGAACACCTCGCGCAGCGCGAGCCCGTCGCCACCGCCGAGGATCAGCACGCGCTCGCGTCGCGCCGCCGCGCTCATCGCGGGATGCACGAGCGCCTCGTGGTAGCGGTGCTCGTCGACGCTCGAGAACTGGAGGTTCCCGTTGAGGAACAAGCTCGTGCGCGCGTCGTGGCGCGTCACGACGATGCGCTGGTAGGAGCTCTGCGTCGCGAAGACGATCGGGTCGTCGTAGAGGTCCTGCTCGGTCCACGTCGTGAGCTCGTCCGCGCGCACGAAGCCCACGATCAAGAGCGCGGCGATCCCACCCGCGATCACGCGCGTGCGGATCACGGTCCCACGATCGAGCAGCGGCCGCAGCGCGAAGGTGCCGACCACCGCGACGCCCGCGTTGAGGATGCCGAAGAAGAGCGAGGTGCGGTTGAGCCCGAAGACCGGCACGAAGAGGAGCGCGAAGAGGACCGAGCCGAAGAGCGCGCCGATGTAGTCGAAGGTCAGGACCTTCGAGACGAGCTCCTCGAAGGCGAGGCGCTCCTTGAGGATGCGCATCAAGAGCGGGATCTCGAGCCCGACGAGGGTGCCGATCACGACGATGAGCGAGTAGAGCAACACCTCGAACGCTTCGGCGCGCGCGAAGCCGAGGAAGAGCAAGGGCGCGGAGCCGCCGCCCACGAGCGCGGCCGCGAGCTCGACCTCCAGGAAGCGGCGCGCGACGTCGCCCTTCACGAAGCGGGAGAGCCAGCTCCCGATGCCCATCGCGAAGAGGTAGGTGCCGATGGTGGTGGAGAACTGCGTGACGCTGTCGCCGAGCACGTAGCTCGCGACGGTGCCCGCGAGGAGCTCGTAGACGAGCCCCGAGGTGGCGATCACGAGGACCGTGACGAAGAGGAGGGTGGTGGCGCCGGGCGAGAGCGACGCGGAGGTCGGCGCGTTCGGCGTACCGCTCGCCGCGTCGTTTCCCACGTCGTTCACCGTGTCGCTCGGCGCGATCGGTTCGGCCATCGGCCGCGGCTCAGCCTTGGATCGCGGCGGCGACGATGATCGCGACGCCGAGGATCACCGAGCCGATCACGATGCCGAGCGCGGTGTTCTG
>JALOQC010000141.1 GCA_025453555.1 Myxococcota bacterium | reverse complement strand
CGCTCGAAAATGCCCCACATTTCCTCGGTTCGAGGACGCGCGATTCGAAGCACTGGACCGCACGAATCACATCACGTGCGTTTTTCAGCAACCTGCTAGGGCCGAACGGCTGCGAACGAGAGACCGCGCGGTGCGCACGTCAGTCGTGGCGGTGCTGCCAGTGGGCGTCGCAGCGGTCGCGGACGTGCTTGGAGGTCCGCGGCAGGCGCAGATACGCGGTCGCGAAGGTGTCCATCCAACACACGTGGCCTTCGTGCGGCGCGTGATCGAGGAGCGCCTCCAGCGTGATGCGCACGAGCGGCTCGAAGCTCGGACGGTCGAGCGCGATCTCCACCGCCGCGAGGATCGCGGCCTCCACGCACCAATCGTGTGGCCCGCCGAGGATCGCTTCGAGGGTCGACCAGCCCGCGCCGGTCGGCGCGGCGTCGACGTGCGCGATCAGGAGCGCGGCCGCGACCTGGCGCTGCTGCAGCCAGATCCACGGCGGGAGATCGTCCGGACGTGGCGCGCGCGACGGATGCACCATCGCGGCCGCGAGCTCGCGCGCTTTGCTCGGCCCGAGCCGCCGCGCGACTGGCGCCGCGAGCTCCCACCAACGCGGCAGGTGGTACGCCTGCGCGGCCAGCTCGCTGACCGCGTCGTCGACCTCCGCGCTCGGGGGACCGAGCACCCGAAACGGAGTGAGGTCCTCGTAGCGCCAGAGCACGAACGCGACCTCGTCCCAGGGCAGGCGCGGATCGAGGCCCGCCGGCAGCTTCGTCGAGTAGTCGATCGCCGCGGGATCGTCGTGCCCCGCCGCCCAGGCGAACGCGAGCCGCACCGAAGGCGCCTCCAAGCACGAGACGGTGGTCCGCACCGAGTCGAGCGGCGTGCCCTCGCCCCAGAGCTGCCGCACCACGCCGAGCGTCGCGTCGGTCGGCTCGGGCAACCAGCCGACCGTCGCGAAGGGGATCAGCACGGTGTCGTCGGGTCGCAGCGGACGACCGAGCCGCGCCTCGTGCTGCGCTCCGCTCGGATCGACCACCTTCGTCGTGCCGCCGACCCAACTCTTCATGCGCGCGCCCCAACCGGACGGCGCCTCCTCGGGGGTCGCGTGCTTCAGCCACTGCAGACCGACTTGGAGCTCGTTGTCGTTCGAGCGCCCCGCGAGCACGCGCTCGAAGAGCCGCCGCGCCCCCACGAGATCGCCGGCGTCCCACGCGATGCGCCCGAGGTCGGCGTCGATCGTCGACGCCGCGTCCGGATCGACGCCCTGCGCGCGCTCGAAGGCCTGGCGCGCCCCCTCGAAGTCGCCGCCGACACGACGCGCGAGCGCGAGCATCGTCAGGCCCATGTAGGAATCGCCCTGGGCGAGGCATCGCTCCGCGGCCGCGATCGCGTCGGGGATCCGACCCGCGCGGCGATACACGCCCGACGCGCACGCGAGCGCCGCCGGCATCGACGAGCGCGCGAGCACCGCGTCGGCGACCTCCGCGACCGCCGCCGCGTGCGCGACCTCGGTGGGCCGGAGCTTCGTACGCCCGACCGTCGAGCGCGAGGGCGTCATCAGGTACGAGAGGACCGTGCTCGCATCGAACGACGCGGCCTCGTGGATCCACGGCGCGAGCCAGCGCTCGAACGGGAGATCGACGCGGTAGGCCGCGACCTGGGCGAGCAGGTCGATCGCCTCCGCGTCGCGGCCGGCGAGGTGGAGCAACACCGCCTTGGCGGCGAGGCGACGATCGAGCCCTTCGTTCGGATCGAAGAGCGCCTCGATCGACGACGCGGCGAGCACGCGACGTGCGAGCTCGAAGTAGGTGTCTTCGCCGACGGTGTCGAAGAGCGCGTTCGCGAGGTGATGCAGCGCGTGCGGCGGATCGCCCTGCGCGAGCGCCATCTCCGCGATCGCCGCTTCGCGCTCCGCGTCCTCCGGTTCGTCGTGCGAGTGCTCTTCCATGGCCCCTCCGCGGCGCACGGTACCAGCCTTCGCGCTTCTCGCGGATTGGCGTTCGCGCTCGCTGGCGCGCGTTCGTGCCTCGCGCGGATCCGAGCTCGTGCACTTCGGCCCGCGCTCCTGCGATCGCTCGACGCGCCAGCGGTGAGTCTCGAGAGGCTTCGCGCGCGGTTGCTTTGCGTTCACGAGGGCTCGATGCTCGCAGCGTGCGCGTGATCGTGACGGGTGCGAGTCGAGGTCTCGGAGCGGCCATCGCGGAGACGCTGCGAGCGCGAGGCGACGAGGTGATCGGTGCGTCGCGGCGAGGCGGCGACGGCGTGCTCGCGGCCGACGTGGGGACCGACGCGGGGCGACGCGCGATCGTGGCGGCGGCGAGTGACGGTCCGGTCGATGCGCTCGTGCAGGCGGCGGGCGTCATCCGCTACGAGGGCGTGGGCGCGATCGACGAGGCCTCCATCGCAGAGCAGTGCGCGACGAACTTCGTGGGTCCGATGTTGCTCGCGCAGGCGCTCGTCCCCGCGCTGCGGCGCTCGCGGGGATCGATCGTGAACGTCGCGAGCACCCTCGCGCTCCGTCCGGCCCCGCTCACCGCGACGTACTCCGCCACCAAAGCCGCGATGCTCGCCTGGACGCGCGTCTTCGCGGCCGAGCTCGCGCCGGACGTGCGGGTCAACGCGGTGGCGCCAGGCGTCGTCGACACCGAGATGGTTCGGCAGGTCCGGCTCGCGCCGGGCGAGGCGCCGCCGTCCGATCCCACCGCGCGCATCGAGGCGCAGCTCGAGTTCCTGCGGACGCTGCATCCGCTGGGGCGCCTCGGTACGCCCGACGACGTGGCGCGCGCGGTCCTCTACCTGCTCGACGCGAGCTGGGTCACGGGAAGCGTGCTCACGGTCGACGGCGGGCTCACCGCGCTCTGACCCGCGTCAGGGGGTCGTGCTCGATCCGGTCGTGCTCGATCCGGTCGTGCTCGATCCGGTCGTGCTCGCAGGCCCGGGGCGCGCGCTCGAGCCGCCGCGCGGCCGACGCACCGCGCCCTCCAAGAACCCGAGGATCGCCCGCACTTGTCGGTGCGTGAGCAACGACTGCACCTGCACTTCGGTCTCCTCGCGCACCACGGTCGCGTCGCGCAGCGGACCGGAGAACCCGAGCAGCGCCACCATGGTCTGCCCCGCGAGCGCCTCGCGCTGCGCGTTCCAGTACTCGACCGCGCGCTCCGCTTGCGGGACGTCGTCGTAGCGCGCCCACACGCGCAGCTTCACGTGGTGCTCGCCCTCGCGGCTCATCGAGGCGCGTACCCGCGCGGGAAACAACGTCGGGTCCCCACGCCGCAGGAACTGCCGCGCGCCCTCCACCTCGAGCGAGAGCGCCTCCTCGGGATCCATCGAGAGCAACGCGGCCGCCCCTCGCGCGCGGGTCTCTTCGGGGCTCTCTTCCGCCTGCGCCGCCTCGCGCGCCTGCGCGATCGCGAGCACACGCTCGAGGTCCTCCGGTCGACACAACGCAAAATGGCGGGCCCCGAGGATCGCCACGACGCGCTCGGTCTCGTCGAGGTTCGGCCACGGCGCGACCTGCACGCCGAGCTCCTCGCGCCACGGGGTAGGCGCACCTCGCGCGGCTCCGAAGCGCTCGACCACGCCGCGCATCCACGCGGTGCCGTCCTCGCCTTCGGCGGCGTGCGCGTGCTCGCCCGCCATCACGATCTGCGCGCGCTGCAGGTTCGGCGAGGCGAGCAGCACGCGGTCGAGGTCGACCAAGGGATCGAGCCCACTGCCTTCGAGCACGAGCTGCCAATCCGGGATCGCGTTCAGCAACGAAGCGACGTCGCGCGCGAGGGGCGACGTCCGCACGATCGCGAGATCGAGCCGCAGCGCGATCTGCGCTCCCGCCGGAATCCGCGCGCTCGCCTCACCCTCGCCTCCCGTCTCGCTCGACGCCACCAGGGGCCCCGCGTCCACACCGGCATCCCGACGCCGTCGGCGACCGGCATCGACCGCCGCGTCGGCGGGTCCCGCATCCGACACGCCCGCGTCGGCGGGAACGCCCGCGTCGAGCGGCATCCCGGCATCGAGCGCCCCCGCGCTCGACGGCTCGGAGGTCGCGGCGACGTTCGGCGGCGGGGGCTCGGGCAGCTCCGGCTCGGACGGGCGCGCGGGCGCGGCCTCCATCTCGTCGGTGAGACCGAGCTCGACCGTCTCGGGCAGCTCGAAGTCGAAGTCGAAGCTCGGCGCGGTCAGCGCGTCGCGGACCACGAAGCCGATCACGGCGTGCAGCACCACGGAGAGCGCGAGCGCGATCCCGAGCCCTCGGAGCGCTCGATCGGCCTTCACGCCGCGCCTCGTTCGGTCCGGCTCGCGTCCACGTCGCCGCGCACGGTCGCACGTCGACGAACGACGCGCCCTTCCGCGAGGCGGCCTCGCACGAGTGGCGTCGTTTGACGCCGCCCCCTTCGCGTGTGATGACCCCCGCGCATCCCCTTCGGGGGCTCCTCCGGGCCACGCGCGCACGACGCCAGGCTGGCGCGGGGGATCCCTCGGGAGATCCCGACGATGACGAACGCGCGCTCCATGACGCTCGCCCTCGCCCTCGCGCTCGCGTGCGGCGGTGGGGACGAAGACCTGCCCGAGACCGAGCTTGCCGAGGAAGGCGCGACCGAGGTCGGGCCCGACGACGCCGACGAGACCGCCGAGGCGGACGAGCCCGAGACCCCGCCCGAACCGAGCGGACCGCCCAAGCGCATCTTCGCGAACCGGTTCGTGGTGCCGGTGCGCGCGGCCCCGGCGCGGGACGCGGATCGAATCGGGTATCTGCGCGGGGGGGCCGTGCTCATGGCGAAGACTGCCGAGCCGGTCGGCTACGAGAGCTGCGCCGGAGGATGGTTCGAGCTTACGACGGGGGGCTTCGTCTGCAACGGTCGGCTCGTGACCGCGTTCGAGGGGCGCCGTCTCCCCGCCGCGCGCCCCCGCCCGCCTTCCCGCGAGGACGCGCTCCCCTACGAGTACGGCTACGTGCGCCGTCGGGTGCCGATGTACCGACGCCCGCCGACCGACGAGGAAGCCGCGGAGCACGAGGGGTACCGCATCCCCGGCCTCGAGGTCGTCGAGGGTGCCGAGGGCGCCGAAGCCCCGAGCGAAGGCGCTCCCTCCGAAAGCCCGAACGAGGGGGCGGCGCAGGCGCCCACCTCGGAGGTGCCACCACCCGCGCCGACCGTGGCGCGCACGAACGACGTCGAGCCGGCCTCGGCCGAATCGGGCACCAACCTCGAGACCGGCGAAGGCGAAGAGGCCGACGAAGGTCCGACGCTCGCGACCCTGATGGGCGATCCGAGCTCCGTAGTCGCCCGCTGGCTCATGCGCGGTTTCTTCGTTTCGCTCGACCGTGACTTCCGCCGAGGCGAGCGACGTTACTGGCGCACTCAATCCAACGGGTTCGTGCCCTACACGGCGATCGTCAAACGAGAAGGCTCGGACTTCGAAGGGACGCTCTTCACGCTCCCGACCGCCGAAGCACAGACCGCCGAAGCAACGGCCGAAGCGCCCGAAGCAGAGGTCGCCGAAGGTGTCGTCGCGCCGCGCCTCCCGTACGCGTGGGTGATGACGAGTCGCGCGACGGTGTACGCGCGAGCGAACAACGGTTCGTTCCGCCGCGGCCGAGGCCGCGTGACCTACCACGAGGGATTCCCCATCGTCGCCGAACAAATCGTGGGCGAGACGCTCTACGTGCAGGCCGCGGACGGACGTTGGTTCCGCGACCGCGACGTGCGCATCGCCCGCCAGCCCACGCGTCCGGACGAGATCGGTCCAGAGGAAAAGTGGATGGACATCCACCTGTCCGAACAGATTCTTCTGCTCATGCAGGGCGACCGCGCCGTGTTCGGCACCTTGATCTCCAGCGGCAAAGCCGACCGCGGCGAGAATCCCGATGGAAGCTGGGAGACGCTGAGCGGGCTCTTTCGTGTGAAGTCCAAGCACCTCACGGACACCATGGACGGTGACACCGCGGTGGATGGCCCCTACAGCGTGGATGACGTCCCGTACGTCATGTACTTCGAGCTCGCGTACGCGCTGCACTCCGCGTTCTGGCACAACGGCTTCGGTCTGCCGCGGAGCCACGGCTGCGTGAACCTCGCCCCGCTCGACGCGCGCCGCGTGTTCGAATGGGCGGACCCGCCGCTGCCGGAGGGCTGGCACAGCGCCTACCCGACCGCGGAGACCCCGGGCACCTGGATCCACGTCCACGGCGAGACCCCCGGCCGCCGCTGAGCACATGACCTCCATCGCCAGGAGAGCCCAGTGACCGAGCCGAGTCAGCGAACGTTCGTCTCCATCGACGGTTCGATTGTGGACGGGATGGGCTTCGTCCCCGTCACCGACCGCGCGTTCCTCTACGGCGACTCGATCTTCGAGGCGTTCCGGACGTACGGAGGCCGCCCACACGCGCTCGATCGCCACCTCGCACGCCTGCGTCGTTCTGCGGCGTCGCTGCAGATCGTGCTGCCCCTCGACGAGGCGGGCTTCCGCGCGGAGCTCGACGCGCTCCTCGCCGCCGCGAACGCACGCGAAGGACACGAGCGCCGGATCCGCCTCATCGTGACGCGTGGCGACGCCCCCGGTCTCGCGGACGACGGCGCGCGACGCGTGATCCTCGCCGCCCCCTTCGCCGGTCATCCCGCCGAGCTCTACGAGCGCGGCGCCACCGTGGTGTGCGTTGCGGGTGGACGCTCGAACGCCGCGACGAAGGCCGGCAGCTATCTCCCGAGCATCCTCGCCACCCGCGAGGCCAAAGCCCGCGGCGCGTACGAGCCCTTGCTGGTCGACGATCGCGGCCACGTGACCGAGGGCGGCACGAGCAACGTGTTCGCGGTGGTCGATGGCGTGTTGCGCACCCCCGACGCGGACATGTTGCCCGGCGTCACGCGCGGCTTGGTGTTGGAGCTCGCACGCGAGCTGGGGATCGACGTCCGCGAAGGCCCGCTGCCGGCCGAGGAGCTCGCGCGCGCCTCGGAGATCTTCCTCACCAGCTCCACGCGCGAGGTGATGCCGGTGCGCGAGCTCGATGGGAAAGCCGTTTCTCTCGGACCGATCACGAAGCGTCTCGCGACGCGCTACCGCGAGACGGTTCCGTCACGCCTCGCGTGACCGCGTGACTGCGACGGAACCTGCCCTGAAGCGGAGCTCGGCCGAATACCGCAAGCCGCCCTACGGGACGGCGCGCAGCGAGCGCCAGCGAGCGAAGGCTCGTGGGTGGGGGCCCCATCGGGGCTTCATGCCCCGTGGGGGAGGGTCTGGCGACAGACCCTCGGAGAACCGACCGCGAGCGCGCTCTCGCGTCGTCGTTGACCCCGAACGCGACGTGCCGTACCCCCGCCGCCGATGCTGCTCCTCCGTGGTGGTCTGGTGATCGATCCCGCGTCCGACCTCGAGCGCGTGGCGGACGTGCTCTTCGTGAACGGTCGCGTGGCCGAGATCGGCGACGCGCTGGTCGCCCCCGACGCCGAAGTGCACGACGTGGCGGGCTGCTGGGTCGTCCCGGGCATGATCGACCTGCGCACGCACCTCCGCGAGCCTGGACAGGAATACAAAGAGGATCTCGCGAGCGGCCTCGCGGCGGCGGCGGCGGGCGGCTTCACGACCGTCTGCGCGATGCCAGGCACCAAGCCGGTCAACGATCAGCGCGCGGTGACCGAGCTCGTGCTCGCGCGCGCCGAGGCGCTCGGTGGCACCCGCGTGCTGCCGTTCGGGTCGATCACCAAGGGCATGGAAGGTCGCGAGCTCACCGAGATGGCGGAGCTGCGCGACGCGGGCTGCGTCGGGGTGACGGACGACCGCAAGCCAGTGCACGACGCCGGGCTGCTCCGTCGCGCGCTCGAATACGCGCGCACCTTCGGGCTCGTGGTGATGCAGCACTGCGAAGAACCGACGCTCGGGCGGACCGCGCTCGCGCACGAGGGCGTGATCTCGACGCGCCTCGGGCTGCGTGGGTCGCCGCGCCAGGCGGAGGAAGCGGCGGTCGCGCGCGACCTCGCGGTGGCGGAGCTCACGGGCGCGCCGCTCCACGTCGCGCACGTGTCGAGCCGCGGCGCGGTGGAGCGACTGCGGGAGGCGAAGCGGCGCGGCGTGCCCGTCACGGCCGACGTCACGCCCCACCACCTCACGTGGACCGACGAGGCGCTGCTCGGCTTCGAGACGCTGGCCAAGGTGATCCCGCCGCTGCGCGAGGCCGAGGATCGCGACGCGCTGCGCGCGGGGCTCGCGGATGGAACGATCGACTGCATCGCGACCGATCACGCGCCGCATTCGGATCTCGAGAAGGACTGTGAGCTCGAAGAGGCGCTGCCGGGGATGATCGGCCTCGAGACCGCCCTGCCCCTCGTGCTGCAGCTCGTGCGGGACGGCGTGCTCCCACGTCGTCGCGCGATCGAGGCGCTGACGACGGGGCCCGCGCGAGTGTTGCGCCGCGACGCGAGCGTGGTGGGCGCGACGGACGTGACGGTGATCGATCCCGATCGCGCGTGGACGGTGACGCGCGCGAGCCTGCGCTCGAAGTCGTCCAACACGTTGCTCCGGGGTCACGACGTGCGCGGCGGGGCGCGGCTCACGATCGCACGCGGACGCGTGATCTTCGCCCACGCCTGACGGTTCGCCGCGCGATCGCTCGCTCTCGTGATCTCCACGCGTGCGCACGAGGCGCGACGTCGCGCGCGCTCACCGCACGCTCAAGGTCACCCGCACGCCGTGCTGCGCGTCGACCACCACCTGGCCCGAGAAGAGCTCGCGCTCGGCGCAGTCGAGCACCCGCACGTTCCGCGGCTCGCCCTCGCTCGCACCTTCGATCACGAAGTCGCGCTCCTCGCCCGGCAGCACCACCTCGTCGTGATCCAGTCGGTCGAGCGCGCGCTCGCCCCTGCCCCCGACGAGCACGCGTGCGATCGTGACGTAGCAGACCGTCTCGTCGCTCTCGTTGCGCAGCCGCAGCGCGCCGGGCGCGTCCGGGTCGACGCGCGCGGTCAGGGTCGAGATGCAGGCGCCCAGAAGCGAGCTCGCGAGCGCGAGCACGATCGAGCTCGCGCGCGGCAGACGCTCCGAGATCTCGCGTCCGCTCACGCCCGCGCGCGATCCATCGCGGCGACGAACCGATCGAAGAGGTAACGCGAGTCGTGCGGGCCCGCGGCCGCCTCCGGGTGGAACTGCACGCTGAACGCGTCGTGCTTCTTCGATGCGATGCCCATGCAGGTGCCGTCGTTGAGGTGCACGTGCGTGAGCTCGGCGTCGTCGGGCAGCGTCGCGGGATCGACGGCGAAGCCGTGGTTCTGCGTGGTGATCTCGATGCGACCCGTCGCGAGATCCTTCACCGGCTGGTTCAAGCCGCGGTGCCCGAACTTCAGCTTGTAGGTCGTCGCGCCGAGCGCGAGCGCGAGGATCTGGTGACCGAGGCAGATGCCGAAGAGCGGGCGCTTGCCGAGGAGCGCGCGGGTGGTCTCGATCGCGTAGTGCACGGCCGCCGGATCGCCCGGTCCGTTCGAGAGGAACACCCCGTCGGGTGCGAGCGCGAGAATCTCGTCCGCGGTGGTGCGCGCGGGCACCACGGTCACACGGCAGCCCGCGTCGACGAGACAACGCAAGATGTTGAGCTTCGCGCCGAGGTCGATCGCGACCACGTGGTGCTTCGCGTCGCGCGCGCCGTGGGTCGTCCAGACGCCGTTGCCCTCACGCCACGCGTGCGGCTCGCGGCAGGTGACCTCGTCGGTCAGGTCGCGGCCCTCCATCGGCGGGGCCTGTTGCGCGAGGCGGTGGAGCGTCTCCGGATCGCTCGTGCCGATGGCGGCCATCTGCGCGCCGTGGTCGCGCACGTGCCGGGTGAGCGCGCGGGTGTCGACGCCCGCGATGCCCACGATGCTCTGGCGCACCAGGTACGCGTCGAGGGTCTCGGTCGCGCGCCAACTGCTCGCGAGCGGCGAGAGCTCGTGCACGACGAAGCCCGCGAGGAACGGCCGCACCGCCTCCAGGTCCTCCGCGTTCACGCCGGTGTTGCCCATCTGCGGCGCGGTCATCGTGACGATCTGACCGCAGTACGACGGGTCCGTGAGGACCTCTTGGTAGCCCGTCATGCCGGTCGTGAAGACGGCCTCGCCGACCGTGTCGCCCACCTTGCCGAAAGCGACGCCGGAGAATCGGGTGCCGTCGGCGAGGACCAGGTGTGCTCGTGTCATCGAGGCGGGGAGATGGCGCGCCTGGGCCCGAGGATCAAGGCGAGCGCGCACGTTCGCTGCGACGTTGCCATCCGCAGTCTGGTCCGCGCGGTGTGGTCCGTGATCCGCGCGTGGGATCAGTGCCCGAGGTACCGAGGCGCGCGCTTGTCGCGGAACGCCGCGAGCGCTTCGAGCCGATCCTGGCTCTCCAGCGTCCGCTCGTAGCAGCGCCGCTCGTGCAGGAGCCCCGCGTCGAGCGGGAGATCCGAGGCCGCGTCGATCGCCTCCAGCGCCGCCGCGACCGCGATGGGCGCGGCGTTCTCGAAGGGGGCCGCGAGCTCGAGCGCGACGTCGAGCGCGCTTCGCCCCTCCGCGACGCGGTTCACGATCCCGAGCGCGAGCGCCTCCTGGGCGTCGATGCGACGCGCGAGCAGGATCAGCTCCTTGGCCTTCGCGGGCCCGACCAGGCGGGTGATGCGCTGCGTGCCGCCCGCGCCGGGGATGATCGCGAGCGAGACCTCGGTCAGCCCGATCTGGGTGGTCGACGACATCACGCGGAGATCGCAGGCGAGCGCGAGCTCGAGCCCACCCCCGAAGGCCACGCCGTTCACCGCGGCGATCACCGGCTTGGGCAGCCGATCGATCGCGTCGAACGCCGCGCGGTAGAGCCCGAGGAAGTCGCGCACGTCCTCTTCGGACATGCTCTGGCGCTCCTTGAGGTCGGCTCCGGCGCAGAACGCGCGGTCGCCGCGCCCCGTGAGCACCACCGCGCGGAGGCTCGCGTCGTGGCGCGCCTCCCGCGCCAGCCGCCCGAGCTCCCGCACGGTGCTGCGGCCGAGCGCGTTCATGCGGTCGGGTCGGTCGAGGGTCCACACCGCGATCGCCCCGCGGCGCTCGACGGTCACTCCATACTCTTGGTCGCTCATGAGGTGGGCGTGGTGCCACACGCGGCCAGGCGCCGAAGCGAGGTTTCCCACGGTCTGCGAGCCCGACCGCGAATCCGCACCACGGCGCGTGGGAATGGGCAGAAAGCCCTCGCCATCGGCGGTCGAACACCGGCGCCCGACGATGGCGCTCGGGAATCGATTGTTGACATTGCCGATGTACCAATTCACAACGTGCCGCGTGAAGCTCTCGAACAAGGGTCGCTACGGGGTGCGGGCGTTGTTCGACATCGCCTTCCACAACGAGGGCCGGCCCACCCAGATCCGCTCGATCGCGGAGCGTCAGGGCATCCCTCCGCGTTTCCTCGAGCAGATCTTCCAAGACCTCAAGCGCGCGGGGCTCGTGACCTCCAAGCGCGGGCCTCGGGGAGGCTACGCCCTCGCGCTCCCCGCCGCCGACGTGAAGCTCGGCGACGTCGTCCGCGCGCTCGAAGGGCCCGTCGTGCTCACGTCGCCCGAGGACGACGACGGCGGCGACGAAGCGAGCCGCGCGGTCACCGAAGAGGCGTTCGCCGACCTCGCGAGCCGCATCGAGCGTTGCCTCGACGAGGTCTCGCTCGAAGATCTCTGCGCGCGGGGCGAGTCCCACGGCGCGCGCCGCAAGCCGCCTCGTCGGTACGTCTACGCGATTTGAAACACCCTCATTCCGCCTCTGATTCGACCTTTGATTGAATCGATCGCGCCTTGGATTCGCCCGTCGATGGATCGTCGAACCGCATGAGCAAGCTGCACCACGTCCTGTTCGTCGGCATGGGTGGCCTCGGCTGCCCGGCCGCGCGCGCGTTGGTGCTCGCGATGGGAAGCGAGCTCGCGCTCACGATCCTCGACGACGACGTGGTGGACGAGACGAATCTCCACCGGCAGGTGCTCTTCGAGGACGGCGACGTCGGACGAGCCAAAGCCGACACCGCGGCGGCGCGTCTGTCGGCGCTCGGCGACGTCGAGGTCCACGCGCGCCGCGAACGCTTCGAGCCCTCGACCGCGCGCGCTCGGCTCGACGGCGTCGACCTCGTCGTCGAGGGCGCGGACAACTTCGCCACCAAGTTCCTCGTGGCCGACGCGTGCGCGCTCGCGCGCGTGCCCGTGGTGCATGCGGGCGCGGTCGGCTGGAACGGCTGGGCTCTGGCGACCGATCCACGCGCCCTGCCCCACGCGCCGTGCCTGCGCTGCGTGTTCGAGGACGTCCCCGGCGGAGACGTCCCGACCTGCGCCGACGTCGGCGTGCTCGGCGCGGTGGTCGGTGTGCTCGGCGCGCTGCAAGCGAAGCTCGCCCGTGCGCTCCTGCGCGGCGACGACGCGTGGCTCGGTCGCGTGCTCCACTACCGCGCGCTCGAAGGCCGCCTGCGCTCCGCGAACGTCCGCGCTCGCGCCGGTTGTCCCCTCGATCATCCCCACGATCTCGATCTTCGCCCCGAACGCTACGCGCCCTCGTGCGCGTTCTGAAGAGGACCCCCGATGACCAACACGCTCCGCATCCCGCCCGCCCTCCGCAGCCTCACCGCCGGCGAGACCGAGGTCGCCTTCGAAGCCTCCACGGTTCGCGCGCTCCTCGACGCCGCAGAAACCAAACATCCCGGATTGAAGGCGCGCATCTGCGACGACTCCGGCAAGGTGCTCCGCTTCGTGAACCTCTTCGTGAACGACGAAGACATCCGCATGCTCGACGGGCTCGACACCCCGCTGCGCGCCGGCGACTCCGTGAGCATCATCCCGGCCATCGCGGGCGGTCGTTGAGCCTCACGCCCGAACAACGTCGCCGCTTCGTACGGCACCTCCTGCTGCCCGAGATCGGGCCGCACGGACAAGCACGCCTGCTCGAAGCGCGCTTCGCGGTTCGATCGGCGGTCCGTGGCTCGGCGGGCGAGGTCACGGCGCTCTACCTCGCACGAGCCGGCCTGAACGCGGCGCCCGAGACGGACGGCGCCTCCACGGTCGAGCTCGACGAGACGGACGATCCGATCGACGCGGCGCTCGTGGGCGCGTGGGCGGCAGTGGAGCACGTCAAACGCGTGCTCGAGCTCGGGCGGAGCGTACCCGTTCCGCCGAACGTCGACGAACGTTCGACCGGAGAGTCCGGATGATCCCCGCGGCGAGCGTGAAACTCCGGCGGGTCCAACGGGAAGATCGCGCACGATGACCCACCCTCAATTCCCCGATCTCCCTTGGATCGACGCCGATCTCCGGATCGATTCGCACGTACTGGCGGACGTCGAAGCCCATGCCCTCGCGGAGTATCCGAGCGAGTGCTGCGGCTTCCTCTTCGGACCCGCGGCCGAGCCCGAGCGGCTCGACGAGGCGCGGCGCGAGGTCAACGAGGCCGACAAATACCACCGCCTCGATCCGGAGACCTTCCCGCGCACCTCGCGCACCTACTTCAAGATCCACGAGCTGCGGGCCGCGCGAACGCTCGAAGAAGGCGCGGCCGCGGGTCGACCTCTGAAGGTGATCTACCACTCGCACTGCGACGCCGGCGCGTACTTCTCGGCGGAGGACGCGGCGACCTTCGCGCACGAAGGCCTGCTCACGTGGCCAGCTGATCACCGAGTGATCCGACCGAGTGATCCGACCGAGTGATCCGACCGAGTGATCCGACCGAGTGATCCGACCGAGTGATCCGACCGAGTGATCCCACCGAGTGATCCCACCGAGTGATCCCACCGAGTGATCCGACCGAGCGCGACCGCCTTCGCGAGCGGAAGGCGGCGAAGCTCCCGATCGTCGGAGGGGTCGTCGCCGACACGACACGGCGTGCGTCGTGAAAGAGCGCATTCCTGGCGGCGCCGCCCGCGCCTCCGTAGGCTGATTGGGTGTCGCGCTGGCTCGACGTCGTCCTCGGTCTCGCGCTCGGTGCCGGGCTCGTGCACGGGGGCGCGTTCGCGCTCGACGTGGCCTCGGTGCGCGCGGAGGCGCCCGAGCTCGCGCCGGCCCCGCGCTCGCTTCCTCTCCCGCGCACGGCGGACGCGTTGCCCGTCCACGTGGAGCACGACGCGCGAAAGGCGACGCCCACGAACGAAACACCGACCACGACCCGCTTCGCGGTCAGCTTCCACCACCTGCACACCCACGAGGTGCTGCCCGTCGAGTCCGCCGATCGGCTCCCGGACGACGAGGCCATCGCGCGTTTCCTCCGCTGCCGCGCGACCTGGGACGCGCGCACGATGCGCCCCGAGCCCGTCGCGGTCGCAGTGCGCATGGCGACCGCGTACGGGCGCGATCGCATCGACGTGATCAGCGGCTTTCGCTCACCGAAGCTCAACGAGCTCTTGCGCAAGAAGGGGCGCGAGGTCGCGCGCGAGAGCCGCCACATCGCGGGCGAAGCGCTCGACTTCCGCATCCCCGGCGTGTCGGCGGTGGAGCTCGCGGCGTCGGTGACCCGCGATCACGTCGGGGGCGTCGGCACCTACCCCGTGAGCGGCTTCGTGCACGTGGACGTCGGCCCTGCCCGTCGTTGGCGCGGGCGCTGATCACGTCGCCGCGCCGAGGCGACTGACCGCAAGAACGCGGCTGGCGTTCAGCTCGGACGTTCAGCTCGGACGTGGCGGCGGGAGCTCACCCGTCTCCTTCCACCGCCGATAGTCCGCGACGATCTGCGCGTGGTCGAAGCAGAGCGGTGAGGGCAACGCGTCGAGCGCGAAGACCTCCGCGCGGCTCGCGTCGTCGCCTCCGGTCGGCTCGCCCGAGCAGCGGCCGACGTAGACGACGGAGAGGTTGTGCTGCCGCAGATCGCGCGCCGGATCGCTGTAGACGCCGAGCAGGCTCACGAGCTCGACGGCGAGCCCCGTCTCTTCCGCGACCTCGCGGATCGCGGCATCCTCCACGCGCTCCCCTTCGTCGACGAACCCACCCGGGAGCGCCCAGCCGCGCGGCTCGTTCGTGCGCTCGATGAGCACGATGCCGCGGGGGTGCTCGACGACGACGTCGACGGTGGGCGTGGGGTTGCGGTACGGACCGTGGCTCATTTGCCGAAGGTACGCGATCGCACGTCGTGCGACCGAGGAGCGCGCCGACTTTCGCTCGTTCCGGCGATCGAAGATCGCCACCCCAGAACGAAATCGGGCGCCGCCGAAGCAGCGCCCGATCGATTCGGAAGGTTGGGTACGAGCTCAGCTCGCGCCGAACTCCTTGAGGACGTCGTCCGCGCCCGAGCGCTGGCTCGCGCGAAGACGCGCCTTCTTGCCCGCGAGGTCGCGGAGGTAGTAGAGGCGGCTACGGCGGACGTGGCCACGCGCCGTGATCTCCACCTTCTCGATGCGCGGCGAGTGCGCGGGGAAGATGCGCTCCACGCCGACGCCGTACGACATCTTGCGGACCGTGAAGGTCGAGCGGAGGCCAGCGCGGTGCTGACGGATGACCACGCCCTGGAAG
>JALOQC010000559.1 GCA_025453555.1 Myxococcota bacterium | reverse complement strand
CGGGACCATGTTCGGCGCAGGCGAAGGGAGCCCGCGGCCACGAAGTCCAGACGTGTAGTAGAGGACGAAACGTGAGCCGAGCTCATGGAGAATCGGCGCCAAGAGATCGGCGCCCTTTCGCCTCATGGCGTTCCCGACGTAGAGGAGCTTGAAGCGATTTCGGTCCCAACGATCTCGGAACGTTCGTTCGGATTCTTCGAGCGGACGAAACCGTCGTTCGTCGACGCCGTTGTAGATTCGGAGCGCCGAGGGATAGCCGAAGTCTTCCGCGATCCGCGCGCGGGAGTGCTCACTCACCGTGACCACCGCGTCCGCACGCGCCAGCGACCGGAGGATCCGATCGCGCACGACGAGGCGGTGATACAGCGACGCGCTCGGCGACTTGTGGCGTGTCATCAGCGGATCGAACACGGAGTGCGCCAGGGTCATCACCAGCGGCCGCCCTCCAGTGCGCAGCGCGAACCCGTGTTCCGCCTTCGTGTGCACGAGGTCGGCGTCGTCGGGGCAGCGATACGTCCAGCCGAGCCAACGAGACGACGCCTCGAACCTTCGGTGAAAGAACTGAAGCGAGGTGCGGGCTCCGGTGGAGAGCAGGCCGCGCTCGAGCTCACGAAAATAGAAGTCCGCTCCGGTGTCGTTCTGGACTACCGGCATGGAGACGTGGAGGCCCATGCGAAGCTCCTCGGGTGAAGTTCGTGTCTTGGACGCGCGCTCGCTCGTCGAGTGGGCATGCCCTCCGTAACGAGGGCCGCAGCGACGAGGCGCGGAGGGCTCCGAGGCGCCGCCGGACCCGACGCGCGAGGCGATCGGATCCGTCGGTGGCTCACCCCGCGACCGGTGGCTCCGTCGGCGGCTGACCCCGCCGACGGGTGGAGATCCGTTCGGCGTGCGAGCCCTCGGCCGTCGTGAGGTCGCGTCGCGCGCGACCTCACGGCGCGCGGTGCTTCAGGCCTCGCAGCGCGCGGAGCCGGTGATGGAGCGCGCGGCGGCTTCGCCCGCGCACTGCAGCGTCGCGGTCGCGGTGCGGTCCACGACCACGTTGCACGCACCTTCGCAGACCACCTCGCAGTTGCCCTCGATGCCGCAGAGCACCCGGCTGCCCTCACCCAGCGTCAGCGCGCAGCTCGCGCGCTTGCACTCCACCTCGGCGTCGAGCCCGGCCGTGACGGTGCACTGGCTCCGGCCGTCGCAGTCGACGTCGGCCGCGTCGCCCAACACGAACTCGCAGAGGGAGTCGCTCTCGCAGTCGGCGTCGGCCCCCGACGTCGCGGTCAGAGTGCACTGCGCGCCGCGCGAGCAGGAGAGGTCCGCGGAGGTGGTGGCGACGTGGTCGCAGGTCGCGCCGACGCAGCGGACGTCCGACTCGGACGCACCGGAGACGTCACAGACGGTGCCGGCTTCGCACTCGATGTCGCACTCGGTGCCGCAGGTCGCGGTGCAGTCGGAGCCGGCCTCGCACTCGAGCGCGCAGGCCTGGGTCGGCGTCTCCACGTCGGCGCAGTCGAGGTTGCAGCTCTCGGAGCGACAGTCGCAGCGCGCGCCGGTGCAGGGACAGCCGGGACCGGGGCAGAGCGCGTCGCCGGCCATCGTGGTGTTGGACTCGCACCCGCTGCCGAGCAGTCCGAAGGTGGAAAGAGCAAAGAGAACCGCGAAAGAACGCGCCTGATGCATGGTGAAAACCTCGGGGTGATGGGTGTGTTCGACGAGTGGAGCTCGTGTCGAAGTGCTCACCCATCCTGGAGGTGGCGGCCGAGGATCGCCAGCGTGCGGGCTCGCGAAGCGTGGTCCGTAGAATACGATGAATGTGTAATGATTGCGGATCTTTGGTCCTCGTGGTGCCTCCGGGCGGGTCGGGCGCGTGGCCTGGTGGACACGAGAACCTCGTGGTGTCGTCGGAGCCGGTCGGTCAAATGCGAGAAGCCACGCGATGGTGTCGCCGAATCCGAAAGTGAGCGGAGCGCAGGTTTCGCGGTCTGCGAGGCCGGCGTTCGTCGAGCGTCGAGCTGCGGTGTCTGGCTCCGAGCGACGAGGCCGGACAACGGACGGCACCGAACGATCACGCTTCAAACGTCGAAGGACTCGGTCCGATCGTGACGTCTGCTCGAGAAGCGGAGGCATACGCGCCGGGGGGACGGGCGCGAGCATCACGGACTCGAAACGCGAAAAGGCCGCGGAGGCGGCCTTCTCGGAGACGTTCGAGGGTCGTTCGGTCGTTCGGTGGGGCGATCAGTCGTCGAGCAGGCGCTCGTCGTCGTCGTCGAGCGCGCCGTTCTCGTTGCGGTCGCGGGCGAGCTGCATGGCGTCGCGGACACGTGCCTCGAAGGTGGCGAGCGCGTCGGGGTTGTCGAAGAGACTCACCCGCACGGTGCCGTCGGGGCTCACCGTCAACGCGTCGAGATCCAGCCCCTCGAACCAGCGCGCGACGTCGAAGCTGAGGAGCAGGCGGTTGGTGAGCTCGTCGACCGTGAAGGTCGATCCGGCGCTGAAGATCTCGAGCTCATGCTCGGCTTGCGAGACCACCAGGAACGGGCGCCCGGCGGGGGTGCGACCGGCGACGACCAACGTGTTGCGCGAGAGCTCGGCGGGGAGGTCGTCTGGCACGTTTCGCGGCGCCCGCTCGAGGTCGACCTCGATCCCGCAGTACGCGCGCTCGCGGACCAAGAGGTCTTGCAGGCTGCCCGCAGCGTCGCGGATGGCGACGTAGAAGGGGCCCGGGAGCTCCACCTCACGCTCGTCGTCCTCGCCGGTGCACTGCTCGGCCGCCACGAGCTCGATCTCGCTGATGTGAACCCAGGCGGAGGTCACGACGAGACCTTCCTCGCCGCCCACCGAAGCGACGCTCGGATCGGACGAGTGCAGCGCCAGGGTCAGACTGGCGGGAATCGCGGGGTTTCCGGTCTCGGAGCCGCCCGTGCATCCGACGAGCCCGAGGGCCGGGGCGAGCGCGAGTACGAGCACGCGATGGGTCATGGTTCACGCTTCGGAGGGACGGTGAGGGGGAAGACCTGCAAGCCGATCTGGACGACCTGCGTGCCGCGCTCCTCCGCGAGCGCCATCTGCATCAGCTCGCGTCGGAAGCTCTGGATGCGCGCCTTGATGCGACGGACTCCGTCCTCGCCGAGGAGGAGCGTGAGGCTCGAGATGTCGCGCTCGGCGGAGGGCACGAGATCGATGCTCGCGGCGGCGCGCTGCAACATCATCAGGTGATAGTTGGCGATGTGGACCGCGGGCAGCTCGGGGCCCGTCGTGACGAGCGGGTCGGCTTGCACCGTCCGCCCTTCGGCGTCCTTCAGCAGCAGCCCGAGCTCGTAGAGCGTGTGCAGCGCACGCTGGGCTTCGGCGGGCGAGATCGCGGGCCAGAGCCGCGCCGCGATCCACTCGGGGTCGGCTTGGAAGTCGTGGCGCCCCGCGAGCTCCCGGACGGCGGGGATGTACCAGTTCGCGTGGTAGGCCGCGTGCGCCATGTCCAAGCGATGCGCCTCGCGGTACCCACGAAAGCCCGAGAGGGCCTGGTGCGCTGCGGAGCGCTCGGCCGTGGTCTCCGCGAGGTCGAGCTGCACGAGACCCTCGAAGTACTTCGCGGCGTCGCCTTTGAGGCGGCACGCGGCCGCGAAGCGCGGGGCGGTCTTCAGCGAGAGGTTGCGGTCGCCTTCCATCACGCGCTTGAGGTGATTTGGCGCGCTGAGTCCCGCGCGTCGTGCGAAGGAACGGAACGAGAAACCGCGATTCTTCGCCTTCTCCTGCGCGTAGAAATCACGCAAGAACGCTCGGTAGTCGAGGTAGTCGAACACGTCGATCTCGGCCGGGGCCGAGCTCTCCTTC
>JALOQC010000558.1 GCA_025453555.1 Myxococcota bacterium | reverse complement strand
TGCGCTCGTCGCTGCGCGGGTTGCCGCCGCCGCTTCCGCGCTCCGACGTCACGGGGCTGCCGAGCGAAGAGGTGTGGATCGACGCGCTCGACGAGGAGCCGTTCGACGCGCTCGAGATCGAGGCCGCGCTCGACGCTGCGGTCGCGGGCGAGCTGCTCACGGCGGCGGTGCGCGCGTTCGTGTTCGACTGAGGTGCGCGTGGCGCCGCGCGCGTCGCGCTCGTCCCGCTCATCTCGCTCGGGCTCGCACGTCGTCCTCGTCGTCGTGCGTCGTGCGCGTCGCGCTCGTCAGCGCGTCGCGCGAATCCTGCGCGGGCGCGCGGTGCGTGCGTTTCGCCCGCGTTTCACGCGCCGCGCACGATCACGAGGGCGGTTGTTCCTCGCGTCGAATCGTGCTCTCGTCCCCGCGATGGGTGGTGACGACCGACGCTCGTTCGAGCGCTTCGAGACCTCGTTTCGGGTCGACGTGCGCAGCGGCGAGCACTTCCTCTACGCGTACGTCACGAACATCAGCGAGATGGGGCTCTTCGTGCGCACCGACGCGCCGCTCCCGATCGGGACCGAGCTCGTGCTCTTGCTCGCGCCCGACGACACGGGTCTCCCGTTCGAGGTCCGCGGCTGCGTGGCGTGGATCAACCCGATCCGCGAGCACGGCGACAACCCGAACCCCGGCATGGGCATCCGCTTCGACACGCTGACCGCCGAAGCGCGCGAGCGGCTCGTAGAGCTCGTCCGAACGATCGCGTATCTGAACGTCGAAGACGTCTCCAACTGAGAACGTCGAAGACGTCTCCGACTGAGAACGTCGAAGACGTCTCCAACGGAGAGCCGTCCTGCTGGACCGATGGGCCGTTTGGGAAGGACCGACGGTCCTTCGAGGAAGCGTCGCGACACGAGAGCATCGCGCGAAAACGAAAACGAGGGCCGCGCACGTACGCGGCCCTCGTTCGTTCGGGGAAACGTTCGGCTCAGGCGAGCACGCGATCGAGCGGCGTGAACTCCGCGCCGACGCCCTGCGCGACTGCCTCGTACGTGCACGCGCCGTCCCAGCAGTTCACGCCGCGGCCGAGGCCCGCGAGGTCCGCCTTCACCGCCGCTTCGACGCCGAGGCGCGCGATGCGCTCCGCGTACTTCAGCGTGACGTTCGTGAGCGCGAACGTGCTCGTCTGCGCCACCGCGCCCGGCATGTTCGGCACGCAGTAGTGCACGACGTCGTCGAGCACGAAGGTCGGCTTGTCGTGCGTGGTCGGCTTGCAGGTCTCGATGCAGCCGCCCTGATCGACCGCGACGTCGACGATCACGGAGCCGGGGCCCATGAGCTTGAGATCGTCGCGCGCGACGAGCTTCGGCGCGCGCGCTCCGGCGACGAGCACCGCGCCGATCACGAGGTCCGCCCAGCGGAGCACGTCGTGGATGTTGCGCGGGTTCGAGTAGAGCGTCTCGATCGCGCCACCGAAGATGTCTTCGAGGTACGCCATGCGCTCGTGGTTCACGTCGAGCACGGTGACGTGCGCGCCCATGCCGATCGCGATCTGCGCCGCGTTCGCGCCGACGATGCCGCCGCCGAGGATCGCGACCTTGCCGCGACGCGTGCCCGGCACGCCGCCGAGCAGGATGCCCTTGCCGCCGCGCTCCTTCTCGAGCGACGCCGCGCCGACCTGGACCGCCATGCGACCGGCGACCTCGCTCATCGGGCGAAGCAGCGGGAGCGAGCCGTCCGGACCTTCGATCGTCTCGTAGGCGATCGCGCGCACCTTCTTGTCCATGAGCTCCTTGGTGAGCTCGGGCAGCGGCGCGAGGTGCAGGTACGTGTAGAGGACGAGGCCCGGCCGGAAGAACTGGTACTCCGGCTGCAGCGGCTCCTTCACCTTCATCACCATGTCGGCGTTCCACGCGTCGGCCGCGGTCGGCACGATCGTCGCGCCCGCCGCCGTGAGCTCCGCGTCCGACACGCCGGAGCCGATGCCGGCGCCCGCCTGGACCTTCACGACGTGGCCCGCCCGCACGAGGCTCTGCACGCCGCCCGGGTTGATGCCGAAGCGGTTCTCGCGCGGCTTGATCTCCGTGGGTACGCCGATGATCACGATCGTTCTCCTGTCCGCCAACTCGAGGGTTCGGTCGCCTTGGAAATCGGCGAACGGCGGAGCGGCGCGAAGCTAGCGCGAGCCACGGTGGGGCCGACGTGAGCTTGCTCGCGCCGTGGACCTGACGCAGCGCGTTGAAATTGCTGGATTTTCACGGACGAATCCAGCGGGTGCCCCGCGCCCCGGAAGCGTTGGGTGGCGCTGGGGGTTGGCCGAACGTTCGCGGGGTCGGGGGCACACGAAATCTTTCGTCGCCTTCGGCACGGGCCGCGCGCGGACGCGAGAGCCACCGACTCGATGGCCGGTCGTTGCGAGCCTTCTGGGGCGGCGCGCGACGAGCGGAGTGCGGACGCGGTTCGGGGAGCGCGGACGACCGACCCTCGAGGATCGGAGGAACCGACGAATGCAAACGAAGACCGCTGCGCCTCGAGTCTGCTATGCGCAGCGCGTGCGTCGGCTGCTCGTGATGCTCGTGCTCGCTGGGATCGCCTTCGGCGGTTGGTGGCTCTTCGCGCGCGGACCGAGCCTCGAGGCGGGCCTCACGAAGGAGCTCGAGCGACGCGGGCGCGTGGTGGTGATCGGCGACGACGCGCTCTTGGGCGCGCCGATCGACGGCACCTCGCTGGTGGCGCGCGGGGGGCTCGCGAACGCGCTCGCGGGCTTCGACGAGGTCGCCGTGCTCGACGCGATGCGTGCGGAGAACGTCGAGGCGCTGCTGGTCGCGAGCGGCGCGCGGACGGAGAACGCGGAAGGCACGTCGATCGAAGCGAAGCTGCGTGCGTACGCGCCGCTCGAACGGCTGCGCGCCGTGTACCTGACGCCGACCTACGCGCTCTACGTGCCGGGGATTCGCGCGGACCTCGGGGAGAGCGGCGCGGCGTTGCCCCGCATCGCGCGTGCGATCCTCGAAGGTGAGTCACCGCCGCGGATCTCTCGTTTTCCCGAGCCGATCCGGCGGATCCGCAGCGTCGAGGTGATGGTGCTCCTGCGCGACGCGGGGCAGGCGCGGCTCTGGCGGAGCGCGCGGGGCAGCTCGATCGCGCGTGCGCTCGTGACGGCGAGCGTGGTCGCGCGACAGCGGTGGGCGGAGCGCGCGGAGGCGCTGGGAGGCCCGCTCGAGCGACGACTCCCGCACCTCGACGTCGAGATCTCGTTGCTCGAAGAGGACGGAACGCTCGGCAACACGTCCGCTGCGTTCGTGGAGCGCGCGTACTTTCCCGAGCACGGCGTCGCATACGAGCGGCCGGGCGTGTGGCGCTATCTGCTTCCCGAAGCGACCCGCACGGCGGGCAACGGCTCCGCGGTCAAGGCGTACGAGACGCTCTTCGCCGACAACGCGCTGCCGACGGACAGCCTTCGCCGCAGCGACCTGCGCTTCTACCGGCTCGTGACGACGCCGGTCGGGACCTCGCCCGCGCCGTCGCGTCTCCCGCGGAACGACGGGCTCGACGAAGGAGACGTGCTCGACGTGGTCGACGCGCCGTGATGCCTCGGTCGGTTTTCTCCTGGTGATTGCGGGCGATCGCCTCATCGCACGCTCACGTCACCGATCATCCGCAGGGCACGCTCACGTCGCGCGCAGCGAGCACCTACGGAGCACGCACTGCGATCACCCGGAGGACACGTCGCATGCCGCGATCACCGCCGACACGTCACTCCGACGCGATCGGTGTGAGCTCGGGGGCGGAGCTCGAACGCTCACTGCTCGCGGGCAGACGCACCACGAAGGTCGTGCCTTCGCCTTCGCG
>JALOQC010000140.1 GCA_025453555.1 Myxococcota bacterium | reverse complement strand
GCGAAACCCGGTGGAGCGCTCGGAGCCGAACGCGCGAGCGCGTCGTCTCCTCGTCCACAGGGTTTCTCGGGACGCGTCCCGTTCGGCCTTCCGTCGGTGGCCTTCGGATTCCACTGGGGTTTACGCCGCTCTCTCTTTGGAACGTGGCGGCTCGCGTCACGAGCTCCCGCGCGTGACACGAGCCGCGCGCGTACGGGCCTGGGGAGCTTCGGGCGTGCGTATGTCCGCCTCGTGTCGTGAGCGGAGCGCACGACGCGAGGCGTGACCGGTGGCCTTCGGTGCTCCGGGGGGATCGACGTGGTGCGGTCCGGGCGAGCTTCGCTCGGACGGAGCGTGCGAGGTTCGACGAGCCACTCGAGCCAAGTGCTTGCGTCCGCACGGCGCGAGGTCGCGTCGTGAGCTGCGCGCACGACACGACTCGCTCTCAAGCGAGGTCGCGTCGTGAGCTGCGCGCACGACACGACTCGCTGTTGCGCTGCGCGCTCGACACGACTCGCTGTTGCGCTGCGCGCACGACACGACTCGCTCTCGGAAGGCGGGACCGCGTCTTGCGCTGCGCGCACGACACGACTCGCTCTCGGAAGGCGAGACCGCGTCTTGCGCTGCGCGCACGACACGACTCGCTCTCGGAAGGCGAGACCGCGTCTTGCGCTGCGCGCACGACACGACTCGCTGTTGCGCTGCGCGCCCGACACGACTCGCTCTCGGAAGGCGAAACCGCGTCTTGCGCTGCGCGCACGACACGACTCGCGGTTGCGCTGCGCGCACGACACGACTCGCTGTTGCGCTGCGCGCACGACACGACTCGCTCTCGGAAGGCGAGCTCGCGTCCTGCGGTGCGCGCACGACACGACTCGCTCAGGCGCAGCTCTTCGGGGGAGACCGCGATGGCCGCGGAAGCTGCCGCCAATCGTTCTGTCGGACGAGACTCCAGCGCACGAGGCTGCGCGACCGCGAGCCCTACATGGGCCGGTTACCAGCCTCGCGGAGTCGAGACTTCTGCAACGCATCGTGGTACTCTGAGACCATTGAAAACGGCTCCCAGGAAGCGCACTTTCGCGTCCTCCCGTGTTCCGTTCTTGGGCCAGATCGAGCGAAAGGATTCGTCATGGGAGCAACGTACGATTCACGCGACATCGTGGTGCTCGAAGGCCTCGATCCGATCCGGAAGCGGCCCGGCATGTACGTCGGAGACGTCCGTGACCCGCGGGTGCTCTCCAGGTGCGTCGTCGAGTCCGTTCGAACATTGATCCACGTCGGAGCGTCGCGCCTGATCGTCACGATCGAAGACGACGTCACGTTCGAGATCGTCGGCGAAGACGCCCTGCTCTCGACCGAGACGCGTCTCGTCGAGGCGGTGTTCGCGAGCATGTCGTGTGGGTGCCAATGCATCCACACGCGACGTCCGATGGTCGCCGAGTGCAACCCGGCCCTGACGAACGCGCTCTCGGCGTCGTTCGAGGTCGACGTGGTCGGCGAGGGTGCACGTACGCGCGTGCGATGGCGTCAGGGGCGGCTCGACGGCAGCGAAATCTTCGACGCCACCGGCGCCCCGCCCGTCGCTCGCGTTCGCGGTGTGCTCGATCGTCAGATCTTCGGCGAGCACGCCGCCCTCGTCACCCACGAGCTCGACGCCCTGCTCGACGACCTCGCGGTCCTCGCGACGGGGGTGCGCATCCACCGTCGAGACGCGCGCGACGGAAGCACACGCGAGTACCACGCGCCCGGAGGCCTGGCCGACCGCGTCGCGACTCGTGGCGTGCGCGATCCTTTGCGGCTGCGCGTCGAACAAGAGGACGGCGGCGTGCTCGAGCTCGCGCTCGGATGGGCCGGCGACGGCCCCGCGCACGTCGACGCGTGGAGCGCCGGCTGGGGAGACGACTCGTCGGCCGTGCTCGGCGAGGCGCTGCTCGCCGCGCTCGCCGAGGCGCTTCTGCCGCCACGCATCCCCTTCGAGCGGGGTCCACACGCCGCGCTTTCGGCCAACCTCGCGCGTGGGCTCGTGGCCGCGATCGCGGTCGACACGCCGGCCAGGGCCAAGTCCCCCGTCGGACCACCGACCGCCGAGACCCTGAAACCGGCGCTGGGTCCCTACCTTCTCGCGCGCCCTGCGTTGCTTGCGGAGATCGCGCAACAGATCGGCGAGACGCCGGACGCGCTCTGTGCGCGGCTTTCGCCGAGCTGAATCACGAGGCGCGTTTCGTTGATCGGCTCAGGGGGGCTGCTTCGGCTTCTTGGACGCGTGTGCGCCGACCGGGACACGTCCCGTGAAACCCGCGGAGGTTCGGCGCCGACGAGCCGCGCGCGTAAGGGCCCTGGGAGCTCCGGGCTTGCGTACGTCCGCCCCATGTCGTGAGCAGAGCGAGGCGTGCTCGGCCTCTCCGCCGCCGGCATCGCGGTCGCGCTCGCCCCTCGAGCCCGGTCCTCGCCGCCCACTATTCGCCTCCGGCTGCTACCTGCGCTCGCCGGACATCGAAGTCGCCTCTCCGACGCTATATTCAGACGCGGCCAACTGGCGCGAGCGCGACCGACGAAGCTGAGCACGCCCGCACCGTGTCAGACGTAGTCGCTGACCACCCGCGTGCGCATCACCCGCGCCGCGTAGCGCCAGCGCAACGTGGTGCGCACGCCGTAGAGCACGCTGGCGACCAGCAATAGCACCAGCTTCGGCCCGGCCTCCATCAAGATCCTCCCCCCGATCTCCTCCGGCAGCGCCAGGACCAAGGCGACGATCAAGCCCATCGCGAGCACGAGCGCGCCGAGCAAGCCCGCGCCGAACCAGAGCGTCAGCTCCCTCGTCGAGTACACCGTCGAGAGATCCGGCACCCACGAGAGCCAAGCGTCGAACGTCGACTCGATCGCGGCGGCGCCGACCACCACCGCGCACAGCACGCCGAGGAAGGCCAAGCCAACCATTCCCGTCGCGATCGCGAAGCCGACGCACACCACCGCGAGCGACGCGGCGCCGAGCCACATCCACCTGGTCGTAGGCCAGGCATCCTGGAGGAGGCCGAAGAAGGTGGGCATCGGGAGACCGGTCCCGGAGGTCTCGACGGGGCTCGGCTCGAGGGCGCTGCGGTACATACGGGCGCGCTCTTCGATCGCTCCGCGGGCGAGTTGCGTCGGCAAGACGCAACCGTTCGAATCAGTCCGGCAACCGCTCGCGCGCCTCGAGCCGCCCAGAACGAGCGTCGCATCGCGGCATGGTTCGTGGACTCGATGGGGCGCGCCGCGTTCGCGTGCCACCGGACCGCGGGTACCCTGTGCGCGATGTCGTTCGACCTGATCGTCCGAGCTCCGAGGGAGCCCGTCACCACGACAGACTGGCGTGAGGCTCTCGCTGCGGTCGGGATTCGATGCCGGTTTCCTCCGGGCTTCACTCTCGCATCCTGGGAGGGGGGCGCGTTGCCGCTGCGTGTGAGCGCAAAAGCGGGCGATTGGTTTGGCGAGCGTGTGGTGGACGAAGAGATCTCGGTCGAGGTGGATGGCAGCGACGACGTCACATTCTCCAGCTCCGGCGACTCAGTCGAGCTCGCGCTGCAATGTGCGCTCGCCGGTACGTTGGCGGAGCGGTCGAAGGGCACCTTGGTCGACACGTGGTCGGGGGGGTCGGCCGAGGGTGCCGGCGCGCTCGAGCTCGCGCGAACGCTCGTGGCTCGTGAGCGGACGCGTCTTGGGGAAGTCGTCCCGGAGGTGCCGTTCGCGAAGCGGGCGTTCGATCGACTCACGCCCGCGTTGCACGACTTTCGCGTGACCGGCCGACGCGCCTCGGGCATCGGCTTCGTCCGCGTGCGCGACGGCGTGCGGATCGTGGTGAACTTTCGGCGTCAACACGAGGACACCGTGCTCTGCGAGTCGTTCTTCAGCGTCGACGACGCGTTCGCGCGGGCGTTTCCGCGCTCGGTCGACGGGCCTTTGCCGGTGCAGCACCCGCGCTCGGTCCGCGACGCGCCAAAGAGCACGACGCCCCCGCCACGCCCGGCGAAGGTGGTGTCTTGGAAGGACGGCAAGGAGATCATCGTGCCGTGGACCCGGCCCGCTCCGCTGCCGCCATGGGAGGTTCAGACCGACGAGTTGATGGCGTCGATTCGCGCCGGCATCGACGCGTGCTCGACGCTCCCTGCGGCGCGGGCCGAGCTCGAGCGCTCCATCGCGCAGGCTTCGACTCGCGGGGAGCCGCCCGTCGGCATGCTGTGGTCGCTGCTTCGGGCACGGCTCGCGTTGGGCGAGAAGGTCCCACGGGAGGAACGGATCGCCGTTCGGGATGGCTACTACGCGCGCACCTACGAGGACGTCGAGCCGCACCGCGCGGTGTTCGACGCGATGTTAGGGCTCACGTGAGGACCTGGCCGACGCGCCTGCAATGCGGTGGGGACGCGGCCGCGATGCTTGCCCGACGGGGCACAAAGCCGTTGCTCACCCAAGCACGGTCGGGGGATTCATGAACGACCACCCACTGCGCGAACAGCGCCTCTCCACCCTCCAGCGCTGGGCCGAAACGATCCCGGCCGCGCTCGCCACGCTGCACGAGCGTCACGGCCATCACGTGCACCTTCGCCCCACGACCGGCGGGCTCACGCTGGCGGGCCTCGCGCCCGAGCGTCCGCAGCGCGGCAAGGGTGGCTTCCGCGACGTGGCGCGACTGGTCGATCAGTTCGAGAAGTTCTTCGACGAGCACTGCGTCTCCAGCGGACACGGACGCGCGCCGGAGAAGGTCGTGCAGTCCGCGCTCCTTCGTGATGCCTACGAGAACGGGCGATCCATGCGGCTCCTGAACGTGGCCACGGCGACCACGAACGATCCCGTGGACGTCGTCTTTCTGACCGACGAGCTGTCATTGCCCGATCGAGGCTCCGAGATTTGCTGCGACATCCTCGCGCTCCGTCCTTTGTCGGCAGACCTCTACCGGCCCGTGGTGCTCGAGCTGAAGTCGGCGAGGGACATGCGGCGCCTCGTGGAGCAGGTGACGCGCTACGCGGAGCTCGTGATCGAGCATCGCGAGACGTTCGGTCGCCTCGTGGAGACGCTGCTCGAGCGCCCCGTGCAGCTCGCCGACGAATGCGAGCGGTGGATCCTGTGGCCACGTCTCGAGCGCCGACGCGAGGGGGGCGAGCACGATCCGAGGGAAGCCGTGCTCGGCGCGGCGGGGATCCGGGTGTTCACCTACGGCTGGGAGAGCGGCGAGCTTCGCTTGCGCGGCGGAGCCACACCGAAATCGCATCAGTAGAGCGTGATCACCACGCAGTCGTCTTCGATCACCACCACCATGCGCAGGTCGTCTCCGTCGAGATCGGGGCCTTCGACGACCCAACGATCCCCCTTCGATGGACTTCTACACGTTCGTGCGCGACCTCTTTCCCGTTCTCCGCTGGTCGGAGGCGCAGGCGCTTCGTCGGGCCGTAACGTGGAGCGACCGCGATCTGGTGGCCTTCGCGCCTCCGTCTGCGCGGTGGCAGGGGACGAGAGACGAGCGAGGACGAGGCGCGCGGCGACCGAGGGGTCGCGTCGCGAGCGAACGAGTCGGGGCGCGAGGCGCCACCGAGGGGTCGCGCGTGAAAGCGCGGAACGTGTCGTCAGGCTCGGTCGGTCATCGTCGACGCGAGGTCTTCGCGTCGACGAGCAAGGTGACGAATCGCCACCGCGACGTCAATGCGGGCACACCACGAGAACACGGCTCGGGAGACGACGACGTACGAAGCGAGCACGGCCGTCGAAGAGGACGTCGTTCTATCGCCGTTTCGGTCGAGTCCGATGCACGGCCCAGAGCATCGCGGGGCCGGCGACCAGGGTGTTCACCACGCCGTGCACGGCGACCATCGCGCGCACCGACCCGATCGATCCGAGGGACGGAAGGCCGAGCTGGTGGAGCCACGCGAGCCCCAAGGTGAAGGCGAGCGCGACGACGGCGAGTAGGCCGGCGGCGAACGCCGCGCGATTCGAGCGCGCGTCGATCAAGAACGCGATCTGAGCCGCCGGGATCGCGAGGGTCAGCCCGGCCACGCCGATCGGTTTGAGCGAGGCCGAGACGTCGATGCCGATCGCCACGAGCAAGAACGACACGAAACCACGAGCGTCGCCGCGACGTAGAGGCGCTGACGTCGGCCTTCGCGACGCGCCGACGCGGCGATCGCGCCGACGAGCATCCACCCGAGCACGTTGCCGTGCAGCGCGGCGTAGAAGCTGAAGTGCGGGCCGTAGCCCAGGATCCGAAGGTCGAGGATGCCACCGACGATCCACGTGGCGGCGACGAGGCTGAACACGAAAGGGACCGTGCTCGCGAGCTCGGGAAAGCTCCGAGGCAGCCTTCCACGGAGCACGACGACGAGGTTGCCGAGGCAGAAGATCGGCCAGAGCACGGCGAGCCACGGGAGCCCCAGGAGCGCGCCTGCGACCGACACCACCCCGATTCCGTACACAACGCGCCAGCCACGCGGCAGCGCGACGAAGAGCCGCGTGCTCCACGGCGCGACGACCACGCTGACGAGCACGAGCACACGCAGCACCTCGAGCTCCGTCATCGGCTTGCTTCCCTTCGCGCGCCCCGAGCATTCTGGTCGGACCACGTCATGCAGGTCTTCAGCTACCACGTGATCGAGGCGCCGGTGCTCACCGTCGGCCTTCGGTTGTTCGCGTCGGGCGCGCTGCGACGGGTGCCTGGCCTACTGCACGCGGAACGTTTCCTCCCGATGAGGATGGGCGCGTCCATCCTCTCGCCGAGCCGCTACCGCTGGCGCGCGTGGATCTTCGTGGGGCTCTGGGAGAGCGAGCCGCACCTGGATCGATTCCTCGCCGCGCCGCCGTACTCGATCTTCGAGCGGCCGGGCTACCACGTGCGCATGCGCGCCTATCGGCGCTGGGGCAGCTACGGCGGCTTCGACCAAGCCGCGCTCGACGACGTGACCCCGAACGGCAAGGTCGTGGGTCTGACGGTCGCGCGTCTGAAGCTCACCGAGACGCTGCGCTTCGCGCGCTGGGGCAAGCCCGTCGAGGCGCTGGTCCGCGATCATTCGGGGCTGATCCACGGCGCCGTCGCGTTTCGGCCGTGGAACCGCTTCTCGACGTTCAGCGTGTGGCAGAGCGAGGACGCGATGCTCGACATGGTGCGCGGCACCACGGGCGGCACCTCGCATCGCGATGCGATGATCGAACGCGCCCGCCGCGACTTTCACTACGAGTTCACGACGCTGCGCCTCGTGCCGATGTCGGAGCATGGCGCGTGGCCGGGGGAGATGCGGCGGTTGCCGGAGTAGGCGAAGGAGCGTCGAGGGCGGGTGTGCGGCGAGGAGCGTCCGGGCATCGGGGAATCTTCCAGCATTCTTTCTTCCGCGCGATGCGGAATGTTCTGAAATTCTTTTTTTGCGTGTCGTGGAAGATCCGTCAGTCTTTCGGGGACGCGGCGCTTCGAGAGGTGCCCATCGCGCGGTGGTGTCGTCGACTCGAGCCGCCACGAACCTCGAGCAGGTGTCTCGGAGGTCGCGGCCACGCCGCCCCACCTCTCACCAGCCAGGGCGCATCAGCACGGCGCCGCGCGGACCGTCGTAGGGCGCCGAGCTCCAGAGGTAGTAGGGCACGAAACCGATCGCCTCCGGCTCCGGCAGCCCGCCGACGATCACGACGGCACCGCGTGCGTCGAGCGTCGCGGCGGAGACGCTGAGGAACGGGATGGAGCGGAGGCCGTCGCGCACCGGATACCCGAACGTCTCTCGCTGCACGACGTTGCCTTCGGCGTCGAAGTGGGTCGCGTAGCCCTTGCCGACGAGGATCGTCTCCGTGCCTCGTCGGAGCAGCGCCGCGCCTTGCTCGGACCGGTCGCTGGCCCAGGCCCAGTCGGCGTCGCCTTTGGCGTCGAAGCGAGTGACGAACGTCGTGTACCCGTAGCCCTCCGCGAGCTGCGTGCGAGGACCGGGGAGGAGGTCGACGCGATCGGCGAACTCTCCCAGCACCGTCACCGCGCCGTCGGGATCGAGCGCGATCTCGGCCACGAGCGGGTAACTCTCGAAGGTCGACGCCCACGACACGCGCCCGCTCGACCCCTCGAGGCGCTCGACCTGGGCCGACCAGGTGCCGCCGGTGGCGCGCGCACCGGCCCACGCGATCCACGGACCGTCGGCGTCGAGCGCGTGGCACTGACCTGCGCTCGCGAGCGTTCGACTCCAGACGACGCGGCCGCGCGCGTCGAGCTTGTCGAGCACGGGCACCACGCGGGAGCGGCTCCCCTTCGCGCGACACACGAGCACGCCGCCATCGGGTGCGCCCTCGACCTGCGGGATGCTGAACGGGTCGTGTCGCTCGCGGAACGTGTGCCGCCACTCGACCGAGCCGTCGGGGCGGTGACGGGTGAGCGTCACGCGGCCCGCGCGTCGATCGGGCTGCGCGAGCGCGAGGCCGTAGATCGCGCCGTCGGGCGTGGTGCCCACGTCGACCACGGTCGGGTCGGGGTGATGCCACCGCGTCTCGCCTTCCGAGCTCGCGCGCAGCACCCCTTCGGCGGCCACCACGAGGTCGCCGCTCGCGTGCAGCACGAGCGGGCTCGACCCGGCTTGGCTCGAGCGATGGACGGGTGGGGCTCCGAGCGGGCGCACGCTGGCGTCCCCGGTTTGAGCGCTCGCGCCCGACGAGATGAGGAGCGCGGAGATCAGGCACAGCAGCCTTCGACACGTCATGGTCCGCGGAGACGTCGCCCCTCGCGGCGCGCTTCAGCGTGTTCGCGTGAGAGAAGGTCAACGTCGGTAAGGCGAACGTGGCGCCTTCCGACTCTCCTTCGTCCGTGCGGGGGACGCCCGGGTCGCTCGCGGCGCGGAGGGCGATCCCCATCATCTCGACCTCGAAGGCATTCCTACCGATCGCCGGCCCCTCATGGTCGGGTCTTCCTCGTCGTGGCTGGGATCGCGCTCGGTGTCGCGGGGGCACTGACCGACGGCTTCCGCAACGGAGACTCTCGGGTCACGACGCCGAGCTTGCGTTGGGCGGACTGACCGATACGCCATCGACGACGGATCGATGCTCTTCCTCCAGGGCTTGCGCGTTGGTGCCGCGGGGTCGGCCCCGCGACCCTGCGGGGTTCACCCTCCAACCGCCCTCCGTCCTGTCGACAGTTTCCCGGGGAATCTTCGAAAAAGCGTTGGCGCGGTTCTGGCTCTCACACGCTCCCAGCCGGGAGACCGCGACCCAGTCACGATCTCGAGCTCGGCTCACGTTCTGGCAACCGGTCCCGCGGTCCTCCGACCCCGCAGGCTGGACCGCGAAAGGAGCTGCGCATGACCTCGCGTCGAGACCTTCCCTTCGTGCTGGGCATCCTCCTCGCAGCATCCGCATGCGGAGGAGACCCCAGCTCGGCGGACGCAGATTTGGTGGACGCCTCGGCGGACGCTGGCCCACTTGGCCCCCGCGACATCGGCGTGGGCGGCGACTCGGGCGAGACACCGAGCTTCGCCATCCTGGAAGAGCTCCTCCAGGACAAGGTCGCCAGCGGCGCAATCAGCGGCTACGCGGTCCAGATCTACGACGGCGACGACACGTTGCTCTTCGAGTCCGACGGCGGGGTCTGCCGCAGCCCGCAGAACGCTTGCCCGAGCGGGAGCCAACCTTTCACGGTCGATCTGGTCACCGGGGTGGCGTCGTCTTCGAAGTGGGTGACCTCGACGGTGCTTCTGGCCGCCGTCGACGAGCTCGTCGACGAAGGGGCGCTGCCAAGCGTCGCTGCGGGGCTCGACACGACGGTGGGTACGATCCTGTCGGGGACCTGCGGGGCGGGCACGCTCGGCCGTGGCGCGAACGTCACGCTGCGACAGCTCCTGTCCTTCACGAGCGGTCTCCTGCCCGATCATGGCTGTGTCGACGACCGTGCCCTCACCATGCAGCAGTGTGCCTGCCGGATCCTTTCCGACTCCGCAGACGTAGAAGTGGCGACCCCGGACGCGGGAACCACCGCCAACCATGCGCAGCCACCAGGCACCGTCTTCAAGTACGGCGCGGCGGCACACGTCGTCGCCGCAGCGATGCTCGAGGTCGCCACCGGGGAACCCTACACCGACCTCTTCCAGAGGCTCGTTCAGGCTCCGACGGGGATGTCCGCCTTCTACCAGAGCGAGAAGAACATCGCGGGGTCGATGCGCGCCTCGGTGAGCGACTACGCCCGATTCGTCCGCGCGATCTATCACGCAGGCGCTCCCGGGACGCTGCTTTCGGCCGAAGCACTGGAAGAGCAGGAGCGCAATCAGCTACCCCCCGACGTCGTTCGTCGGTCCCAACTGCAACCGGGGCTCGACTACGGACTCAACACGTGGCGTTGGTGCTACCGGAACACCGACGCCGAGACGCTGCTGGCCTTGGGTCGGACGCCCGAGGCGTTCACGCCCGAGGATCTGCTGGGCATCCAAGATGCGAGCTGCAGCGAGCTGCACCAACAGGGACACGGCGGCAAAGGCGGATATCAGCCTTGGGTTGACCGGCGTCGCGGCTTTTACGGGGTCTTTGCGATGCGTGAGCCCTCCGCCGGAGGAGGCGATCAATACTCGTACTCCGAGCTCTCCCTCACGGCCGTAGTCCGGCTCTACGCTGGTTTGGTGGTGGAGGAACTGCGAGCACTCTGACGACGAAGATCTGCCTCACGGTATCGCGTATCGAAAATCAATCATGGAGGTGTCATGTCCACGACGGCACCGGCAAACGCACGGGAAAGCAGAAACCGAAGCCCTTCAAGGTCTTCGTGCTGGGAGACTTGAGCCGCGCGGTTCAGCAGACGAAACCGACGGACGTGCTCGAGGTCGTCGCGTGCACGGCGTCGCAGGTTTCCCGCTCCGACGAGACCTACCGACTCACGTTGCCCGAGTCGGAGCCTCGGGATCTCGCGAATACGACCGAGGTCGTTCGATGCCGAGTCGTTCTTGCTCGGTCCGTCGGCTCTTCCTGCGGTCGCCCACGCGAGCGTCTCCATGGCAGCGAGCTCCGATGGCTCGCCCGCGCCGCCCGCAAACCTCACGCAGGCCACGAGGTCCGTGGAGGTTCGGCCCATGGCGGCCAAGCCGTCGAAGCTCGACGCGGACGCCGCTCCGCCGCCCGATCCTTCTCTCGAGATCCGCAAGGCCGTCGCTCAGAAGGTGCAGGAAGCCGGGGTGAATACGTAGCGCCATCGCGGGCGGACTCCGCGTCTCCTCGGGGCGTGTAGTCGAGGCGTGGTCCCGCCGCGCACACTCGATCCGGATGCGCTCTACTCCAGATCCCGCGCGCGTGTCGCGAGGAACGTGTAGTACTTCGGGTCCTCGTCGCGGAAGATGGCTTTGCCTTCCGCCATGTAGGCGCGGATCAGCTCGTCGGCGGCTTCGTCGAGGCGCCCTTCTTCGAACATCACTTGGCCGTTGCGGAGGTGGAGGAACGGGTTTCCGATCGAGCCCTCCAAGCGCATGACGTCGTCGAGCGCGCGTCGGGCGGTCTTGAGGAAGCCACCCAAGAACGCGGCGTCGGCGATGGCGGCCAAGAGCCAAGTGGCGGCATTCCACTCCCCTTTGGGCTTGGGGAGGAGCTGCCACGCCTCGTTGTACTCGGCGATGGCTTCTTTGAAGCGGCCTTCCTCGGCGAGCGCATCGCCTCGCTTGGAACGCTCGACGATCTCTTCGTGGACGGCAGGAGGAAGCTCTTGGCGCATCGGCGAGAACCTCGACGAGAGGGTGCCACGCGTGATCTCGTGGCTCCGTGCGGAAGAACTCGTCGTCACGTGTGGTACGCGGAGGAAACCGACATTCTTCCGTCGAAGCGTGGCTCGACGTCCCGACCGCACGGCTCACCGCGTCGCGCGCACCACGTACTGATCCGGCAGGCTCTCCTCCACGAGCGTCGCGCGGAAACCGCCTTCTTCGAGCTCGCGGATCACGAGCTCGGGCACGAGGCGGTGCTGCACCGGCGGGCCTTGGGCGCCGTCGAGCGTGAAGTCGACCACGAGCACGACCCCGCCTTCTCGAAGCGCGTCGTGGAGTCGGCGCGCGTACTGCGCACGGTTCGGGAGGTGGTGCCAGGTGTCCACCACGAGGATCGCGTCGACGGAGCTCGGCTCGAGGCCGGGGCCGTCGGCGGGGACCTGTCGCGCTTCGACGTTCGCGAGGCCCTCGGCGTCGGCGCGTCGGCGCAGGTGCTCGACCATCGCGGGCTCGGAGTCGAGCGCGAGGACGCGACCGCGCGGGCCCACCGCCGCCGACAGGAAGGGCTCGAAGTAGCCGGTGCCGGCGCCGAGGTCCGCGACCGTCTCACCGGGCGTGAGGTCGAGGTGGCCGACGACCTCGACGGGGCGCTGCCAGCGCGCGCGGCCGGGGGCGTCGAACATCGCCTCGAAGCGCGCGACGTCGGAGAAGTCGTGGCGCATGCCCTCGCCGTGGTGATGTCCATCGCGGTTCGAGTGACCTCCGTCGCCGGCGTGGTGGTGGCCATGCGCGTGGGGCGCTTCGCCTCCCGTGGTCTGCGGGGACGACGGCTCGGGACACGAGGTCGAGGAACAGGCGAAGAGAGAGAGCAACGCGAGAAGACGCATGGCGTTGCGATAGCGCCCTCGAGCGAGTCGCGCGAGCACCTCGTCGCGTCGAACGCTGGATCGAGGACGGCGCGGGATCCAACTCGGCGAGGAAACGGATCGTCGTCGTCTCCGGTGCCTCAATCTCGAAAGATCGACGCTCCCGTCGATCGAGTGCGACGATACGCGAGACGAACGCGGCTCATCAGACGTCGTTCTCTTCGCCGTCGAATCGAGCTCCTGAAGGTTTCGCGTTCGGGCTTCGATCGCGCCGAGCGGGGTCCGCTCGATCCGTCGGCAGAGCAACTCGACAGCAGTATTTGGTGCAGCTCGTGGAGGAGCTGCATCGCGAGACGTCGCGTCCGAGCGCGCACGGCGAGCTGGCGCAGAAGAGCTGGCTCACGCTCATCCTCACGGAGCAGCAGGGGCTCTCTCGTCGCGATCTGGCGGGCGCGGGCGCGACGAATCGTCGGCAGTCGTTCGACTTCCCCGCCGGGGCACGACCCTCAGCGCATCGTGAGGAAGTACGCGGCCGCGCCACCTGCGCCGAGGAGAAGGAGCACCACGAGCGCGATCACCGCTCCGGAGCCGCCCTTCTTCTCTGGCGTCTCCGCGACGGGCGGGAGCGCGTCCACCTGCACCTCGCGGGGCGGGGTCGGGCGCGGCGGCGCGGGACGAGGCGGGGTCGGCGGCGGCGGGTTCGAGCCGAGATCGGGGTCGGCTTCGAGCTCGCCGGCCAGACCTTCCAAACCCGATTCGCGCCAACCGTGATCGGAGCCGGTGGTGTTCTTCTCGAGGCCCGCCCCGAGCGCGGCGTCGACCTCGGCGTCGTCGGAGAACCAATCGGCCGGGTTCTCGAAGAGCCCCGCGTCGAGCGGCTGCGCGCCCTCTTCGCCGCCCACGCCGATCGGCTGCGCGGCCGCGAAGTCGTCGAGCGAGGTGAAGCGGAGCAGCTCCTCTTGGATCAGCTTGTCGATGATCGACTGCTGCCCCGCCTGCACCGTGCTGGCCTCGGGCTTCTCCTGCGCGAGGACCGCCTTGACGAGGTTGGCGATGTCGTAGCTCGTGACCTTGAGCTGGTGGCTGAAGAGGTAGCCCGCCAGCGCGTCGCCCATCTCGCGCGCGCTCTGGTACCGCTCGCGGGGATCGCGCGCGAGGGCCTTGCCGAGCACCTTCTCGAACTCCGAGTCGACCTCGGGGTTCAAGCGGCTGAGGCTCGGCACCTGCGCCTGCTGGACGAGCTTGACCGTCTGGTAGTCGGTCTCGCCGAGGAAGAGCCGCCGCCCGGCGAGCATCTCCCAGAGCACGATGCCCATCGCGAAGAG
>JALOQC010000139.1 GCA_025453555.1 Myxococcota bacterium | reverse complement strand
CCGCGGCTCGCGATCGACGGACCGTGCACGCTCACCGCGCGCAGCACCTTCGCCGCCGACTCCGCGTCGCCCACCTGATGCGCGGCGAGCGCGAACGCCAGCGACGCCGCCAGCCGATCCGACATCCCGCGACGCTCACCGCCCGTCACCAGTCCGTCCTCGCCGAGCGAGTCCCGCACCGACGCGTACATCGCGCGCCCGTGCCCGTCGCGTGCGTCCGCGAGCAAGAGCCCCGCCGCCGCGCGGGCCAAGAGCGTCGGCTCGCCCGGCCGCTCGCGCAGCGTCCGGCGGAGCTGTGGCATCCAGATCCGGATCGCGTTCGCCACCGGATCGTGCGCGCCCGGCGGACGAATCCGCATGTCGTACTCCGGGCCCGGATGCCCAGGGTCGACGCCTAGTGGCTCGATCACCCCGCTCGTCGCCAGCGCCGCGAGCGACGCCGCCATCATCCGCGTCCGCCCCGCGATTCCGTCCGCGTCCGAGAACGGCGGCAAGCTCCCGATCCGCTGGCTCGCACGCTCGCGCGCACGCTGCGCTTCTTCGTCGGGATCGCCGTCGTCCTCCAGCGCCGCGGCGAGCGCGACCACCGCCGCCGCGGTCGACAGCGCCGTCTCTTCGCCCGACACCGTTCCGTCCGCGCTCGTCGCGCGGATCAAACGCGCACGCAGCGCCTCGTCGAGCGCGCGCCCCGCGAGCGTCTCCGCCCACGCCACGAGCGCTGGATCCTCGCGCCGGATCTCCGCCAGATCCGGATCGGCCGCGAGCGCGTTCGGTCCCACGATCACGAGCCGACTCAGCGTCCCGCTCGCGTCCGACGGGATCGTCAGGTCCGCCTCGAACGTCCCCGCGAAGCCCGTCGCGCGTCGACGCGTCGGGTGTCCGCCGCCGTCCACGCCCACCCGCTCCGCCACGCGCTGCAGCACCCGGTCGTCCGCGCGCACCTCGACGGCGACCTCGTGACGACCTTCGGAGCGCGCGTTCAGCGCGACGTCCACCGAGCGCGTCTCGCCGGCGGGGATTGCGATCTCGCTCGGGAGCTGCGCGTCGATGCCCTCCGCGCTCGCGAGCAGCCGATAGCGCGCCTCCGACTCCGTCACGTTCGTGAGGTGCAACGGGAAGCGCAGCGGCTCGTTCGTGCGAAGCCGCGAGGGCAACGCGAGATCCGCGAGCACCGGCGCACCCGCGCGGCTCGCGTCGTTCGCCAGCGCGAGGTTGCCCGCCGCGTCGAGCCCGAGCACGAGCACGCGCCAAGTGCGCGGCTCGGTGCCCACCCGAAGACGAAGCTCGTTCGAGCCGCGCGCGAGCACCGCGCTCGTCGGGCGCGTCGGACGAAGCAACGCGAGCGCGTGCGGATCCGCCTCGAAACGTGGGGGAAGATCGCCGAGCGCGGTCTGCGGCCGGCTCTCGTCCGGCGGCGGCGCGATGCGCGGCTGGGGCGCACCGAAGGCCCCCGCGGCGAGCGCGAGCGTCGCGCGGCCGAGCTCCACGCCACGCAGGCGCGCGACGAGCGCGTCCTCGCCCACCGCGTCCGCGTAGAGCGAGCCGGTCGGCAGCACCCGCGCGGTCGGATCGAACACGTCGTCGCCGTTGCCGAAGCGACCGTCGGGGCCTGCGCTCACGAGCTCGTAGCCCGCGACCGGCTGCACGTTCGAAAAGCGCGCGCGCGCGGTCGCGACCAGACGGAAGGGGCGACCCCATCCGTCGACGAGCTGCCCCGCGCGGATGGTGCCGCCCGCGACGTAGCGGTGCTTGAGCCGCTCGATCCAGAGCGTCGGATCGCCCGGTCGCGTCCACGCGAGATCGAGCGTGTTCTCCTGCACGAACTGCCGGAGCGCGAGCAGGAGCGTGAAGAGCCGCTCGCGGGTGATGCGCCGCGCGACCGCGTCGTAGCCGAAGCCGCGATCGAGCGCTTCGAGGCGTTCGATCGTCAGCGGCTCACCGCCGAGCCCGGTCGCGCCTTCGCTGCCGAGGCTTCCTTCCGCGAGGGACGCGAGCAGTTGCCGGTTGAAGGTGAAGCGTCCGCCGCGCTCGACTGCGATCTCGTGCATCTGCTCCGGCACCGCGGCCTCGACGCGCGCCTCGATCGCGCGGAAGAGCAGCGCGAGGCGACCTTCGACGAAGCGCGCGCTCGCACGCCACGGATCGCGCAGCAGGCCGTGTGCTTCCGGGCTCGTCGGCTCCGGTGCGGGCTCCACCGTCGGACGCGGCGCGCCGCGCAACACGGCGGGCGCGGCGACGTCCATCGGCGTGCGCTCCGCGAGCATCGCGGCGACCGTGAGATCGGTGAGCGGGGCGCCGCGTAGATCCGCGAAGGGCCCGGTCGCGAGCGCTTCGAGCTGCGCACGCAGGCGCGTGTCGTCGCCGTAGGGCAGCGCGATCGCGAGGGTCGACGCGCGCGCCTCACCAGAGAGCCGCGCCACGAGCGAGCCCTCGCCGCCGATCGCTTCGGCACTCATCGCGGTGGGCGCCGCGCCGAATGCGTAGAGCGCCGCGAAGCCACCGCGCACCTCGCGATCGCCGGGGGCGACGAGCGGGCGCGCGCGCACGAGCACCTCGCCGCGTGCGGTCTCGGGCAACGTCAGCGGTACCCGATCGGTGCGTCCGTCGAGCACGCCCGTCGCGAGCGGCTCGAGCGCGCCCGAGGGATCGCGACGCATCGCGACGAGCGCGACCGGCAGCCCACGCGCGCCTTCGTTGCGCTCGACGATCACCTCGACCGGTTGCCCCGCGATCACGAGCCCACGCGCGAGCCGCACCCGCACCGCGGCGTCGGGATCGACGGGAAGACAACGCGCCTCCGGGCCCGCGCCCGCAATCGTCACCACGACGTCCGTCGCCGCGAGACCGCCGCAGCGATCGCCTTCCTTCGGCGGACCGACGCGCAGATCGAGCGCGACCACGCCGCCCGCGCTCGTCGCGCCTTCCACACGACCGATCCGCGGACCTTCGAGCACCACCGGAACACCCGCCGGCGCGGGCACACCGTCCATCGTGGTCACGCGCACGAACGCGCGCGCCGCGAGGCCGGGCACGAGCACGCCGCCCTCCACGCCGAGCCGCGACGCGTGCACCCGATCGCTCACGCGCACCGTCGCTTGGCCCACGCCACGACCGACCCCCGCGCGACCCGCCTGCACCGTGATGCCGAGGTCCGCGTGGGTTCCGCCGACGCGCGGCGCTTCCCACACCAGCGTCGCGCGACCCCGCGCGTCGGTGACCGCGAAACGCTCGCGCTCGCGCTGCTCTTCTTCGAGCAAGAGCGGGATGGGCCCGCCGCCGATGCGCAGACGCGTCTCCGGCACCGGGCGACCGTCCGCGCGGCGCACCATCACCTCGATCGGCAGCCGCTCGTTCGAGCGCACGAGGTGCCGGGTCGGACGCACCTGCACCACGAGCGCGGGCTCGGAGGGCTGCGCGAGCGCGGCCGACCAAGACGCTGTCGGTCGACGCTCGCGATCCGTTCCGTCCGACGGCCCCTGCGCGTCGACGCGGAGCGCGCCTTCGGCTTCGCGCGGCACGCGGAAGGTGTGCGCGAACAATCCCGTCGCGTCGGTGCGCACGGTGGCGGGCGCGCCGAGCGGACCGCGTGCGTCGTGCAGCACGAGCTTCACTTCGGCGTCGCCGATCCCGCTCGAGCCGCCGCTGGCACCGCTCGCGAGCCGCCCGAACACCGGCAGCCGGCCGCGCGTGGGCGCGCTCTCGGCGCCGTAGAGCACGAGGGTCCGCGGCTCGCGCACGTTCACGCGCAGCTCGAAGCGCCGCTGCACCCCGCGACGCGCGCGCAGATCGAGGGTCGCGCCGATCGAGTCGGGCGCGTCGTTCGGGATCGGCAGCTCGATCACCGCGCGTCCGCGCGCGTCGGCGGTCACGGTGAGCGGCGCGCCGTCGTCGTCCGCGCGGCGACGCAGCGAGGTCGCGAGGCGAATCTCCGCGCCCGGCGCGGGGCGCAGCGTGTCGAGTCCGACCACCTCGTACGCGACCACCGACCAACGCAGCGTGCCGCCGCGCTCGACCGAGAGGCTGCCTTCGAGCTGGAGCTCGACGCCCGTGACGTCACCCGCGGTGACGGGACGACGTCCCGCGACCTGAGCGTGCGCGGGAGCGACGACGAAGAGCAGCGCGAGCGCGGCGAAGAGAGACGTCGGCGGCTGACCCCGCCGACTCGGGCAATAACGCATCTGGGAGGCACCGTGGGAGGAGAAGAAGTGACGATGCGACGAGGTCGCGCTGGGGGCCGAGCGAGCGTTCACGAGCGCACCTCCACCACCTGCGACGAAGCGAGAGCGCTTGGTCCGCTCGAATCCCGCGACGTGCGCGAGTCGCGCGAATCGAGTCGCGCATGGAAGCCGAGCGAAGCGCGAGCGCCCATCCAACCGATCGAGGTGTGCGAATCGATCCAGGCGTACGAATCACCGCGCGAGTCCGAGGGATCCACGACGCGCGCGATCGGACCGAAGGGCTCCACCGGCAAGAGCGGTGGCGGAGGCGGCGGCGACGCAGGCGGCGGCGACGCTTCGCCTTCGGGCGTCTCCGGCTCCGCGCCGCGATCGTCGATCGTGATCGCGCGCGAAGGCAGGATCGCGGTCGCGCGCCCGCCTTCGCCCACGAACGCCTGCGTCTCGTCGACCAGGCTCACGCCGAGCCCCCGCAACGAGCCACCGACGCTCCAACGCAGCGGCAGCGGGATGCGCACGTAGCCACCCGGCGCGAGCGGCCGAAGCGGCAGCCGCAGCGTGCGTCCCTCTTGGGTCGGCGCACCGCGCGCCGCGCCCATGAGCGCCTCGCGGGTCGGCTCGTCGAGCTCGGTGCCGGCCGGCAAGTCGATCTCGACCACCGGCCGCCCGAGCACCCGCGCCTCGCGGTTTCGCACCGTGAGCACGAGCCCGGAGCGTCCGTCGCGCGCCCCGAGCGCGCCGTCGATCTGCACGTCGACCCGCAACGCACGCGCGGGCGCCGACTGCCACGAGCGCCCGTAACGCGCGTCGACGAACGCGAGCGCGAAGGCCCCCGCGTTCTCCACCCGCACCACGTGACGCCCCGGACGCGCGAGCCCTTCGAGCACCGCGATCCGCACGCGCGATCCCTCTTCGGGCGCACGCAGCTCGAGCGCGCGACCGTCCACACTCGCGCGCAGCTCCGAACCCGGCGCGCGACCCGCGAGCACCGAAGCTGCCGCGGTCGCGAGCGCGCGCGTCTCCACGTCCCAACCCTCCGCGAGGCCCGCGAGCCCCACGAGGTTGCGCAAGAAGGGCAGCGCCTCTGGTTGCCGTCCGAGGCCCGCGTTCGCGAGCACCACGAGCGCCGTCGGCGTCACGCGCGAGCTCGGCTCGCCCGAGGTCGACGGCTCCTCGAGGAACGCCTCTTCCGCCGCGCCGCTCGGCAGCGCCTCGAGCCGCACCACGAAGCGCTCCACGCGCCGCAGCAGCTCGATCGCGCGTTCGCCGCCGCCCGTGAGCGCGAGGGCCGCCGCGACCTGCGCTTGCAGCACCGGCTGATCGGCGATCTCGACCGCGCCGCTGCCCGCGTCCGCGCGCAGCCGATCGACGAGCGTGCGCACCAGCGGCGCCACCGCGCGACGATCGCCGAGCCGTTGGATCGTCGGCGCGAGCGAGAGCAACGCGTGCGACGCCACGATCGCCCGCCCAGGATCCGGCGCGGTCGGGCTCTCGCCGAGCAGCCCGCTCATGGTGCGCAGACCGCGCCGCAGGATCGCGTCGCCCACCGTCGCGTCCGACCACGTCGCGGAGATCGCGCGCCCGATCTCCATCGGGTCGCCGTAGAGATCGTGCTCCTCCACCGGATCGCCCGCGCGCAGCACCGCGCGCGCTTGGATCAGCGCCGACTCCGGCACCGCGTCGCCGCGCAGCGCGAGGCCCCAGCCGACCACCGAGCTGCCGCCGCCGTAGGTCTCGAGATCCCCGAAGAGCGAGGTCGCGGGCACGATGCGCAGCTCGCCCGGTCCACGCTCGCTCGCGTCCGAGGGCGTCGTGAACGAGAGCTCCGCCGCGCCTTGGCCGGGCTCGGTGAGCACCTCACGCCGCTCGCGCACGAGGCGCGCGTCCTCGAAGATCACGAGCGGTCGGCGTACCGCGTCGTAGGGCGCTCCGTCGCTCGCGCGCAGCGCGCGGATCACCAGGTGTCCGTTGCCCGCGGTGGGCGTGCCGATCGCGACGATGCGCTCGATCGCGTCGCGCGGCGGCACCGTGATGCGTTGTTCGTCCGGCAGCGCCACCGACACTCCGTCCGCTTCGACCACCACGCGGACCTCGAGCGGCTGCGTGGTCCGGTTCTGCACGCGCACCGGCACGCGCAGTCCGTCGCCGACCGTCGCGAAGGTCGGCACCGGCGCGTCGACCGTCGCTTCTTGATCGACGCGCACCTCCGCGCTCGCCGTCGTCACCCAGCCCGACTCCGTCCACGCGATCGCTTCGACGCGATACGTCGTGAGCGCGTCGGCCAACGGCAGTTCGACGGTGGTGCTCGTGCCGTCGAGCGGCACCTCCGCCCAGAAGCGCAGCGTGGCCGGGAAGTCCTCGCGCACCACGTTGCTCAGCGCGGCCATCGCGGAGGGCTGATTCATCGCGACCTGCTGCGCGTTCCGGGAGTCTTGATCCTCGCGGTACTCCGCTTCCGCCGACGCCGCTTCTTCCATCGGCGCCGCTTCGTCCGCCGTCGCGCGCGCCATGCGCGAACGCGACGTGGGTGGCGCCGGAGGAGCGGCGGAGGGCATCACCGCTCCGAACGCCGCGCCTCCTCCCGCACCGCGTCCGTAGCCCGAGTCGTCGTCCATGAGGCCGCCGATTCCGTCCGCGACCTCCATGTCCATCGCCTCACCGCCTTCGCTCGCGGTGGCGGTCACGGTGCGCGCGCGCTGCTCGCGCGCGCTGCTCGTCGCGCGCGGCGAGGCTCACGCTCTCGTACGCCTGCGCCATCGCCTGCAAGGTCTGCGGCCCCGGTGCGAGGGTCGAGAGCGTCTTCATCAAGCGGTCCTCGCCGGACGCGACCGCGTAGGGCGTGCCCTCCGGCACCACCCGCGCGAAGGGATCGCGCACGTCGTCGCCGGTGCCGAATCGTCCGTCCGGACCGGGCGATGCGAGCTCCCAGTTCGGCGCGCGCTCGCTGATGAGCACGCGCGGCGTCGTGGTGGGCCGCAGCTCGAACGGACGTCCCCACGGATCGAGGAGGTCACGCGGCCCGAGCACGCCGAGCTGCACGAGGCGCGAGAGCCAACGCTCGGGGGGCTGTCCCGCCGACGCGCGCGCCGCCTCCGGATCGTCCGGGTTCGTGAGCCGCGCGAGCGCGACGAGCAGCCGCACGAGCCGCTGCCGCGCGATGCGCCGCGCCGCGGTGTCGAACGAGAAGCTCGGATCGGCCGCGCGCACCATCGCGAGCGTGACCGGCTGACCGCCGAGGTTGTCCGGCGCGTAGGCGCGCTCGCGTCGCAGCGTGGCGAGCGCGTCCGGATCGAAGTCGAAGCGCCCGCCACGATCGACCAAGAAGCCGCGCCGCAGGTTCTCGTCGTGCCCGCGCTGATCGACGAGGCGCTCGAGCTGCGCCGCGATCTGACCCGCGTGCCGACGCAGCATCTCGTCGCGCATCGCCACCGGATCGCGCAGCGTTCCGTCTTGGTGTCCGCCTTCGTTTCCGTCGCGCCAGTAGGGCTGAACGAGCGGCGGCGCGCGGTGCGGCTTGGTGTCCGGCGAGAGGCCCGCCGTGAGCGCCGCGCGCAAGAGCAGCGTCGCCTCCTCGGTGTCGGGCCGCGCGGCCGCCGACGCGATCGCGCGGCGCATCCCAGATCGCGCGCCACGATCGCGGCCCACGCGCGCGGCGAGGAGCCCGTCGTGCGGAGCGCGAGCGGCGCGGTCTCGCGCACGCGGAACACGTCGCGTCCCGTCTCGATCGAGAGCCCGAACGCGTCGCGCGGCCGCACCAACACCGCGTCCGTCGAGCCGACGCCGAGCTGCGATCCACCGGGCGCGTCGAGCGCGTGCCGTGCGTCGTGCGCGAGCTCGGGCCGCGCGCGGATCTGCAGCACACCCGCCACCTGCGCGGGCAGCGCGAGCCGCGCCTCGTCGCCGCGTGCGTGCGTGGCCGCGACGACGCGACCTTCCGCGATCGCCTCCACCAACACCTCGCGCCCACGCACCTCGGGGTGACGATCGAGCGCGACCACCACGGTGCCGCCCGGCTCGACCACGCGCTCACGCACGCGCGCGCGCACCCGCGCGTCGGGGCTCACCGGCACACACACCCGCGCGAAGCTCGGCCGCGCGTTCTCGGTCGAAGGGCGCACCTCCACGTCGACGCGCGTCGCGAAGCGTCCACCACACTCGCCGCGCAGCGGCCCTGCCGCGCCGTCGGGCACCCGCATCGCGAGCACCGCGAGACCGTGGCGATCCACGCGCAGCGTCGCCGTGCCACGCGGCACCGCGGCGCCCGTCACCACGAGCTCGCTGCCCGCCGCGATCGGCTCCCCGCGCGGGTCGGTCACGAGCAAGAGCGCCTCCGCGTCGACCTCCGGCACGAGCCCGCCGTTCTCGGCCGTCGCTTCCACGCGCCACTCCACGCGCGAGAGCAGGTACGACGTCGCCACGTGCAACACGCCGTGCGCGGGATGCGAGACACGCACGATCACCTGCTGCGCCGCCACGTCACCCGACAGATACGCCGGCGCCTGCAATCGAATCGGCGCCACACCCTCGGCGTCCGTGAGCAGCTCGGTGGTGCGCCCCTCGACGTTGAGCACCACCGCGGCGTTCGCGATCGGCACGCCCGACGGAGTCCGCACGCGCACCGTGCCGGTGAGCCGCGCGCTCGGCGCGACCACGCGTTGATCGAGCGTCGCGTCGACGAGCAGCCGCTCGACCGTGCGCCGCGCGACCTGGAACTGTCCGTAGGCTTCGGCCTCCGCGATCGAGTCGTCGAGCCGCACGCGCACCGCGTACGCGCCGTCCACCGCGCTCGCCGGCAACGGCAGCTCCAACGAAGCCACGCCCGCGACGCTGCTGCGCACCGTGCGCTCGAGGAGCGGGCGTCCTTGCGGATCCGTGATCGTGATCGCGACCCCACGACCACCGACGGGCGCGCCGCTGCCGAGCCGATGCACCCGCGTCCAGACGTGCACCGTCTCGTCGGGCTCGTAGCGGTTGCGGTCGGTCCGCAGGTCGATCCCGAGCGGCTGCTGGATCGCGATCCCGAAGTCGAAGGTGCGCGTCTGTCCCGCGCCGCGCACCTCGACCTGGAGCTGCGCGGAGGCGAAGCGCGCCTCGGGCACCGGCAGCGTCGCGGTGAAGCGACCGCGATCGTCGATCTGCGCGGTCACCTCTTGCACGACCGTCCAGCGCTGCTGTCGGTAGTCGCGCAGTCGCACCACGACGTCTCCGCTGCGCAGCGGCTTCAGCTCCGCGAGCCCGACCACCTCGTAGGCGGTGCCCGCGAGCCGGAGCTCTTCGCCGTAGCGCGGCGCGAGGTGCCCGTGCAGCGAGAGCTCGAGGCCGCTGCCCTGTGAGCCTTGTTGCGCGGTCGCGGGCAGTGCGGCGGTGATCGTGAGGAATGCGAGGAGCGCGAGCGGCGCGAGACGAGTGCTTCGGCGGGTCATGAGCTCTCTGCGGGTGCGAGTGCGAGGCGCGAGCGCGAGCCGGAGGGTCGAGCGGGCTCGAGAGCCTCGGCTCCACCGGATCGGGCGGACGTGCGAATCGGGAGCGATGCGTGTGTCGCGAGAAGGAGTGCGCGAGACGGCGTTCGACGCGCGATCTGCGCGAAAGTTTGGGAGACCAGGCTCCGCGGAGATCCGCGACGGCACGAGCCGCCGCGAGCATACGCCAGTGGGACGCTTTTCCTTTCTACCTTCGTCGGTTCCCGCCTCCGGTCCCGGTCTCCAGTCTCGGTCCCGTCTCGATCCCGTCTCCGTCGCGTCCCGTCCCGTCTCGGTCTCCGTCTTCGTCTCGGTCTCCGTCTTCGTCTCGGTCTCCGGTCCCTGTCTCCGTCTGTCTCCGGTCCCTGTCTCCATCTCCGAGGCCCACGACCGCGTCGCTGCTTTTTTTCGTGATCGCATCCGATTCACCCAAGAAGCGCGGCGCCCGCGGTTCGGTGCTCCGTGGTCCGCGTCGCGGCATCGATCCCGCCGTGTGCGCCAGGCGCGTCGTCCGGCGCGCCGAAGGATCGGTCACGCGTGCGTCGCTTCGTCGCACGGCTCGTCACACGCGCGCTCGCGACGTCCTTCGTCCTGCTGCTCTTCACCCGGGCCCACGCCCAACCGCGCGGCCTCGACGAGCTCACCGACGCCCACGCGACCGCAGCGCGCGCGACCGCGTTGGTGCTCCGCCCCAACCCCCGCCGGACCGCGGTCGAGAACAGCGGCACGGGGTGGGTCACCGCGCTCGCGGGCATCAAGGTCGTCATCACGAACCGCCACGTCGTGAGCCACGCCTCCGTCGTGCTCCTCCAGTTCCACGACGGCCAAGCGATGGCCGGCGACGTCCTCCACGTCTCGTCCGCGATCGACATGGCGGTGATCCTCCCGCGCGAGCCCCCGAACGCGCCCGCGCTGCGGTTCCCTCCCGGCGGCAACCCGTTGCGCGGCGAGCGCGTCGTGCTCTGCGGCCACCCGCTCGGCTTCCTCCGCTGGGTCACCACGGAGGGCGTGGTCGCGGGCGTCGCGAGCGATCTCCCGATGCAGGGCGAGAACCCGTGCGGCGACGGTCAGAGCTGCGTGCTCCTCGACGCGGAGGCCGAGCGCGGGGTCAGCGGCGGCCCCGTGGTCGATCGCGCGGGCTACGTGATCGGCATGGTCTGGGGCGTGATCCCCGGCACCAGCCTCACGCTGGCAATCCACACCGACGTGCTCGCGCGCGAGCTGATGCTCGTGCAGTCTCGCGTCGAAGAGGCGCTCGCGCGACGACGCCCGCCGACCGAGCCCACCGCACGGCCCTGAACGAGCCCAGTGCAACGTCGACCGTGCAACGTCGACCGTGCAGTGCAGCGTCGACCGTGCAGCCTCAGCCGCGCAGCCCACGCACGCCGAGCGCGAGCGACACGATCGCCATGATCCCGAGCAGGCCCACGATCGGCCACCGGCCCGACTCGCGCGCTGCGATCCACGCTTCCAGCTCCGCGCGCTCCCCGAGATGCACGTCGCGCGCTTCCCCGTCCGAGCCTTCGCTGCCGACCCGCGCGATGATCGGATCCCCAGCCCGCACCGCCGTCACCACCACCACGTAGGGCGGGGGTCCGAGGCGCTCCACGTCGTCGAGCGCGTCGAGGTGTGGAAGCCCTTCGAGCGTCTGCACCTCGCGGTGCTCGACCGCGTCGATGCGACGCCAGCCCTCCGGATGCGGCAGCCGCAGCGGCATGCGTCGCTCGCCGGTGTCGACCTCGATCGCCGCGCTCCCGACCACCGTCGTCCACGCCTGATCGATCGCGCGCGAGCCCCCCTTGGTCACGCGCACCTCGCCGTAGAGGAACGGCTCGCCGACCGGAGACTCCACGAGCGTCGCACCCTCCGGCGCCGCGACGCGCCCTTCGAGCACGTCGACGCCGCTCGGCACCGCCTGTCCCGTACCGCGCACCGCGACACTCGTCGCGACGTACCCGAAGGTGGCTCCGACCAGGAGCCCGAGGATCCCGAGCGCACGCTTCATCGCGTGCCGTCCTAGCAGGTCGTCCGGAGGCTCGCCCGCACCACCTCGATCCCAGCCTCGAGGCCAGTCTCGAGGCCAGCCTCGAGGCCCAGGCTCGAGGCCCAGGCTCGAGGCCAGTCTCGAGGCCAGTCTCGAGGCCAGTCTCGAGGCCAGTCTCGAGGCCAGGCTCGAGGCCAGTCTCGAGGACCGCCTCAATCCCAGGGATAGAAAGCGTTCGCGACGTCCGAGAGCCCGGTGTCCGCGAGCTCGGGGAAGTGGCGCAGCAGGACCGACTTCATCGAATTCATCTCGACCCAGAGCAGGCCTTCGTTCGTGTACGTGCCCGCGTTGTAGAGCTCCGTGTAGAACCGATCGCCCTGCAGACGCCGCGTCGCCATCACGGTGAACACCTGGAAGAGCGTCTCGCCGAAGCCGTAGCAGCTCGGCCGCTGACCCTCGGCGAGCGTGCCGACCATCAGATCGACCTGATCGATGTCGCCGTAGACGTGCTCGAGGCGCCGGGCCATCCGCTCGTCGCCGCCGGTCAGCGTGAGGAAGTCCGGCACGCGCGGCAGCCGCAAGAGCTCACGCGCGTCGTTGTAGCGCGGCAACCCGCGCTCGCGGTCGCGCACGATGTCGATGGTGCCCATGTCGATCGTGCCGCGGCCCGGGACGTCGAGGTCCTGGAGGAACTGCGGGTAGTTGTCGAGCACGAGCGCGCCCGGATTCGAGATGCCGAACGAGTAGAGCAGGTCGAGCATGCCGTGCCGCTGCAGCAGCGCGCGCCCGCGGGCGTCACGCGTGTCCTCCGTCGCCACCACGTCGCGCAGCCGGTGGTTTCGTGCCGAGCGCACGAGGAACTGCTCCGGCAAGAGCGGGTGCATGCGGTACACGGAGACGAACTCTTCCGTCATCGAGAACGCCGCGCCGTGCAGGTTGCGTCCATCGGGATTTCCCACGACGCCGTAGACCACCGGGTTCGGATACAAACCCGGAAGCGGCGGCAGCGGCGGGCAGGTGTAGTGGTTCAACCCGTACCAGTTCGCGTGCATGCCGATGTCGAGGTTCGAGTTCGGCAAGATCGCGGGCGTCCACTCCAGCGTGTGGATCTTCGCGATCAGCGCCGCGTTGATCAGACGCGCGGTGTCGTAGAGCCGCTGGTCGTCCCAGTCTGGGTAGTTCCGCGCGAGCATGTCCGCGATCGCGTTGTGCTCACGCACGAAGAGGTTGTGCAGGAGCTCCAGACCGAGCCAGAAGTTCTCCCGCATGCCGGTGTCGGCGTACCCCCGCTCTCCCACCGGGAGCATGCCGCGCGCGTCCATCTTCATCCGCCCGCCAGTGAAAGCGCGCAGGCGATTCGCGGTGGCTTCGTCGCTGCCGTAGACCTGCGAGGCGTCCCACCAATGCGTGACCTCGTTGGTGTAGGTCGGCGGGAGGCCGTCGTCGCGGCCCGCCACGCGCGTCGGATCCGGACGCGTGCGCGGGATCGAGAGCGTGCGCTGACGCCAACGCAGCGGATCGAGCGGGCTGAGCGGAACCTCGATGGTGTCGTGCGACCGACGCTGCACCGGGCCGTGATCGAACCAGTCGTGGATCTGGAATTGAGTCCACGCGCCCGCGATGTTGTTCAGGAACGGAACCGGTTTGAAGCCCGAGCCCGCGATGCCACGTCGGCGCAAGAGCGCGAGGCTGATCGTGCGCGGGTTCGGCGTCAGCATCGCCGCTTCGTCCGGGTACGCCGCCGCGAGCGCGACGTTGCGACCGAAGCGCGTGCCCGCCGCGCCCATGAGCGGGTTCGTCGGATCGTTGCAGGTGCCGTCGAGGTTGCGGCGCGCGTAGGGACCCGCCGCGCAGGTGACCGAAGGCCGCGCCGGATCCGTCACGAGCGGGATGCCCGCTTCGCCGCCCACGTAGGTGTCGACGAGGTTGAAGCGCTCGAGGATGCCGCGCATCACCGCGAGCTTCGCGAGGCCACGCTCGCGCGGCTCGTAGTACCAGTTGGTCCAGGGCCCCGTGAACAGATCCGCCGCGAGCCGCGGATCCTGCGCGAGCGTGAGCAGCCCGATGAGCTCCGACGAGAGCACCGTGGCCTGCGCGGGACCGTCGGGCCCGATGCAGATCGGCACCGTGCCGCGCGCCGGGTCGACCGGACAGCAGAGCCCTGCGGTCGCCGAGATCGGCTCGCACGTGGTGCCCGCCTCGCACGACGCCGGCACGCCCGGCGCGCAGTAACCCTGCGCGTGCGCCGTCGTGGGCGTGCCCGTCGCGATCGCCACCACGATCCCGAGGACGGCGCCTGCCGTCCGCGCGAAGACCCCGACGACGATTCCCCGATTCGTCCGTACAGTCCCCATACGCCCCCCCGTCGATGGATCCTTCAGATCGTGTTCTCGCTCGTCCGCGTTCGAAGAGGGTACTTCGCCACCCGAGGGCGAACCAAGTTGCTTCCGAACTTCGGTGCGCCCCGCGCCGCCCTTGTGCTTCGACGTCGCACACCGAACGACCCACGCTCACGGATGGCCGCGGTACGCTCCGCGCGTGAGCCGCGCCCGAAGCACGCCGTCCTTCTCACGACCTCCGACCGCCTCGCGCCTCGCGCGCGTGCGGCACGGGAGGTCGTGAGATGCGCGCTCGCCTCGCGCTCGACGCCATGGGCAGCGACCTCGGCCCCGCCGCCACGATCGCCGGTGCAGCCGCCGCGAGCTTGCACGAGCGCGCCCCGAACCTGCTCGTGGTCGGCGACGAAGCGATCCTGCGCGCCGAGCTCGCGCGTCATCCGCACGACGCGTCGCGGATCACGATCGTGCACGCCGCCGAGGTCTGCCCGATGGACGCCTCGCCGAAGTCCACGCTGGACACGCTCCCCGACGCGTCGATCCTCGTCGCAGCGCGCCTCGTCGCGTCCGGCGACGCCGACGTGCTCGTCTCCGCCGGCAACACCGGCGCGGTCACCCTCGCCTGCGCGCGCCACTTCGAGCGTCTCCCCGGCGTCGCACGCGCGGCTCTCGGGGCGGTGCATCCGACGGAGCGACGTCGCGGCGAGAAGGACGATCCGTTCAGCCTCATCCTCGACGCCGGCCTCACCCTCGAGCCCACCGCCGACGACCTCGTCGCCTTCGCGATCATGGGCTCCGCCTACGCGCGCGTGATCTCCAAGAACCCACGCCCGAAGGTCGCGCTCCTCTCGATCGGCAGCGAGCCCACCAAAGGCACCGCCGCGATCGTCGAAGCCCACGCGCGCCTCGCGAAGAACACGCAGCTCGACTTTCTCGGCAACGTCGAGGGCATGGACATCCCGCGCGGCACCGCGGACGTCGTCGTCACGGGCGGCTTCGTCGGCAACATCGTGCTCAAGATGTTCGAAGGCGTCAGCGACACCGCGATGCGCCTCGCCAAAGGCGCGAAGGAGAAGCGCCTCCGCTACGCGGCCGGCCTCTACCTCCTCGCCCCCGCGCTCCGCCGCATGCGCGACCTGACCGACTGGCAACAGTACGGCGGCGTCCCGATCCTCGGCTTCGATCGCCTCTGCATCAAAGCCCACGGCCGCAGCACCGCGCGCGCCGTCACGAACGCGATCAAGGTCGCCTCGATCGCCGCCCAGAGCGACGTGGTCGGCTCGATCCGCGCCGGCCTCGAGGGCGGCTCAGAAGCTACGCGGTGACTCTCCCAGCGCGACGAGGATGGTGATCGCTCGGGTCGACCGCGCGCAGGTTCGGACCGGGAGAGTTCAACCGCGGAGCCGCGCGATCGACGCGAGCGCGTTCTCCGCGAGGATCTTGCGGATGCGCGTCTCGCTCCAGCCGCGCCGCAGCATCGCGTCGACGAGCCGCGGCAGATCGAAGGGCGTCATCAGATCGCGCGGCGGCGTGATCGCGCCGTCCCAGTCGCTGCCGATCGCGGGCACGTCCTCGTTCGTCACGCGGATCACGTGCTCGAGGTGATCGACCACGCTCTCCACCGTCGCCGCGCCCTCGCCCACGAGGAAGCTCGACTGGAACATGATGCCGACGATGCCGCCGCTCTCGGCCACGAGGCGGATCTGCTCGTCGGTGAGGTTGCGCCAATGCGGGCGCACGCCTTCGACGCCGGTGTGCGTGACCCAGAAGGGCTTCTCGCGATCGTGGACCGCGACCGCGTCGAAGAAGGTCTTGCGGCTCGCGTGCGCGAGGTCGAGGAAGACGTTCTGCGCTTCGAGGCGCTGCACCATCTCGCGGCCGCGATCGGTGAGCCCGTCGCCGAAGAGCCGCGTGGGGTACGGCGCGCTCGTCTGCCCGAGCGAGGCGGGCGTGAGGTGCACGAGCGTGCACCTCAAGAGGCGCCCGATCTTCGCGACGTCGTCGAGATCGTGATCGAGCGCGTTGCCGCCTTGGATCCCCACGAAGGCCGCGTGTTTGCCGGCCGCGCGCGCGGCGCGGTGTTCGGCCGCGTTGGTCACGAGCGTCACGCGCGGATCGGCGGAGAGCTCGCGCTCGAGGCGCGCGAGGTTCGAGAAGAAGAGCCGACGACGAACCGACGACGGCACGAAGGGGTTGGTGGTGAGAACCCACGTCGCGCTGGTGAGGTGACCTTCGAGCGCGCGTGGCAGATCGACCTGCGAGAGGAAGTTCCCACGCAGGGGACCGAGGCCGTGGCGACGTCGGAGGTCGTAGCCGAAGAGGCGCGTCCAGATGAAGGAGTCGACGTGCAGGTCGAGGACCTCGGAGTGGCGGTGCAGCTCGACCGCGGCCTCCGAGATCCCGAGCGCACGTGCCCACGACTCGACGGAGGGTTCTTCGGCAAACGACGGCATGCGCGCGAGATACCACGCCGATGCGCAGGCGGCTCCACGGAACGCGTTCGTGCCTTCGTCGCCGCTCCGTCGTCGTCGCAGCACGAACGGCGCGACTCCACTGAACGTGTTCGTCGCTTCGTCGGCGCTCCGTCGTCGTCGACGGCGCGGCTTCTCCGAACGCGTTCGTCGCTTCGTCGCCGTTCAGTCGTTGTCGTGGCGCAACTCGCGGATCGCGCCGAGATGCACCACGCGCCCGCCCTCCGGGTCGAGCACGCCCGGCTCGGGATGCCGCAGCTCCATGATCAGCACGATCGTCGCGGCCGAGAGGTGCACCACGCCGGTGCCGTGGCGGAAGCTCGGATGACGACCGACCACCACCGGGCTGCGTCGCCCGGTGTCGACGTCCTCTTCGACCCAGTACGTGTGCTCGAGCGTCAGCGCGCCGCGCAGCTCACCGCGTCGCCACTGTTCGAGCGCCTTGCGCGAGCCGCGGCCGCAGTAGGTGTACATGCCGCCGATCCCCTTGTGAGATTCGACGGTGAGCCAGATCGCGTCGTCGTCGTCGGAGGCGTCGGACATGCGCTCTGGCTACCACGAACGCGGCTTCGAAGGGGATGCGGTGATCGCGGCGCGATCGCCAGCGTGTCCGGGCTTCGACGTGATCGCGCCAGAGCGAAGGCGACGTGATCGCGCGAGAGCGTCGCGACGTGATCGCGCAAGAGCGCGGCGACGTGATCACGCGAGAGCGCGGCGACGTGATCGCGCGATCAGAGCACGAGCACGCGCTGCGACGAGCCGTTGGTCCCCGCACCCCCCGTCGCGTTCGGCGCGAAGCCGCCCGCGCCGCCGCGTCCGGGCACGCCGGTCGCGTCGATGGTCACGCCGAGCGCGCCGACGTAGCCGGTCGGATCGCCGAGGCCACGCACGACCACCACGCCGTGCGATCCACCGCCGCAGCCGCCGCCGCCACCGCCGCCCGCGCCGCCGCGTCCGCCTTCGCCGCCGCGCCCACCGGTGCGCGCGCACCAGAAGCGCGAGCCTCCCCCGTTCGCGCCCGCGCCGGGTCCACCGCCGGCCGCGCCTTGTCCGCCCGGTCCGCCGGCGCCGCCGCTCGCCGTCACCACGCGCACGTCGGTGAGCGAAGGCCCGCTCGCGTTCGTCAGGCGCACCACGATCGCGGTCGACGTGCCGCCGCCCGTGCCCGCCGCTGCCGCGGGCGCGCCACAGCCACCGCCACCCCCGCCGCCGCCGCTGCCGCCGCTGCGGTCCGAACAGCCACCGCTCGTGCCACCGATGACCGCGTAGCCGGCGCCCGCGGTGCCGCCGCCGCCGCCGCTGCCGTGCGTGCCGGGCGTGCCGTCGGTGCCGGCCGCGCCGCCGAGCCTTCCGCTCGACGCGTCGAACACGGGGCCCGCCATGCAGCCGAGCCCGCCCATGCCGTCGACTCCGTCCGCGCCGTCGCCGCCGCGCCCGCCGTTGCGCTCCAGCGTCGGGTTGTCGTCGCAGAAGTTGCAGACGCCGCGGTTGGTCGGCGCGTCGTAGGTGAGCGGTCCCGCGGCGCCGGGGCTCGATCCGCGCCCGATGCCCGCCGCCGGGTTCGGCACCGCGACGCGCAACACCGCGTCGAAGTCGCACACGCCGCCGGACGTGAAGTCCGTGCAGCCGCTGTTGCCGCACGGGCGACCGTTCGTGCAGACGACGGGCGAGCACTCCGTCGCGCCGCCGTCGCCGCCGCTCACGTCGACGCCGTCGGGGCAGACGTGCGCGCCGCCGCGTCCACCCGGGGTGCGCGGACAGAAGGTTCCGTCGTTGCCGGTGCCACCGCCGTTGCCGGGCACGCCGTCGAGGTCGGGCAACGACGCGCCCATCATCGCCAGCCGATCGGAGGCGCTCGCGCCCCGCACACCGTCCGCGCCGCGCCCCGCGAGCACCACGATCTGCGAGAGCTGCACGTCGGGTCCGCAGCCGTCGAGGAACACCGCCGTGCTGCCGCGCCCAGCGCGCGTCGCGTCGGTGCCGCGCACCGTGACTCCGTCCACCCGCGTCGCGACGTTCACGTTGCGGCACACGAGCGCGGGATCGCCGGGCTCGCCCGTGGTGTGCTCGATCACGACTGGGAAGAGCTCGAGGTCGCGATCGCGGAAGTCCGGTCGGTAGCCACCGAAGATCGACACGCCGCCCACGAGCTCCACGCGTCCATCGTAGATGCCACGCGCGACCAGCACGTCCTTGGACTCCGTGCGTGCACGCTGCAGCGCGGCCGGGATCGAGCGCATCGGACGCTCGAGCGTGCCGGGGTTCGTGTCGCTGCCGGTGGTGGTCACGTAGACGTAGTCGTCGGTCTCGTCGGGTACGCCGTCGCAGTCGGTGTCGCCGCCGATCGCGGGCGGCGGTCCGTCGCCTCCCGCGCGCTCGCACTCGCAGCCGTTCGCGAGGATGCCGTCGACGTCGACGAAGCCTTCGAGGCACTCGACCACACACTCGGTCGCGAGCCCGGCGCGCGGCTCGCAGGTCGCGATCATGTTCGGGCCCGGCTCCACGCACGGCACGTTGCACGCGCCGCAGTGCAGCCGATCGACATAGCGACCTTCGTCGTCGCGGAAGAGCTCGTCGACCTGCTCGTCGCAGTCGTCGTCGATCTCGTTGCAGGTCTCCTCGAGCACCGGCTCGCACGCGCCGAGGCCGGCTTCGGTGCAGCGCTGCACGGCCGCGCACGAGAAGTCCTCGTCGCGCTCGAAGAGGCACGCGAGCTCCACGCCGATCGTCTCTTCCGTGCAGCCGCAGCTCCCGGTGGTCGGCGTGCAGACCGCGCCCTCGCACACGAAGCCGGGCGCGCACGGACCTTCGCCGCAGGGCGGAAGGCAATGGCGCACGTTCCCTTCGAGCTCGACGCAGCGCGCGCCCGGATCGCGCAACGTGCAGTCGGCGTCTTCGGTGCACGGCAGGCAGAGCACCGGCAGATCGGGCGCGCACGAGCCGTCGTCCGCGCGGTGCCAACCTTCGGGGCACGACACGATCACGCAGCGCGCGGTGCCCGCCGCCGCGTCGATCTCGCACGCGGTCTCCGCCGCGGTCGGGAACACCGCGGGACACGCGACGTTGCAGCCGCCGCAGTGCTCGAGCGTCGCGTAGATGCCCTCTTCGTCGACGAACTCTTCGTCGATGCGGCGGTCGCAGTCGTCGTCGTCGTAGTTGCACGACTCCGGCTCGCCGCAGAGGTGGTGCTCGTAGCAGCCGCTCGCGAGCACACCGAGCGCCCCGACGATCGCGCGCACGGCGAGCGCGCCGCGTGGACGATCGAGCGACGACACCGCGCGCATCCTCTCGACGAATCGCTCGCGCTCCACGGACGATCCGCGCATCTCGCGCTCAACGGACGACGACATCGTTCGCTCCTCCCGCGCTGCCCGCGCCGCCCGGCGCGCCACCGGCGCCGCCTTGTCCCGCGAGCCCGGCCGCGCCGAGTCGGAACGTGTTGGTCGCTCGGAACGCCGCCGAATCGCCGGTCGACTCCGAGAGCCAGATGCCGACCGACGCGCCGCCGCAGCCACCGCCGCCGCCGCCCGCCGCGCCACCGTCGCCGCCACGTCCACCGCGTCCGCCCGGGAACGGCCCCGCGAGGCTCGGGATGCTGCGCGCCTCGCGCGTGAGCTCGCCGCCGAGCGCGCCCACCCCGCCGCGACCTCCGTCGCCGCCCGCGCCGCCGTCGCCGCCGCGGCCTCCGTCGCTCGCGATGAGCACCACGTCGCGCAAGGTCGGCTCGCTGCCGGTGCGCACTCCGCGCATCGCGACCGCGACCGAGGGTCCGCCGCTCGTGCCGGGACTGCCCGCGCGACCGCCGCATCCGCCACCGCCGCCGCCGCCGCCGCCGCCGCCGAGCCCGTCCGCGAACTCGCAGACGCCGCTCATGAAGTCCATCACGGTGCCGCCACCGCCGCCGCCGCCGCCGCCGCCCGCGCCGGGCGCGCCGTTCGTTCCCGCGGTCGCGCTCGCGGGCAGCCAACGACCCATCGCGTCGAAGCGTCCGAACGCGTCACCGCACCCGTTGCCGCCCGTGCCCGCACGACCCGCGCCGCCGTTCTCACCCGACTGCGGCCCCACGAACTCGGTCGGCACCGAGAAGTCCGCGAGCCCGCAGCACACCGCGGTCGGACAGCCCGAGCCCATGATCGGTCCCTGCGAGTCTTGTCCGCCCGCGCCGCCGTTGCCGGGGTTCGTGCCTCGCCCACGCTCGCCCGAAGGTTGTTGCCGCGCGAACTGTGGGCAGCTCGGCGAGCCTCCCGCACCACCCGCCACGTTCGTCCCGTCGCACGTCGCGACGCCGCCTGCACCTCCGCGCACCACGTTGACGTCGCCCGGCTGACAGGTACGCGAGGCGTTCTCCACCGCGACGCGCGGCAGCCCACCGACCATCGCCGGCATCGGGCCCGCGCCCACCTGCCCGTCGCGTCCGTTCTGACCCGAGCCCGGAAGCCCCGCGCGGATCTCCACCTCGCGAATCGTGAGCCCACGCGTCGGCTGATCCAGGTACGCCCCGAACGCCGCCGACGAGGCAGTGTCGGCGTCGCGTCCGATCAGCGTGATCCACTCGACGAGCGTCGCGCGCGGGCCGAAGCCCGGCTCGAGCACGAGCGCGGCGCCGCCCGGCGCGGTGGTGTCGGAGGGCGCGCGCACGTCGACGCGGAAGCCCGCCGGATCGAGCGCGAGGAAGTCGCGTCGGTAGCCGCCGTGCACGAAGACTCCGTCCGGCAGCACGAGCGTCTCGGTGTAGCTGCCCGACGCGACGAAGACGTGGGGACGCGCGCCGCCGGCGTCGAGCGACGCGCTCGCGCGACGGAGCCCCTCGTTGATCGTGCGCAGCGGCCGCGTCGGCGAGCCCGGGTTTCGATCGTCGCCGTCGGGCGCGACGTAGAAGCTCTGGACGACCACACCGTCCGCGCCGTCGCAGTTCGGATCGAGCGCGGGGCCTTCGGTGCGGACGGGGCCCGGCTCGTCGCTCAGCGACACCACCGTGCACTCGCAGCCGGTCGCGATGTCACGGTCCGCGTCGATACGATCACCGGGCATGATTCCATCGTCCGCGTCGGGGCAACGCAGCACGCAGCTCGGCGCGAACGGATCCCCGCCGCACGTGAGCTCCGCGCCCGGCACGCTGCTCAGCGTGCAGTCGACGCCGCACTCGCCGCAGTTGCGCAGATCGACCGAGTACACCCCGCGCTCGTCGACGTAGCCCTCGTCGACC
>JALOQC010000557.1 GCA_025453555.1 Myxococcota bacterium | reverse complement strand
GGCTTCGGCGTGCTCGAGCGCGATCTGGGCGTCGAAGCTCGCCTCGCGCGCGCCGTGCGACACGAAGCTCTGCAGCGCGCGCGCGACGAGATCGCGCAACGTCGGGCGATCCGGGTTCGGCTCCAATTCTTCGAGCAGTGCTTCGGTGAGCGCGCTCTGACCGTCGTCCTTGCTCTTGAGCTGCGCGGCCGCCTCGCGAAGCTGCGCGTGGGCGCGCTTGGCCGCCCACTCGCCGAAGCCTTCGCCGCGCTCCGCACGGAGCTCCACGAGCGCCTCCGTCACGTCGATGCCGCCGTGGCGCACGAGGTGCGTGAGGAGCTGCTCGACCGCTTCGGGCTCACGCTCGGCGGCGCGCGGGAGGCCGAGCACCATGGCGGCGCCGAGGCCCCGATCCTTGCTGAACATCGGGGTCGAGAAGAGCGCGCGACACGCCTCGAGCCCTTCTTTCGGCGCGACCGCGATCGACGCCGCGAGCGACGCGGCGGCGCGACGCCACTCCGTGATGCCGAGCGCGGGATCGAGGTGGCGCTCGATCTCTTCGCGAAAGGTCGGGCGCGCTTCGACGAGCAACCCGCGCGCGGTCGCGACGTGGCGCCACACCAGGCTCTCGCGATCGCCGAGCAGGCGCTCCCACGCGCTCGCCACCACCTCGGTCTCGAAGACCCGCACGCCGCTCGCGTCGCCCTCCGCGAACCGTTGGGCCGCTTCGCGCGCGGCGCGTTCGAGGAGGCGCGCGGCGAGACGACGTTGCGGCAGGCCGCCGGTGCTCGGTACCGCGAGCCACTCGCGCGAGACGTCGCGACGCGAGATGAGCGCGAGCGCGAGGCCGTCGGCGTGCACGCCGCTGCCGAGCGGGAGATCGAGGGAGAGCGCGACGCGCGCGCGCATGGCGGCGCCGGAGAGCGCGCGGCGCGAGCTGAGCGCGAGCTGGGTCGCGAGCGCCACGAAGGTCGCCGCGTCGCCGTCACGCAAACGGCGAAGCACGCGGCGGCCGAGGTCACGTTTGGCGTCGCTCTGCGGAAGCGCGGCCGCGAGCTCGTAGAGCGCGGCGGAGGCTGCCGGCGCCGACAGCCACTCGACGTCGTCGACGAGGCGCGACTCGATCGCGTGCTCGACCGAGGCGAGCAGCTCGTCGGGGTCGAGCCCCTCGAGCGGAACGGTGCGACGGTGGTCGGCGACCGCGGCCGCGAGGGTGGCGAGGCTCTGGCGCCACGCCGAGCGGCGCTCCGCCGGATCGGAGAGTCGATGGAGCTGCGTCAGCCCGTCGAGGTAGTCGCTGTGGCGCACCCGAGACCCTGGCCCGCGTGGGCGTCGAATCGGCAGGGGTCACACCGCGACCCCGAGACGTCGGACCTCGAAGTCGAGGCCGGCGAAGCGAGGAGGGAGCATACCAGAGCGGCTCGCCGTGAGCTGCGCGCAGTCAACGGATCACGAGCCGCGCGACCTGCAGAACCTCGTCCTCGAGCCACGCGATCGTCCCGTTCGGCGCGAGCGAGGGTGAGGTCGCGAGCCGCGCGCCCGACGTGAGCGGCGCCAGCTCGCCGCGTTCGAGGTCCGCGATCCACAGCATCGCACTCGTCACCTCGTGGCCGTCGTCGAGCACTCGCTCGAACACCACGTGACGTGAGCTCGCGTCGAAGCGTGGGTGGCCGCCCTCGCCGAGGTGGATCGTGCGACCGGTCGCGAGCGCGCGCGCGTAGAGGCCGGTCGAGAGGCCGCGGAAGATCACGTGGCGACGATCGGGCGAGAGCACGGGCGCGAACGGCCGATCGCCGGGGAGCCGGATCCCGTGTCGTACGCCGAGCACCTCGACCACGACGTGATCTTGCGCGTCGACCCAAGCGAGCGCGTGATCGGGTGGGGCGATCGGCGCGACCTCGTGCCCTTCGAGGTCGTACGCGAGGTGTGGCACCGCGCTCTCCGATTGGCCGGGCGTGCGGACGCCGAGCGCGAGACCGTCTGCGCGCCACACGGGCGCGAAGCCGCGCGCGGGCCCCTGCGCGATCGGGTGGAGCGTGGTGCCGTCGGTCCAGGCGAGGCTCGCGAAGCCGGGCTCGGACACCGCGAAACGATCGCCGGTCGGCGCGATCTCGACCCCGACGAAGCGAGCTTCCGGGTGAAGCTCACGCACGTCGTGCAGCGTCGCGAAGGGCGGGACCTCACGCGCGACCTCGACGCGGGTCTCGACCTGGTGCTCGTCGAGCGCGTCGCCTCGAAGCGACGCACCTGCGGCGTCGACCGCAGACTCTCCGCACGCAAACGCGACGAGCGCGAGGCTGCAGAGCACGAGCGAGCGAGCGCGCGGGGCGCGACGCGGTCCGTTCTCGCAGCGCGGTCCGTTCTCGCAGCGCGGTCCGTTCTCGCAGCGCGGTCCGTTCTCGCAGCGCGGTCCGTTCTCGCAGCGCGGTCCGTTCTCGCGGTGCGGTGCGTTCGCGCGACACAGGCCGAGCGAGCGACGACGCAGGCCGAGCGCGAGCCCGAACCCGAGGAGCAGAAGCCACGACGGCGACGCGCCGTTCGCGCCCACCGAGCATCCGCCCGCGGTCGCTTCACGAAGATCGGGACCCGGATCGCCCGCGTCGGTCACAGGAATGGGTGCTCCCGCGTCGCGCTCGATCGACGCGTCGACCGCGACCGGCTCGGTGCCGGCGTCGAGCTCGGGCGCGCCGGCGTCCTCGACGGGCGGAGGCGGAGGCGGCGGAGGAGGCGCGTCGCGACGCAGACCCACGCTGCACCAGGTCTCGCCGCCCGCCGCGACGTCGCAGGTGCGGCGCCCTTCCCCATAGCCTGCGAGCGTGGCGACCACGGTGTACGAGCCGGCGGGCACGCTGAACGACCAAGCGCCCGACGGCGACTCGCTGGTCGCACGTTCGGCGCGTCCGTCGAGCGCGACCGCGACGCCACCGATCCGCACCGAGGTGTCTTCGAGGCCGCGGCCGGTGTCTTCGAAGGTCACGCCGCGCAGGGTGCCACCGCTCGGCGGAGGCGGCGTGGTGCTGCCGGGCGTGCGGCCGTAGTGGCGCATGATCGCGCGGTAGTGCGCCTCCGCCATTTGGCCGCGGCGTGTGGCGTCGCCGAGGTAGCGCGCGTCGGTCGTGCAGTTGTTGATGAACGCGGTCTCGGAGAGCGCGGCGGGCATCGAGGTCTCGCGCAGCACGTGGAAGTTCGCGAGCTTGCCGCCGCGGTTCCGCAGGCCCCACGCCGCGATCATCTCTTCTTGGACGCGGTCGCGGAGGTTGAGCGAGGTCGCGCCCGGCGTGGTGTAGGCGAAGGTCTCGGTGCCGGTCGCGGGCGTGCCGGCGTTGGCGTTCGCGTGGATGGAGACGAAACGATCGGCGCCACGCGAGTTCGCGAAGCTGGTGCGTGCGGAGAGGCTCACGCTGCGATCGTCCGAGCGCGTCATGTCGACCGTGAAGCCGGAGTTGCGGAGCAGCGTCGCCGTGCGGTTCGCGATGTCGAGGACGACCGTCGCCTCCTGGAGGCCGCAGCCGACCGCGCCCGGATCGGAGCCGCCGTGACCAGGGTCGAGCACGATGCGCTGTGCACGCGCGGGAGCGACGTGCAGGGCGAGGAAGGTTAGCGCGAGGAGGACGGCAGGACGCATCACGACGTCTGCTCAGCAAGGGCCGTGCGCGGCGCGGCCCCTCGATTTCTCGATGAATTCGAAGAGCTGCCGTGGCGGGTCCGCGGGTCGACCGACCCCGGTGTCCAGCGTTTGGTCGGTCGTGAGCGGTCGTCGCAGGAACGTGCGGGCGACCACGTTCCCGCGATCACGCCTTCGCGATCACGCCTTCGCGATCACGCCTTCGCGATCACGCCTTCGCGATCACGCCTTCGCGA
>JALOQC010000556.1 GCA_025453555.1 Myxococcota bacterium | reverse complement strand
CTTTGCTCACGAGGTGTGGAATGAAACTGGGGCTTCGTTCGGGCTCGCTCTCGCTCGCTTTGCTTCTCGGCATCGCGGGCGCGGGCTGTGGAGATGACGACGGCATGGTGGAGGTCGACTCCGGCACGGATGCTGGTGGTGGCGTCGACTCGGGACCGCCGCAAGACACGGGCCCGCCGGAGGACACCGGCGTGGACGGTGGACCGCCGCCGGTGCCGGTCGCGTACGTGCGTGTGGCGCACCTCTCGCCCAACGCACAACCCGTTCGGTTGTGTCTCAACCTCCTGCTCGGCGACATGATGCTCGGCACTCCGACGGGTCCGCTGCCGACCGACAGCGCGATTCCGTTCCGTGGAATCAGCCCCTACCTGCCGTTCGACTTGAACGAAGGCATCACCTACCGCGTGAACGTCTTCGAGATCGGTGAAGGCGGCGCCGTCGACTGCACGGACACCCCGTTGCTGACCGTCGACGTCGACACCGCGGACCTCGAGCCCGACGCGTTCTACACCGCTGGCGCAATCGGCCTGAAGCCGATCGACGCCGAAGGCACGCTGCCGAGTGTTTGCCCGAACGGCGAAATGCCGCCGACGTTCACCCAGCCGTGCCCGGCGCCGTTGACCGCGCGCATCGAGCTCTTCGAAGACGACAGCGCGCTCGACGCAGCCGCCTCGAAGATCCGCGTCCTGCACGCCATCCCGAACGCCCCGGCCGTCGATGTTTGCTACGACGACGACCCGGAAGACGAGACTCCGCCGGTAGCGATCGCATCCAACCTCTCGTTTGGAAACGCGTCGGACTACTTCGAGAGCCCGGCCGAGATCGCCGACGGCGTGATCACCGTGCACGCGCACGTTCCGAGCATGAGCTGCGTCCCGGCTGCGACCCTCGCGCCGCTTCCCGTGGCCGGGTTCCTCGCTGCACTTCGAGCTAACGAAGACTTCGCTCCGGTCCTCGCCTACATCCCGGAGAGCTTCGAACTCAATCGGATCTACACGATCTTCGCCCAGGGCCAGCTTCCGGAGTTTGCTGACGAGAGCGACACCGGTGTTCTGTTCCTGCCCTGGCAGGATCAGCCGCTCGTCGTCGAGGAGTGATCCTCACCGCCCTCCGTTCCGCCTCGAGGCCCGCGTGACCCGCGGGCCTCGGCCTTTTCCGTCCTCCCGAATCCCCCGCCGCGTTGACCCGGCGCGCGGGGTCTGCGAATCGTTCGCGCATGAGTCGTCTCGTCGACGAGGAGAGCCTTCGCGCGCTCGTCGAGCGGCAGATCGTGGGCGGCATCCACGGGCTCGTGCCCTGCGGCACCACCGGCGAGAGCGTCACGCTCGATTACGACGAGCACGTGCGGGTCGTGCGGATCGTGGTGGAGCAGACGAAGAAGCGGGTTCCGGTGATCGCCGGGGCCGGCATGAACGACACGCGCGCGACCATCGAGCTCGTGAAGCTGGTGGAGGAGACCGGCGCGGACGGGCTCTTGTTGGTCTGCCCTTACTACAACCGGCCGAGCCAAGCGGGGCTCGAAGCGCACTTCCGCGCGATCGCCGCCGCGACCTCGCTGCCGATCGTCCTCTACAACATCCCGAGCCGCACCGGCTGCGACCTCTCCGTCGCGACCCTCGCGCGGCTCGCCGACGTGCCCTCGATCGTCGCGATCAAGGAAGCCACCGGCAACGTGGTGCGCGCGCAGCAGATCCTCTGTGAGCTCGGCGATCGTTTCGACGTGCTGAGCGGCGACGACGCGCTGACCTTGCCGATGATGTCGATCGGCGGGACGGGCGTGATCAGCGTGACCTCGAACCTCTTCCCGGCCGAGGTCGCTGCGGTCACGAACGCGGCGCTCGCGGGCGACTACGCGACGGCGGCGGCACATGCGGCTCGCGCCGGTGCACGAGTCGATGTTCGTCGAGACGAACCCCGGTCCCATCAAGGCGATGATGGCGGAGGCGGGCATGCTCGCGCCCGAGGTGCGGTTGCCGATCTCGTGGCCGGCCGAGTCGTCGATCGCGGTGACGCGGGCGGCCATCGCGCGCGCGGGATTGAGCGCGTCGTGAAGCTCGGCCTCCTCGGCGCGGGCGGGCGCATGGGCCTCGCGGTCGCACGCGTCGCCGACGAACGAGGGCTCGCGGTCGCGGCCGCGATCGACCGCGGCGACAAGGTCGGCCGCGATCTCGGCGAGCTCGCGGGGCTCGGCGCGCGCGGCGTACGCGTGACCGACGACCTCGACGCGCTCGCGAGCTGCGACGCGATCGTGGACTTCTCGCTGCCCGGCGCCGCGCGTGAGCTCTTCGTGCGCGCGGCCGAATGGAAGATCCCCGTCGCGACCGGCACCACCGGCCTCGACGCGGCGACGAGCGACGCGCTCGCGAAGCTCGCGGACGTCGCGCCCGTGGTGGCGGCTCCGAACTTCAGCCAGGGCGTCACGCTGCTCTTCCACTTGGCGCGCGAGGCCTGCACCCGCCTCGGAGACGACTTCGACGCGGAGATCGTGGAGCTCCACCATCGCAAGAAGATCGACGCGCCGAGCGGCACCGCGGTGCGGCTCGCGGAGGTCGTCACGGAGGCGCGCGCGATCGGGAAGGTGCTGCACGGACGCAGCGGCGAAGTGGGCGCGCGCACGAACGACGAGCTCGCGGTGCTCGCGGTGCGCGCGGGCGACATCGTGGGCGAGCACACGCTCTTCCTCGCGGGTCCGGGCGAGCGTTTGGAGCTGACGCATCGCGCGACCGATCGGGCGATCTTCGCGCGTGGCGCGGTGCGGGCGGCGCAGTGGGCAGTGGGGCGCGCGCCTGGGCGGTACGGGATGGAAGACGTGATGGGCCTGCGCTGACGCTTCGCGCTCGAGCGAGGCTCAGGTCACTCGCTCCACCAACGCCCTCAGCCACTGCACGATCGATCGTGCGCTCGGAGTGCTCGCGCCGAGCCGCACGCGAATCCACGCGGCGCCTTCGACGAGCGCGGCGTCGACGACGTCGGTCGCGTCGGCGTGCTCCTCGCCGTGCTCCACCTTCACGAGCTCGCGTGCCCACGCGGGTACGCGTCGGAAGAGCGCACGCACACCACGCGTCGGCTCGGGCACCTCCGGCAAGCTCGTCGCGCCCGCGCTCAACACGAGCTCGAGCTCGTCCTCGCGCTCCACGATCGCTACCCGCGTCGGGCTCGCGTCGAAGCGGACCTCGACCGCGAGCGCCCCCTCGCGTCGCGCGCGCGTGGCGCCGCGGTAGCCGATCGTCGGTGCGAGCTCCACCACCTGACGAAGCGCGCTTCGGATCGCGGCGCGTCGCGCGCGCTCGGCGGCGTCCGAGGGCGTCACGTCGATCACGTGGCGCTGCGCGTCGCCCTCGCGCCCGATCGCGTGCAGCACGAGCTCTTCGCGATCGTCGTCTCGACCCGCGGCGAACAAGAGCACTTGCTGGCCGTGGTGGCGTACGACCCACGGCGCGACCTCGATCCCATCGCGGGCGACCACGACCTTCCCGTCCGCGCGCACGAGCTCGAAGCGTCCTCGCTCCATCTCCAGCGTCCCGAGCGCGAAGCCGTCGTCGAGCCAACACACCGAGGGCGAGGTGCGGACACCTCGCACGACGTGCAGGCGCTCCTTCGTCCTCCCGCGCCGATCGAACGTCGCGAACGAGACGTGCCCCGCGCCGTCGTCGAGCGCGAGCGCGACCGTGCCCGGCACGCCGGCGATGGAGCTCGTGCGTGGAAGCGACGCGAGCGGATGGCGGACCTCCTCGCGCGCGAACGCTCCGCGAGCGTCGGGCGTGCGGTCGAGGCGATGCACGGCCAGCAAGGGATCGGCGAGCGTGTGGAGGAGCAGCACGTCGTCGCCCGTCTCACAGAGCGCGAGGTGCCGCGCGTCGCGCCGCTCGAGCACGAGCTCCGGCGTGTCACGCGGCCGAAGCTCCCGGTCGAATCGGTGCAAGACCAGCGCGTCTCCCGCCACCGCGACCCAGAGCTCGCTTCGAGTCGACGCGACCGCGACCGCGTGCGCCGCATCGGCGACCCGACGCCCGCGCTGTCCCACGAACGCGAGGTGAGCTCCGTCGAGATCGATCCACGCGGCGACCAGACGCCCGCCGATCCGCGCGAGCGCGGGCGGCGCATCCGCGGGCGCTTCGCCGAGGTGCAACGCGCGTGTCGGTCGCAGCGATCGGGTGCTCTCGAGCTCCACCACCGCCGCACCGTGACGGGCCGCGATCCCGAGCGCGAAGCCGACCCCGTCGACCAGCGCCGTGACCGCGCGAAGCTCACCGGGCTTGCCCCGCTCGCCGACCGGCTCGCTCACGGCATCACCGCGCTCGGCGCGCTCGGCACGTCCAGCTCGCTCGACGCGTCCAGCACGGGCTCACGGCCTCACCGCGCGAGCGACTCCTTCGCCCGCCGCGTGGTCTCGTTCGATCCGAGCAACGACTCCTGCTCGACCAGACGCGCGGTGGCGAGCGACGCCCAGCGCGGCGTCGTCAGATCGCGCGCGACCGAGAGCGCCTCGGGGGCGTCGAGCGCGCAGAGGTAGAGCAGCAGCTCGATGCGCCGCGCCGGCTCGTCCGGGTGCTGCTCGACCGCCGAACGCGCGATCCGCACCGCCTCGCGCAGCGCCATGCGCGCGCCTTCGTCGTCGCCGAGCGCGCGTCGCACGATCGCGCGCGCGTGATGGATCGACGCCACGTCCGCGAAGCGCTCCGCCGCCTCGCGCGCCGAGCTCTCCGCGTCCTGCGTCTTGCCCGCACGCACGAGCAACACGACGCGTCGGTACGTCGCCTCGAGATCGCCGCCGTCCTGCGCGAGCAGCGCGTCGAGGTCGCGCGCCGCGTCGTCGAAGCGCTCCATCGCGGCGTAGGTCCGCGATCGTTCGAGCAGCGCCGCGCGATGCGTGGGCGCCGACTCCAGCGCGGTGTGCAGATCCGCGAGCGCCTCCATCGGGCGTCCCTGCGCGCGCAAGACCTCCGCGCGCCCCGCGAGCAGCGAGGGATCCGGATCACGCTGAATCGCCGCGTCGAACCGCGCGAGCGCCTCGTCGAAGCGCCCGAGGCGTCGCAGCACGTCCGCCACGCCCACCCGCGCGCGCGCGCTCGAGTCGTCGACCTCCAACGCACGCTCGAAGTCCGCCAGCGCTCCGTCCAGCTCACCGAGCTCGCGACGCGCCTCCGCGCGCCCGAGCAACGCGAGCGGTTCCGAGCCGTCGAGCTCGAGCGCGCGCTCGAAGTCGCCCACCGCCTCGTCGAGGCGACCGAGGCTCACGAGCGCCTCGCCGCGCCGCACGAAGCCGAGCGGGTTCGGCTCCTGATCGAGCGCCTTGTCGAGCGCGACGAGCGCCTCGCGGTGTCGCCCGAGCAGTCGCAGCGCGTTCGCGCGCCCGAAGGTCGCGTCGGTCCGCTGCGGCTCGTACCAGAGCGCCTTGTCGTAGTCGTCGAGCGCCTTCTGCGGCTGCTCGAGCGCGACGAGCGAGTCCGCACGCATCCGGAGCATGCGCGCGTTCTTCGGCGTCTTCGCGAGCAACCAATCGAAGTCGCGCAGCGCGTCCTCGTGGCGCTCGAGCTTCTGCAGGCTCCGCGCGCGCCCTTCGCGCGCCCACGGGTAATCCGGCTGGATCGTGATCGCGCGGTCGAAGTCTTCCACCGCTTCTTCTTCGCGACCGAGCATGTGGTAGGTCTCGCCGCGCGACGCGAGCGCCCACGCGTAGTCGGGCTTCATCTCGATCGCCCGATCGAAG
>JALOQC010000555.1 GCA_025453555.1 Myxococcota bacterium | reverse complement strand
GTCCCGAGGTGTACGCAGCTCCCATCCTCGCGCGTCGCGAAGGCCACCATCCCGAAGTGACCGGGCTGCACCGCCGCCACGAGATCGTCGCGCCCGATCGAGCGCCAGCGCACCAGATCCTCGGGCGGAATCAGGATCGTCCCGTTCGCGCCGGTCCGGCAGCACACCCCACACTCGAGGCAGTCGAGCTCGTCGTCCACGAGGAGCGGTTAGCAGGTCGGGGTCCGCGTCGCACGATCGGTCGGGTTCCCCAGCGGCGCGTCCTGGTAGATGCTGCGCGCCTTGCCCTTCCTCGCTCGCTACGGACTCCCCTCCGCGCTCTTGGCCGCGCTCGCGGTCGGCCTCTCGCCGTTGCCGCTCGAGCCCGACGCGCACCGTCTCGCGGCGGTGTTCGTCGCGATCGTGATCCTCTGGGTCACCGAGGCGCTCCCGATCTCGGTGACCGCCGTGCTGATCGCGCCGCTCCTCGTCGCGACCGGCGTCACCGACGCGAAGACCGCGTTCTCGCCCTACGCCGATCCGCTGCTCTTCCTCTTCGTGGGGGGGTTCTTCATCGCGCGCTCCATGGCGCGCCACGGCCTCGATCGCCGCATCGCGGAGGCGCTGCTCACCTCGCGCTGGGTCGACGGACGCCCGCGCCGCATGCGCTTCGCCGTGATGGCGGCCGCGGCGCTGATCTCGATGTGGATCAGCAACACCGCGACCGCCGCGATCCTCGCGCCGATCGTGATGGGCACCTTCGACGAGGACGATCCCCGCGCGGGCGGCGCGCTCCTCGCGCTCGCGTACGCGTGCAGCCTCGGCGGGCTCGGCACGATGGTCGGCAGCCCACCCAACGGCATCACCGCGCGCTTGCTCGAACAACAGGCCGACGTGCCCTTCGGGTTCATGGACTGGATGGCGGTCGGCGTGCCGGCGATGCTCGTCACGTTCGCGCTCGCGTACGCGCTCTCCGTGCGCGCCTCGCCGCCCGGCGACGCGGCGGAGAGGATCACGCGCGAGAAGAAGCCGTGGTCGCGCGGTGAACGCGTCACGCTCGCGTCGTTCGGGATCGCGGTGATCGGCTGGAGCGTGCCCGAGCTCATGGCCGCGTTCGACGTCCCGGGCGGCACCGAGCTCGCGCGTGCGTTGCCCGGAGGCGCGGTCGCGCTCTTCGCGGCCTCGATCCTCTTCGTGGTCCCCGACGAGAAACGAACCGAGGAGAAGACCTCCGGCGAGCAGAGCTCCGGCGACAAGCGCGAGCTCGTGCTCCCGTGGGACGACGCCGTCCGCATCGACTGGGGGATCATCCTGCTCTTCGGCGGCGGTCTGAGCCTCGGGCAGCAGCTCTTCGACACCGGGCTCGCCGAGGTCATCGCGCGTGGCTTCGTGGACGCGACGGGGATCGAGAGCGCGGTCACGCTGCTGATCGCGGTCACGGTCTTCACGATCTTCTTCACCGAGGTCTGCTCGAACACCGCGGCCGCGAACATGCTCGTGCCGATCGCGATCGCGATGGCGCAAGAGATCGGCGTCTCGCCGGTTCCTCCCGCGCTCGCGGTGGGTCTCGCGGCGAGCTGCGCGTTCATGTTGCCGATCGCCACCGGCCCGAACGCCATCGTCTTCGGCACCGGCCGCGTGAAGCAGGGCGACATGGTCCGCAAGGGCCTGATCCTCAACGTGCTCTGCAGCGTGGCGCTCGTACTGCTTCTGCTGTTCTGGTGACTCGCGTGCGCTTTGCGCACGCTCGTGGTGTTCGCTCCGCTTCGCTGCGTTCACGGGTACGCTCCGCGCTTCGCGCTCCGCCTGGTGTTGCGCGGGGAGGATCCCCGCCCCCTCCTCGCGCCGCCCCCTTCGTTGCGCCTGCGGCTTCACTGCGGGCGCGGTGCTCGGGCTCCGCGGGCCAAGGGGGTTCCCCCCTCGGAACCCTGTTCTCGCGCACGTTGCGCTTCGAAAAAAAGAATGCCGCGTCGTCCACCACACACACCGTGGAAGGATCGACACGCTCTTCGGCGTGCTTTCGCGCGTTCTCCGGCAGCTTCGCGCGTGGCACGCACGCTGCGATGCGAATCTCCCGCGCGGTGTGGGCCCGACGAGGGCCCCGAAACTTGCGCCAGGGATCGACATGCTGAAAGTTGGAGGTCTCGTGCGGCATTTTCTCCCCATTTTCACGGCGCTCGCGCTCGTCTCGGCGTGCGACCGCGAGGAGGCGGCGACGCCCCCGCCGACGCCTGCGCCCACCCCGGCGGCGGAGCCCGCCCCCGAGCCCGAGCCTGCGCCGCTCGAGAACCCGATCGACGTCTGGGAGAACGGCTCGGTCGCGCGGCAGATGGAGCGCCGCACCGCGCGCGAGGACGGTCTGCTGCTGCTCGAGCTCGGCGAGGACTGGACGCCCTACCTCTTCACCGAGATCGATCCCGCGACCGGCGAGCGTTTCCCGAACGCGTACCGCGCGACCTTCCTCGCCCTCGCGCGCGGTGAGATCCCCGCCGACCACCACGGCGAGCGCGCGGCGCGCGACAAATACCTCGAGCTCTACGGCATCCCGCCCACCCTCGGCGTCCTGCGCGAGCGCCTGCGTCGCGCGAGCCAGCTCGAGTGCGCGAGCACCGTCGATCTCGAGCCCCTGCGCAGCTTCACCGGCTTCGTCGCCTACCGCGACAACGACCGCGCGCGCCGCGACGTGCGGCAGTTCCTCGCGCTCGAGCGCCAGGTCGAGCGTTGGGTCGAGCGACAGGGCGTCGCGAGCGAGGCGGAGCTCGACACCACGGGCTTCGAGGATCGCGATCTCGCGAAGCTCCGCGACTACCGCGCCAAGCGCGCGGAGGTCGAAGCGGTGCGCGCCGCGCAGGCGCGCCTCGACTGCGAGGGCTACTACGAGGGCAAGGGTCGCTACGAGCGCGGCGCGCTCGACTGGGCGACCCACGAAGCGCTCGCCGAGTTCGAGCGACGTCACCGCGTCTACGGCTGGGGCTTCCTCGGGAACGACACGCTGGAGCGTCTGCGCGAGTCGCCGACCGAGGTCGAGCGCGAGGCCGTGCTCCGCATCCTCACCGAGCGCGCGATCCACGCTGCGGGCGTGATCGAGGACGGCAGCATCGTCGGCAACGAAGGCGCGCCGCGCACCTTCGTGGGGTCCGACGGAGAGCGCCACCCGATCCCGAATCTCGAAGCGGAGCTCCGCGCGAAGCTGATCGAAGCGTTCGGGCTGACCGACGCGACGACCACGCTGGCGTGGCTGGAGAGCCTCGGTGAGCTCACGCCCGGCCGCAGCGTCGAGGTCGCGCTGCGCGGTCCCACTCTGCCCGAGTACTACGGCCCGGAGATGGCGCTCTCGATCGAGACCGATCGCGGCGACGTCTGGTACGAGTTCCCGTACGACGAAGAGGGACGCGAGCGCGCGCAGCCGGTGCAGCGTCGACCGCGCGTCACGGTCTTCACGACCTACCGCAACCAGCGCATCCCGCTCGCGCGCTTCGGCACCACCATCGGTGGTTGGCGCAGCGAGATGATCGACGGGACGGTGATGTGGAAGTACAAGCAGTCGGAGATCGGCGAGCGAGTGTGGTCGCGCATCGTGGCCGCTCCGGTCTGGCTCCCGCCCGAGAGCACGCCGCCGCGCGAGCTGCTCCGCCGCAACCCGAACCGCGGTCGCCGCGGCGAGCCCGACTACCTCGTGAACTACCACGAGACCGGGCCCTCGTACGCGAGCGCGTACGGCCTCGTCGCCGCGTATCACCTCACCTTCGCGGACACGCCGGACGGCATCCGCCTCGGTCACGACGAAGGCATCCGCACGCACGGCAGCGTCGACTACATGTCGATCATGCGGCGCCACTCGCACGGCTGTCACCGCCTGCACAACCACATCGC
>JALOQC010000554.1 GCA_025453555.1 Myxococcota bacterium | reverse complement strand
GTGGGACCTCTGCGTGATCGACGAAGCACACGAGCACTTCGCCGCGATCTACAAGCGCTACGACGCGGCCGGCTTCGAGCGCGAGGACTCGCCGCACGCCAAGACCGCCGGCACCATCCGCGAAGCACTCGGCGCGACTCCCGTGCTCCTGCTCACCGCGACGCCGATCCAGAACTCGCTCGCGGAGCTCTGGGGGCTAGTGCAGTACGTCGACAAGACGGGCACGCTGCTCGGCGATCTGCCGACCTTCCGCGCGCTCTTCACCGCCAGCGCGCGCGATGGTGGCGATCGTCGGCTCGCCGACGGCGCCGCGCCCGAGTTGCGTCGAAGGCTCGCGCAGGTGGTGCAACGGACGCTGCGCCGCCAAGCGCAGCCCTTCCTCGAGAAGCCCTTCGTGGGGCGGCGCGCGCGCACCTTCGAGCACGAGATGTCGGCCGACGAGCGCGCGCTCTACGACGACGTCACACGCTACTTGCTCTCGCCGAACCTTCAGGCCTTCCGCGGCAGCCACCGCGCGTTGCTCCTGCTCGGCTTCCACCGCCGCATGGCGTCGAGCAAGGCCGCGCTCGCCGCGAGCCTGCGCAACGTGGAGACGCGGCTCGAGCGCATGCTGCGTGGTGGCGACGACGGCACCGAGACGATGCGCGGCTTCTTCGCGGATCTGGACGACGACGAGATCGCGGAGCGGCTCGCGGAGGAGGAGCGCGACGACGGCAACGTCGACGCCGACGCGGTGCGCGAGGAGCTGTCGAAGGTGCGCTCGCTGCGGGAGCGCGCGGAGGGGCTCGCCGACGACTCGAAGGCGCGCGCGCTGATCTCCGCGGTGCGGCTGGTGCTCGATCGCGGTCGCAGCGGGAAGGGGAGCGGCAAGCTCGTGCTCTTCACGGAGTCGCTCACCACGCAGGAGTACGTGCGCGGTCTGCTGATCGAGTCGGGCCTCGTGACGGACCAGGAGATCACCGTCTTTCGTGGCAGCAACGATCACCCGCGCGCGCGCGAAGCCCTGCGACGCTGGGAGGACGAGGTCGAGTCGATCACGAACGGGAACGAGCGTCCGAGCCGCGAGGTCGCGACGCGGCTCGCGCTCGTGCACGAGCTGCGCACGCGCTCGAAGATCTTCCTCGGCACCGAAGCGGCCGCGAAGGGTCTGAACCTGCAGTTCTGCGACACGCTCGTGAACTACGACCTGCCCTGGAACCCGCAGCGCATCGAGCAGCGCATCGGTCGCGTGCATCGCTATGGCCAGACGAAGGACGTGACGGTCATCAACTTCCTCGCGAAGGACAACGAAGCGCAGCGGCTCACGTACGACATCCTCGCCCGCAAGCTGGAGCTCTTCGGCAGCGTGCTCGGCGTCTCGGACGAGGTGCTGCACGCGGCCGGGCAAGGCCCGAGCGACGCGGTGCTCTCGGCGCTCGGCGACGACTTCGAGAAGAGCCTCGGCCAGATCTATCGGCAAGCCCGTTCGATCGAGGAGATCGAGGCGCGCTTGAAGGAGCTGCGCGACGCGACGGAGGACCGGCGCCGTCGCTTCGAAGAGGAGCAAGAGCGCACGGCGTCGCTGATCGAGTCGCGGCTCGACGCGCGGGTGCGTGAGGTCTTCGCGACGTTGCGGGAGCGGCTGCCGATCACGCTGGCGGAGTTCGACGCGGACCTGGAAGCGGTGGTGCGCGCATACCTCGACGCGCACGCGGTGCGCCACGTGCGCGAGGTGCACGACGGAACGGTGGTGCTCGCGATCGAAGGCGCGGAGGTGCTGCCGAAGAGCTGTCGCGCCGGGGTACGCGTGACGGTCGGCGCGCCGCGTCCGGAGCACGAGCCGCTCCACCTCGCGCATCCGCTGGTGCTCGAGGCGACGCACGACGCGCGCGAGCTCGTGCCCTCGACGCGGCGTGGCGTGATCGTCGCGACGGATCGGCTGCCCGAAGGCGCGCGTGGTTCGCTGAGGCTCGTGAAGATCGAGCACGGCCTGGTGGAGACGTTGCGCGCGTTCGGCGCCCTCGAGGGCCGTGACGGCGTGCAGGTGCTCGAGGCCGACGAGGCCCGCACGCTGCTCGACACGGTGGTGGCGGACGCGGAGGTCGAGGCCTTCGGAGACGATCGCGAGGCGCTGCTGACCGAGCTGCTCGACGAGACGCTGTTCTCGGATCGCGCGGAGGTCGACGCGCGCCTCGGGCCGCGCTTCGACGGCATCGGCGAGCGGCTCGAGCGCTACGTGGAAGACAAGCTGCTGCTCTTGCGGCGCGAGCGCGCGGAGCTGCTCGCGGATCGCGCGGAGGCGGAGCGCGCGTGGGACGACGCGCCGCACGCGGACGCGCGCACGAAGGCCGAGGCGAAGATGAAGAAGCTCGACGCGCGTCTCGAAGCCCTCGACGTGCGCGCGGCGCAGCTCGAAGCGCGCGAGGAGCCGACCTACCGCGCGCAACACGAGGCGCTGCACGCGCGCCGCTACGCGCCCCCGACCGTGACGACGATCTTGGACCTCGACTTCCGCTGCGTGCGCCCGACGCGCGACGCGTGACGACACGTGCCCAATGCCCGATGAGACCGAACCGAGAAACGACGACGTGGCGCTGAAGATCCTGCACACCGCCGACTGGCACCTCGGACGACGCTTCGCCTCGTTCTCGGAAGAGGACGCCAAGAAGCTCGGGCGTGCGCGCTTCGACGCGGTGGAGACGATGCTCGGCCTCGCGGAGCGCTCGCAGGTCGACGCGGTGATCTGCGCGGGCGATCTCTTCGACGAGCCGAGCCCACGCGCGGAGCACTACCGGCGGCTCGCGGACGTGCTGAAGAAGCACGTGAAGCCCGAGCGTCCGGTCGTGCTGCTCCCCGGCAACCACGATCCGGTGAAGCCCGGCAGCGTGTGGCACGCCGAACACGAGCTGCGACGTCTGCTCCCGGCCGGCTGTCACGTCGTCGATCGCGACGACTTCGAGCTTCCGCTCGGGCCGAACGCGATCGTGTACGCGCGACCCTGCAAGAGCACCGCCGGCGAACGAGACAACGCGCTCGCGCTGCCAGCGCGCGCGGACGGCGACACCCGCATCCGCATCGGCGTCGTCCACGGCTCGACCTTCGACATGCCGGGGTGGCAGACGAACTATCCGATCCATCGCGACGCCGCGGTCCTGCGGGGCTTCGACTACCTCGCGATCGGCGACACCCACGCGTTCCGCTTCGTGCCGCCGGACCGAAAGAACCCGCCGACCGTCTACCCGAGCGCACCCGAAGCCACGACCTTCGGCGAGACCGACACCGGCTTCTGCGCGCTGGTGCTCTTCAGCAAGCTCACGCGGCGCGCGACGGTGGTGCAGGAGAAGGTCGCGCGCTGGACGTGGCGCGACGTGACGATCACGGACGTCGCGCAGGTGCGCGAGCTCTTGCGCGAGGATCTCTCGAGCACGGTGCTGCGGCTTCGTTTGCGGGTGCGGGGGCGCGCGGACGAGCTGGAGGAGCTGGAGCGCGCGATCGAGCGGCTGCGCGGCAACGAAGCGATGCACGGCCTCGCGGGCGTGCTGCGCGTGGAGCGCGAGGACGTGGTGCTCGACACCGCGGACCTCGATCGTTTCTTCGAAGCGGGCCCGAAGGTCGTGCGCGAAGCGGCGCGGAGGTTGCGCGCGATCGAGAAGGTGCAGCCAGAGGAGGCTCGGCGCGCGCTCTGGCATCTCTACCGCTCGATGCGTGAGCTCGGCCCGATGGCAGAGGGGCCGACGGCAGAGAGCGCGGGCGTGGCGCGCTCCGACGTGGAGACGACGAGCTCGGCGCGTGCACGCGAGGAGGATCGCTCGTGAAGCTGCGCTCGCTCGAGGTGGTGGACTTCCGCCGCATCCGCCGCGCGAAGGTCGAGCTCGGCGCGGGGCTCAACGTGATCTACGGGCCGAACGAT
>JALOQC010000138.1 GCA_025453555.1 Myxococcota bacterium | reverse complement strand
TCGTCGACCACGAGGCTCATCATGCCTTCGTAGCCTTCGACCGCGTCGTGGGTCGTCGCCGTCCACTCGGGATCGAATCCGTCCGCGGCCGGGAGGATACGCACCGCGCACGTGCCCTCGATGGCGGGCAGCGCGCCGTGGTTCCAGGCGCCCCAGCCCGAGTCACCCGCGAGGTAGAGCGTACCGTCGGTCGCGACGCTCATGTGCGGAAGGCTCGACATCGGCAGCGCGCAACGAGTGTCTTCCCAGATGCCGAGGAGGCGGTCCTCGGACACCGAGAAGACCGCGACCGCGATGTTCGGCTCGGCCTCGTAGGCGTCCCAGTCGAGGAAGCTCAGCGGCATGAACACACGATCTTCCACGCGAACGAAGCCTTCGAAGTCGAAGGGCAACGCGCTGATCGAGTCCATGCCCTCGACGACGATGCGATCGCGGATCTCCATCGCGGTGGGGTCCCAAATCAGAATCTCGCCGGCGGCGGAGTTGGCGTACCACGCGGTGTTGGAGTCGACGTAGAGGAAGTTCTCGTTCCAGAACGTGTCGACCTCCTCCGCGGCGAAGCTCAGGCGCCCCGCCTCCGTCGGTCGGCCGTAGGCGTCGATCTCGTAGCGCGTGATCGTCCGCGACTCGTTCTCGGCGACGAAGAGCGCGCCGTCGAAGCTCTGCATAGCGGCGTAGCCGCTGAGCTCGATCGCGTTGCTCGTGTCGATGGCGGCGCCGGGGGCGTCGAGTGACGGAATCAGGTTGATGTAGACGAGCCGTCCGTCCGGCGCGTTGATGTTGTGCTGCACGGCGTAGAGCACCGGCTGCTCGACGAGGTCGGGGCCTTCGGTGGCGTCGTCCCCACACGCGACGAGCGCGGCGAGGAGGCTGAGAGAGAAGCGCTTCCGGGTCATGGCGCCGCCAGGTTGACTTATCGAAAAGGAAAGTCAACAACGCTTGCAACAGTTCGCCATGCGCCGCCTCGACGTCACCTGCGGGATGATGATTCTCGCTGCTTTCCCTTTTTGTTTCGAACGTTTGGAGGCGCGAGCGCAGTCGGATGACCCCGTCGTGAGGGATGGGGTCGACCCCTCCCTGCGTGAGGACTCGGAGCTCGAAACGGACTCCTCGGAGGAGGAATCCGCGTCGGGCGGTGCTTCCCAGGACGACGCGGCGAACGATGCGCCCGTCGCGCCCTCGCAGGAGGTCGAGCTTCCGCGTCTGCTCACCCCCATCCACGTGCCGCACCCCGCTGCCGATCCTCGACCCGGACCGCTCTCGGTCGAGCTTCGCTTGACCCTCGACGCGGAGGGCAGGGTCACGGAGGTCGAGGTCACGCGTAGCGGTGGTGACGCCGCAGACCTCGCGGTCCGCGAGGCGATGCGTCGAAGCCAGTTCTCGCCCGCGCGTCGCCGCGGCGTCGCGATGCCCGCGCGCATCGCGTGGCGGGTGGAGCTCGCGCTTCCGCGGCGGGGACGCGCGCAGGTTCGCGTCTCCGATACGAACGAAGCGGTGACTGGCGCGGTCGTGACCCTCCGGCAGCCGAGCGACGTCATGGGCGAACCGGACGAGACACGTGAGTCACGGACCGACGCCGAGGGGCTCGCGCGCTTCGAAGGGCTGCGCGCCGGTCCGCTCACGCTCCTGGTTTCGCACGGTGGACGCAGGGTGGAGCAGACGCTCGAGCTTGCAGCCGATGCCGACGTCGAGCTTCGCGTCGCGTTGCCCCCCGCTGCGGAGAGCCCGCGTACCGACGGCGCCCGCGACTCGGATCTCGATGGAGAGGCAACCGACGAGGACCTCGGGTTCGGTGCCGAAGCCGTGGTGCGCAGCGAATCCGCGCGTCTTCGCGACTCGGCGCAGGCGGTCACGGTGGTCGATCTGAGCCGCGCGGGGCGCGAGGCCGCGGATCTCGGAGAGGTCCTGGCCAGAACCCAAGGAGTCCAAGTGCGCCGGAGCGGCGGGCTTGGATCGTCGACACGCTTTTGTCTCGGCGGCCTCTGCGACGATCAAGTGCGTTTCCTCTACGACGGCATACCGCTCGAGTACACGGGGTTCTCGCAGAGTCCGGCCGATCTTCCGGTGTTTCTTCTCCAGCGGGTCGACGTCTATCGCGGTGTGGTTCCCTTGCAGCTCGGCACCGACGCGCTCGCGGGCGCGATGAACTTCGTGAGCCGGCGAGACGTCGGCAGCGCGGTCGCGGCCTCGTATCAGGTCGGGTCTTTCGGCACTCACCGAGCCGCCGCGACCGGTCGGTACCGACACGAAGGTGGCTTCTACGCGAGCCTCCTCGGCTTCGTCGATCGCGCGCGCAACGACTACTTCGTCGACGTGGAAATCCCGGACGAGCGCGGGCGTCTCGAGCAAGCTCGGGTCCGTCGCTTCCACGACGCCTACGCTGCGGTCGGAGCGGTCGCCGAGGTCGGAGTCGAGGAACGGGCGTGGGCGCGTCGGCTCTCGCTGACGGGCTACTTCAGCGAGCAAGACAAGGAGCTGCAGCACAACGTCGTGATGACGGTGCCGTACGGCGAGGTGGTGTCGGGAGACCGCGCGGGCGGCGCGACCCTCCGCTACGAGGTGGACCCCCACGAAGAAGTGAGCCTCGCGATCGTCGGTGCTTATGCGCGTCGGACCTTCACGTTCTCGGATCAGGCCGCGTGTGTCTACGGCTGGCGCGGGGAGTGCGTTCGCGAGCGGCGTGAGAACGGCGAGATCGAGAGCCCGTCGCGCGACAGCGTCTTCTGGGAGCACGGCACCTTCGCCCGCGCTCACCTGGCGTGGCGGGTTCGTCCCGGACACACCCTCGAGGCCGTGGTGTCGCCCGACTTCGCGACCCGCACCGGCGACGAACGAAGCCCGGAGCGCGATCGTCCGGGGGTGCGCGATCCGCTGACCGCCGAGCGTTGGCTCTTCAAGCTCACGAGCGGGCTCTCGTACACTGCGAACCTTTGGCGAGATCGCGTCGAGAACGTGCTCTTCGTCAAATCCTATTTCTACTCGACGCGTTCGGAGGATCCGATCCCCGGAGGCGGCTTTCGCGAGCGCTCGCGCCGCGACCCTTACGTGGGCGGAGGCAACGCGCTCCGGGTGACCCTCGTCGACGGGCTGCGCGCCAAGCTCTCGTACGAGCGCGCGATCCGTCTCCCGCGAACCGACGAGGTCTTCGGTGACGCGGCGTTGGTGCTCGCGAGCCTCGATCTGGCGCCCGAGCGCAGCCACAACGCGAACCTCGGGTTGGTCTACGACGACGAAGACACGGCGGCCGGTTCGTTCTTCGTCGAGCTCAACGGCGCGCTGCGGGACGCCGAGCAGCTCATCGTGCTCCTCGGAGACGACCGCTTCTTTCGCTACCAGAACGTCTTTCGTGCGCGCGCGCTCGGCGTGGAGCTCGGGACGCGCTGGGACTCTCCGGAGCGTTGGGTCGGCATCGAGGGCTCGCTCTCCTACCTCGATCACCGCAACCGCTCGACCGACGGAACCTTCGCCAGTTTCGAGGGAGATCGCATCCCCAACCGGCCGTGGCTCCAGGGCAGTTGGCGGCTCGGTCTGCGGAGCGCGCGCCTGCTCCCCGTGGGGCACGAGCTCGAGCTCGCGTACCAAGGTCGTTGGGTGCACGAGTTCTTCCGGGGCTGGGAGAGCCAGGGCGCCCGCGAGTTCAAGCAGGTCGTGCCGACGCAGATCGCGCACGGGCTCACGCTCGCCTACGTGCACGAGGTCGCCGGCCGAACTCTCGGCGCGACGCTCGACGTGCAGAACCTGGCGAACGCGGCCTTGTTCGACAACTTCGGCGTGCAGCGGCCGGGCCGCGCGGTCTACTTGAAGATCACCGGCAGCTTGGGCGCTTCGGGCCGACGTTGAGTCCGAGCTCGGCGGACGCGTCCGCGATCGGACGGGCTTCACGCGCCGGAGCAGGACGATCCCTCGACGGCGCTGTACGCGGTGCAGCGTCGGCGCGCCGCGCGTGGCCATGGTCGCTCGCGCGCCCGCCTTCGTCACTTTCGCGTCCGACCTCACGCGCCTCGACGAGGAGGCGCTGCATCCGGTCCCCGTCGAGCGCGAGCGTCAAGGTGAAGCGATCGGCTTCACCGCCGACGGCTACCGCCACGTCGGCGAAGCATCGCGTTCGCCGATCCATCGCTGGCGTTGCGTGCCGCGTTGAGGGCCTTCCGGCGCGCCTGGCGCGGCGACGACGGAAGGAAGCCTTCGCGCGTCGGCTCTCGCGGTGGGCGGTGTGCCGTCGGACGCAGTCGAGCTCAGCGTCCGGCGACCACCTCGTGCCCTCGGAGCGGGACGATCCACGGCTTGTCGAGCAGCCCGTCGCGCTCGCGCGCGAGATCGACGTTCGGGTCGACGAGCCGCTGACGCGGACGACCGTGCAACGACGCGAAGCCGTCCGCGTAGACGCGGACCTCGCCGTGACCCTCCGCTTCGAAACGATCGCGGACGTGGTGCGCGTAGGCGAGCACGAGATCGGGTTGGGTCGGCACCATGCGGAGCTGCAGCGGCGTGAGCTCTTCGCGCGGGTGCACGATGGTCTCGCGCCCCTCGGCGTCGACGACGCGCAGATCGAGGGTCGCGGTCTTCTCGATCAGCATCACGCACCACGAGAAACGAAAGCCTTGCTCGTGCCAGAGCGGATCGCCGGCGTAGAGGTGCTGCCGAAAGGGCAGCGCGAGCTGGAGCGCGAAGTGGGCCGCGAGGATCCCGAGGAGCGGGACCGCGAGGCGCACACGATTCGAGCGAGGACCCATGGGAGCAGGCGCGCCGGAGGGAACGATCGACTCCGACGCGAGGTCCGAGCCGGAAGGCGCGTCGCTCGCTCGTGCACGGCGCTTGGCGATCGTGTCCCGCGCGCGCGAGGGCCAGTGGGGCGCGAAGAAGAGCGTCGCGTTGACCATCATCAGCCAAGGGAAGAGCCCGAGCGTGAAGAGCGCGGCGGTCGCGAGGTGGAAGAGGACCACGACCGCGAAGGCGAAGCGGCGCGTGCGTCGCGCGAGCAGGAGAAAGACGACGCTCAGATCGAAGAGCATGCCGGCCCAGCTCGCGGCGAACGCGACCCAGCGATCGTCGAGGAGTGGACCGACGAGCGGTGCGTCGGTGTGCCGAACGAGCCAGGTGGTCAGCGGCTCGGCCTCGAAGAGCCAGTCGGCGCGCAGCTTCGCGACGCCCGCGAAGAAGTAGACGAGCCCGACCTGAGCACGCAGCGCGAAGAGCGTGACACGCGGCACGGCTCGCTCGTGCGGGACCTCCCCACGGGACGCGGAAGGCAACACCGTGAGCAGCGCGAGCACCAGGCTCACGAGGTAGTAGTGGTTGAGGTAGGTGCTGCGATCGAGCAGCTCGAGCCACGTGAAGGGGACGAAAGTGAACGCGGCCGCGAGGCGGAGGTGACGGCCGTGGGCGATCGCGAGACCACCCACGAAGACCGCACCGAAGAGGATCGCGACGCCGGTCGCCTCGGGTCGCGGCAACCACGCGAAGCCCCAGTGCGGGAACATCACGCGGGGTGCGACGAAGAGATCGTGGATCCAGCCGGCTTGCCAGTAGCGGAGCACGTTGCCGGCGAGGAGGAGCCCGAACGCGATCCGCCAAATCGCGAGGCTCGTCGCAGGCACCGGCACGAGAAGGTGATCACGCACGCGGGCCAACGAAGTGCGCGGCGACCGTGCGTCCGTCGTCGCGCGCATCGGGGGCCTCGCCGAGCTCTTGGTCGGGTCGGCGGGGTCAGCCGCCGACTTCTTGGTCGGGTCGGCGGGGTCAGCCGCCGACTTCGGGTCCGGCACGTCAGTCACCGTCGGTCGGGTTGAACGTCACCGTCACCGCGAGGGCCTGCGCGACGTCGACCGCGAGGACCGTCTGCAGATCCTTCACCGCTTGGTAGACCGCTTCGACGCCCTCCGGGTCTTCCGCGATCGCTTGGTCGAGCGTTTGGTCGCCGAGCGCGTCGAACGCGGCGTGGACGGCGTCGAAGGCCGCGGCAACCTCGGGCTCGAGGGCCGGGCGCCGCGCCAGTAACCAATCGCGGACGCCGATTCCCTGCACGTCGGCGTAGCGTCCCGTCCACACGTTCTGCACGCTCCGCACGTTCGCGTGTGCGTCCGCGAGCGAGCGCCCGCCGAGGCGATCCTCTTGCTCACCGAGCTGCAGCACGCCCCCGTCGCGCTTGCCGAAGGGTTTGCCGATCTTCAGCTCACGTACGTTCTCGGCCGTGAAGACGAGCTGCTCGAACACGACGCCGGACGACGCCTGCACGCTCGCGAAGGTGCCGCGGCCCTCCGCGAGCTGACCCGCGAAGTCGTCACCGTCGGGCGACCATGCGAGCACGTATTCGTCCGCGCGCGCCTTCAGGTAGGCGGTGAGCGCGCGCAGATACTCGCAGCGACGACCTTCGAGCGCGGCGACGATCGCCGCGTCCTCGGCCGCCCCCCCATCGAGCCCGAAGAGCAGGTAGCCGATCGCAGGCAACCCGCGGGCAGACGAGCTCGTCGCGTCGAGGTCGATCGAGGTCGTGGCCGCGATCTGCTCCTCGACGAGATCCTCGCGGACCGGCCAGAAGTTCACCTTCGGCGAGAGGCGGCGAGGCGAGTCCGTGTGGGGCCCGATCGCGAACGCCTCCGCCTGGGCGTAGACCTCGCGGGTCGCGGCGTAGACGTCTCGTGCGCTCGCGAGCGTAGCTTCGCTCGGCCCTCCACAGAGGGTCGAGGTGGCCGCCTCCAGCTCACCCGCGCGCGCCGCGAAGTCGCGATAGGTCGGGAGGATCACGGTCTGCCCGAGCGACCCGAGCATCGCCGCGCGGTCGAAGGGCTCGGCGCCCCCCGAGCACGATCCGATCGTCAACGCGAGCCCCAGGACCGACGACGCGATGGCGAGGCTCGCCGTCGACCGAGCCGCAGTCCGTCGTGTGCTTCCGTGCATCTCCAGCATCCTCGTCACTCGTCGGCTCACAACGACTCCAAATAGCGCACGAGCTCCGCGCGCTCCGCGGCGTCCGCGGTGCGGAAGGCTTCGCGCGACGCTTCGGCTTCGCCGCCGTGCCAGAGGATCGCCTCCGCGAAGCCACGCGCGCGCCCGTCGTGCAGCAGCGAGAGGTGCCCGTTGACCTGCGGCAGGAACCCGAGGCCCCAGAGCGGCGGCGTCCGCCACTCGCTGCCGCTCGCTCGATGCACCGCGTGGTCCTCGGCGAGCTCGGGGCCGAGGTCGTGGAGCAGGAGGTCCGTGTGCGGCCAGATGCGTTGGTTCGAGAGCTCGGGGAAGCCTTCGAGCTCGCCGGTCGTCACGCTCGGGACGTGGCAGCTCGCGCAACCGAAGCGCGCGAAGAGCTCGCGGCCGCGGAGCACGTCGGACTCGGCCACCTCGCGGCGCGCGGGAGGTGCGAGCGTCATCGCGTAGAAGGTGACGCGCTCCAGCATCGGGTCGTCGACCTCTGGGTCCCCACCGCTCGGGGCCTCGCGGCAGACGGTCTGCGACTCCGTGCACGGCGCTTCGGGAAAGAGCGACGAGGTCAGACCCATGTCGCCGTGGAACGCGCCCGCAGTCTGGTGGCGAACCGTCGGTTGTTCGGCCTTCCAGCCGAAGCGGCCGATCGATCCATCGGCGAGGATCTGCACCTCGCCGCGGATGCCGTCGCCGTCGAGGTCGTCCGGATCGGCCCAGGCCTCGAGCTGCGACGCCGCGATCGCTTCGAGCAGACCCAGGCCGATCAGGTGCGGCGCCGCGCGAACGCCGGTGCGGAGGTTCGGAGCGAAGGCGCCGTACGCCGGGTCGACGAGCGTGAGGACCGGGCGACGCAGCGCGTAGGCTGTGCCATCCGCGTAGCTGCCTTCGACGGTCTCCCAACGCACCTCGGGGCGCGCCTCCGGCGCCGCGCCCGCGGTCGCGAAGGGTTGGAGCTGCCCGCCGTAGATGGGTTCGGGGATGGGCGCGCCGTCGGCGTCGTTGCCGATCGAGAGGCGTACCAGCACCTCGGTCAACGTGCCGCCTTCGTCGGGCGGCGCGCTGCGACCGTCGCGGAAGTGGCACGTGCTGCACGCTGCGGCGTTGAAGAGCGGACCGAGTCCGTCACGGGCCGTGGTGGAGGACGGCGCGGTGACCCACGCCTGGTTGAAGAAAGCGTTGCCGCCGAAAAAGGGCGCCCGTCGGTCGCTGGAGAGGTTCGCCGCGGGCTGCGTGAAAGCTTGCGCCCCGAAGAGGAAGACGTTCGTCGTGGCGCCGCCCGGGTATTGCTCACCCTCGTGCGGTGTGAGCGGGTCGGCACACGCCGCTAGGAACAACACACCGAGCCACGGACGCATCGTCGGTCTCCAACAGGCGAGCCGGAGGGCTCGGGTACCAGCGAAAGCCAAGACGGAAACGAAGGGGTCTCGCGCGGTCCTCGGCGCGGCTCGTCGCTCGTCCGCGCCTGAAGAGAAGCTCAGCCGATTTCGCAAGCCGCCCTACCGGACGGCGCGCAGCGAGCGACAGCGAGCGTAGGCTCGCGGGAGGGGGCCCCTCGGGGCTTCATGCCCCGTGGGGAGGGTCTGGCGACAGACCCTCGGAGAAGCTGACCCCACGGACCAGAAGCGATCGAGCGAGCCGCGCCACGTCCTGCATCACCGGAGCCCCCGTCACCGGTTCACTCCGGCTCGGGCACGGTGAAGCCGAGCTCCACGAAGACCTGGGTCAAGAGCATTTCGGTCTCGCGCAGCGCGTCGATCGTGGCCTGCACGGCCGCGTTGCCCTCCGCGTTACCGGGCGCGATCGCGAGATCGAAGGGAACCGGCATCGTTTGCGCGGCGGCGAGCGCTTCGTCGATCGACGTCGAGATCTGCGCCGCGAGGTCCGGGTCGAGCTCCTCCACCACCGCGCGAAGGCCCGTGCCTTCGATCGTGGTTCCGTCGGTTCGCACGTATCGGCCCCGCCATACGTTGCGCACGCCACGGATGTCCTCGATCGCGTCGACGTGCGTGTTGTCGGAGAAGCACGAGTGCTCCTCTTCTTGATCACCCGCGTCGAGCGCGGCCTGCAAACGCTCACCCGCGCTCTCGAAGCCCGCGAAGATGATCATCCCGGTGAGCACCTTACGGAGCGACTCCTCGGGCGCGTCGGCGAGGAAGGTCGCCCGGTAGTTCCCGGCGGTGTCGGGAGCCCACGCCGCGGTGAGCTCGTCGAGGTGGCCGACGAGCACGTCTCCGAGGGTCGTCAGGTAGAGGCCACGACGATCCGCGTTGGCGGCGGTCGCGAAATCCTCGAACGAGCGCTGGCCGGGCATGCGCATCGCCGGCTCGGTGAGGTCCTGACCCCAGAGCAGGAACTCGATCGGGTGCCAACCCGTCACGACGTCGGCTTCACCGCCCGCGCCGTTCTCGTCGAGGAGCGCCTCCGCGGTGATGGTGAAGCTCGCATCGTTGATTCGGCCGGCGGTGGGCTCGCCTTCGACGTAGTCGACGGTCTGCTCGTCCATGGGCCACGCGTTGATCAGGCCTTCGGGATCACCGTCCATGCCGTCGATCGGACCGTCGTAGAATCGATAGACTTCGGTTTGAAGGTAGGGGATCCGCGCGTCGAGCCACGATTGTTTCGCGGCTTCGAGGGTGGTCGCCGAGGGGGTAGCCACGAGGGCCTCGAGGTCGGCGTCCATCGCGCGCGCCGCCGCGGCCGAGTCTTCGTACGAGGCGTGGACGATGCGAGCGTAGGTCTCGAGGGCCGCCGAGGTGCTCTCGGGAAGGCCGCCGCTGTCGCCGCCGCAGCCCGCGAGGGCCAGCACGAGGGGAAGGATTCGTCGGGTCAGAGAATGCTCAGATGCAGGCGCGCCTGGCGCTCTGGGTGGTTCGGTCACGGAGCCGTGGAGCGATTCGAAAACGCAAATCGTTATCGATAACGGGTACTAGTGGACGGGCGAGACGCTGACAAGCCGTTCGGTCGAGTTCTGCGGGACGTACCGCTCGTTGCCCTGTTTGGCGCATCCTCGGCGCATGCGTCAGGTCTGGGTGCTCGTCGTGGTGGCGTGTGGTGGTGGTGGGGCGACGCCGGACGCGGGGACGTTCGACGCCGCGGATGCGACGCTCGACGCGCCAGTCGCACCGACGGACGCCGCCCGAGACGCCGACGAAGACTCCGCCGTCGATCGGCTCTGCGGGTGTCTTCGCGGAGCCGAAGGGAGCTACACGCTCACCCTCGACACCACCGGCGCGTTGCCCGACGTGCTCACGGAGCTCTCGGGGCTCGTGACCTCACGCTTCGACGACACGATCTTCTGGGCGCACGACGACTCCGGCGGCGAGGCAGCGCTCTACGCCATCGGTGACGACGGGAGCCTCCGCGCGACGTTGCCGCTGCCCGTGGACAACCGCGATTGGGAAGAGCTCGCGCGCGGCCCCTGCGACGACACGGATCTCGATCGTTCGTGTCTCTACGTGGGCGACGTCGGCGACAACGACAGCGTGTACCCGTCGGTGCGAGTCCATCGCGTGCGTGAGCCCGATCCGCGCGAGCCGATTCGGGACGAAGCCGTCGTCGAGTCGATGGAGCTGACCTTCCCGGACGGCGCACGCGACACCGAAGCCTTCGTGGTCGATGACGACGGCACGCTCGTCCTCCTCACGAAACGACCGCCCATCGGACACTTTCGTGTGTACACCGCGCGCTTCGTTCCGGGCACGACCGCGACGTCGATCTTCCACGACGAGATCGCGCTCGGCCCCGCGAACCGCGCGAGCATGTTCACTGCGGCCGACTTCTTGGCTGAGTCGGCGGGGTCAGCCGCCGACTTCGCGCCGAGCTGCGAGGTGCTCCTCGGTCGACACTACCTCGGCGCGTTCGTCACCTTCGCGTCGGACCTGACGCGCCTCGACGAGGAGGCGCTGCATCCGGTGCCGGTCGAGCGCGAGCGTCAGGGCGAAGCGATCGGCTTCACCGCCGACGGCTACCGCCACGTCGGTGAAGGCTCACGCGCGCCGATCCATCGTTGGCGTTGCGTGTCGCGTTGAAGAAGGTCGTCTCGCTTCGCTTCACGGCGCACTTTGCAGCAGCGACGCGGACGCCCCGGCCACCGTTCGGCCTCCCGACGTCGCTCGAAGCGGAGCCCGCTCCCGTTGAGGGAGTCGTGCGCGAGGGTGGTCCGGGCTCGGCTCCGTGACCTCGACGGACCTGATTGCTCTTCCTCGAACGAGAAGAAGCCCGCGATCCGATTCCGTTTCACTTCGAGCTCGTGCCCACTCGGCTCGCGGCTCGAGCTCGCCGGCTCACGTGCTCACGCGCTGTCGTCACGGACACTCGTTGCGGGCCAGCGGGTTCAACGAGGTCCGCGTGATGGAAGGCGACGCGACCACGAACGATGGGGTGCTGGTCGTGATCGTGACCGACTCGAGCTCGTTGGACATCAAGCCGATCGGGCCGGTCATCGTGGCACCTGCACAGCTCGCGGCCGGCGTGCTCGTGAAGGGCATGTCCACGAGGGCACGATTTCCTTCCCCCACGACGCGGGGCACGCCGCCGACCTCCACGAATGGCGTCGGTAGGAACGACGCGACGCGCACGTTCGCGTATTCGACCCAGGAGAAGCCGTCGCGGAGTTGGCCTACGAAGGGGCGATAGACGCCACCGACGTTTCGGATGCCGACCACCGTCACGTTCGGCCCGGCGGCGACCAGCCGGGTCGGAGAGACCGCGTCGATCGGGAGGGCGGTCGTGCTTCGGTAGTCGAGGTCGTTCGCGTTCAGACGGAGCACCGCCGGTTGTCCCCCGCTGGTGCCCAAGGCCGCGCCGACCAGCACGTGGTTCGCTGCCGGGTCGAGCGCGGCGGTGTAGGCACGCGTCCCGAGCTCACGCGAACGAAACGCGATCGGTGCCACGGCTTCTCCCATGGGACTCGGCACCCGCGCGACGATGGCGCGCCCCGGATCGGCTGGCGCGCCGGGCTCTTGGGTGCCGATGGCCACGATCTGCCGACCGACCACCACGCCGCTCGAGAAATACTCGTCGTCGCCGAGGTCGTAGCATCGAGTCCATCGCGCCGTGGCGGTGCTCCCGGCCACGTCGATGCCCATCACGAGACCGTTGCGCGAGCCCTCGGCCCCGCACACGCCGAAGCCGACGAAGTCCGCGACCTCGCCGCCGGGGACCACGCCGAAGAGGTGCTCGTCGCCCGCCGTCCCGAGCACGGTGGTGTCGCCCACCGCGTCGTCGTTCATGGGCACGAGGAGCACGTCGTTGCTGTTCGTGCCGCTCCTGGAGATTCGAAGGAGTCCGACCGCCAGCGTCTCTTCCTCGGGTGTTCCTTCCCGGATCGTCGCGACGGAGTAGAGACGATCCGACAACGTGCCCCCGACGCGAGCGGTCCAACGGTGTTCGCCGTCGACGAACCGCATCGCGAACGCATCGCGCAAGCTGTCCCCGACGGAACCGACCACGACGACGCCACTGACGCCACGTGGCGCGGCTCCGAGGACCTCGAGGCCTTGAGTGGCCGGGATCGCGGCCGCGTAGTCGAACAGGGTTGGGCTCGCAGGCGGCGGCGGCGGCCCCGCGTCGACACCGCCGTCGGGCATGCCCGCGTCGGGCGGAACGCAGCGCCCGTCGATGCATCTCGCGCCGCCCCCACCACAATCGGGGTCCGTGTCGCACGTGCCCGCGTCGATCTCGCCGCCGTCGACGACACCGCCGTCGCGTTCGCCGCCGTCGACGAGTCCGCCGTCCACCTCCGGCCCACCTGCGTCGCGAGGGCCGCAGGTTCCACCGTCGGGACATTCGAGCTCGTCGGGTAGGATCTCCGCGCCCTCGCACGCACCGACCGCGTTGCACCGTTGGGTCGGCGCACACGGATCGGCGTCGATGCAGGCCGCGTGCAGCCGTATGCGGACGACCCGCAGCTCACCCGAGACGTAGCCGCTGATCACCTGCGCCTCGACGACGCCCATCGAGCCGACCTCGGCGCTCGCGACGATCCGATAGCGACCTTCGGGAAAACGCCGCGGCTCGAGGAGCACGCGGATCGGCCAGTCGCTCTCGCCCGCGACTGGCCAGTCGCGCTCCTCGACGAGCGCGGAGGTCTCGCGCGGCGGCGCGAACGCGCCCTCGCCCGCGTAGGCGGAGATCCGAACCGAGCTCGCCTGCTGACGAATCACGTCGTCGGCTTCGACGATCAGCAACACCTGCGTCGGGGTGGCGTCGTCGTCGCCGCACGCGAGCAGGCCGAGCGCGCCGAACAACAAGGCGCAGGACGCGTGACGCCACGAGCGGTTCGACGGTTCGGTCGCGGGAAGAGCCGAGCGCGCAGCGGCTCGCGCGGCCGGATGGTCCAAGAGGCGGTTCATCGACGACCTCCCAGGGTCTGGATCACGAAGTCGTGCTCGGGGGCCTGGTACGAGCTGCCTCCCCGCTGCGAGAGCCCGATCGCGAGCGCCACGCCGCCGCCGACCACGAGCACCGCACCGATCACGCCGCCGATCACGCGTCGCCGCTTTCGCCCACGCGACTCGGACGCTTCGTCGGGCTCTTCGGTCGCAGCGGCCGCAGCGGCGGCTTCTTCGAGCGCACGCTGTCGCGCAATCTCCTCTCGGAGCACCTCGATCCGCCGACGCACCGACTCGGCGTTGGACGCGTTCGGTGCCTGCTCCAGGTAGGCCTCGAACGCCTCCACCGCTTCGACGTTGCGGCGCAGGCGATCGGCGGTGGTGCCGATGTTGTAGAGGAGCTGCGGCCGCGGGCTCAGCTCGTAGGCGCCTCGAAAGAGATCGAGCGCGGCTTCGTACGAGCCGGCGTCGAAGGCGACGACGGCGGCTTGGTAACGCTCGCGTGCGAGCGCGTCGTCGGCCTCCGAGCTCTGAGCGCCCGCGCGAGAGCTCACGAGCGCGACGCCCAGCGAAACGAACGCGTAGGTGAGCACGAACGACGCGCGTCGTGCGGAAGCACCGAGAACCGCCATGAACCCTCCCGTCGACGAAGTCGCCCGCCGTCCCGACGTTAGGGCAACCCGCAACCGAGATCCAGAATGGAATCGTAGGGTGGAACGGCGTTCGGGTGACGCGAGCCCGAGCCATCCCGGCACGCGAGGACG
>JALOQC010000553.1 GCA_025453555.1 Myxococcota bacterium | reverse complement strand
CGGCAGGTTCCCCTCCGGGCTCCGGATGCTCTCGCGCGCGGTGCCCGTCATCACGAGCACCTCGACCGCGATCACGCGCCCCTGACCGTCCGCGCGCGGCAAGAGACGCTGCGCGACGATGCCCTTCAGATTGTCGGCGAAACGCTCGCGCGTCTCCTGCACGCTGTTGCTACCGCTGAGCGCGAGCACGCGACCCACCGTGCGGGCGACGTCCGGCGTGTGGAGCGTGGAGAGCACGAGGTGACCCGTCTCGGCCGCCTTCAGCGCGATGTCCATCGTCTCTTCGTCGCGGATCTCGCCGACCAGGATCACGTCCGGATCTTGGCGGAGCGCGGCGCGCAGCGCGGTCGCGAAGTGTGGGGTGTCGAGGCCGATCTCGCGTTGAGACACCGACGCGAGTTGGTCGGTGTGCATGTACTCGATCGGGTCTTCGATGGTGACGATGTGCACACGCTGCGAGCGGTTGATGTGATCGACCATCGCGGCGAGCGTGGTGCTCTTTCCGTTTCCGGCCGCGCCGACGCAGAGGATCATTCCGCGTTCGTTCTCGGCGAGCTTCGCGATCGCGGGCGGGAGCCGCAGCGCCTCGAAGTTCGGGACGTCGAGCGGGATCGCGCGCAGCGCCATCGCGAGCGAGCCGCGCTGTCGGTAGACGTTCACGCGGTAACGACCGACGCCCTGCGCGCCGTAGCTCGTGTCGTACTCCGTGAGCTCCTCGAGCGAGCCCTTGAATCGTGAGCGGCGGAGGATGATCTCCGCGAGCGCGAGCGTCTGTTCGGGACGCAGCTTGTCGCCTTGGAGGTAGTGCAGGTCGCCGTTCACGCGAAAGGCCGGCGGTTGGCCGACCTTCAGGATCACGTCGCTCGCCTTGTGCTGAGCGCCCTTCTTGAGCAGCGCGATGAGCGTCGACTCGTCCATGGGCGTGAGGATACGCGGGCGGCGCGGCGCACAGAAGCCCGACGTCGTCGGGAGTCCACGGGCGCAGCCGCGTGCAGGGGAGGCCCTACGGGCAGCGGTCGCGGTCTCGGGAGACCGACGGGCACGTACGTCTTCGACGAAGCGTGTTCAGCCTCCGGTCGGGGTCGCGCGCGTGGCGGCGTTCTCGACGAGGTACCAGCGCAGCGCCTCCCGCGCGACGTGGCTCGCCTTGATGCGCCAGAGCGGCGTGTTCACGACGACCGCCGCGACGGCGATGGTCGGACGCTCCGCGGGCGCGAAGCCGACCCACCACGTGTAGCCGCGATACGGACGCTCGGCGCTCAGGGTGCCGGTCTTCCCGGCGATCGCGATGCCCGGCAGGAACGGGCGACCCTGCGGATCCACGAAGGTCCGCCGCGCGGTCCCTTCGGTCACCGTGAGCTGCATCATCTGGTTCACTGCGCGCGCGGTGGAGCGAGGGATCACCTCGCGGAAGACGCTCGGCTCGTGGCGCATCAGCACCTCGCCGCTCGGCGCCTCCACGCGGTCGACGATGGCCGCGCGCGGCATCCGGCCGTCGTTCGCGATGGTGCTCGCGATCAGCGCGGCGTGCAGAGGCGACATGTGCATGTGCCAGAAGCCCGCCGCAGTGCGCGCGAGCTCGAGACGCTCCGTCGGGACCTCGGCCGGGCTCGGGCGCGTCGGCACGTCGAAGGGCAGCGCGTGCCCGAAGCCGAACGCGGCCGCGTACCGTTCGATCGTGGGCGCGTCGAGGTGGCGATCGGCGAGCTTCGCGAAGACGGCGTTGGTCGAATGACCCATCGCTTGCGCGAGCGTGTGGCACGACGTCTCGCGATCGTGATCGTCGAGGTGCCACGCGGTCAGGCGACTGCCGCCGCCCGTGTAACAGACGTTGGTGCTCGGCGAGACTCCGGCGTCCACGAGCGCCGCGCCCGTGATCACCTTGAAGACCGACGCGGTCGGCGGGGTGGGATCGAGCACGAGATCCCCAGCGTCCGGGTTCGCGCTGGAGTGGCTCACGTACGCGAGCACGCGTCCGGTGCTCGGCTCCATCGCGACGACCGCTCCGTAGGGAACTGCGTAGCGCGCGAGCTCCTGCTCGAGGTGCTCCTGCAAGCCCGGCTCGAGCGTGAGCACCGCGCGCCGACCTTCGGCCAGCGGTGACACGCGCTCGTCGCCCGAGGGCTCGTGGCGGCGCGGGTCGAGGCCTCGAAGGAGGTCCCGCGTCGGGCGCGCGGGGCCCGGGGCGCGCACGGCGGCTTGCTTCGTCGGCGTCGCGCGCGCCGGGGCGGGCGGGCCGGCCGACGCCTCGCGTTCGCCTCGGCGTTCGTCGGCGACGCCGGTCGAGACCTGCAGGAAGCCCGCGAGCCCGGCCACGACGAGCGCGAGCACGAGCACGGCCCAGCGATGCCGGGCGGCGCGGCGACGTTCGGTGACGGGGTGCGTCATCGCGGCCGACCCTCGCAAGCGGGGGATCGAAGGGTCAACAAAACGGCGGGCACCGAGGCAGCGCGACGAGGGCCCCGATGGACGGCCAGGTGGGGGAGGGATCTGGGGGACGGTGGGCACGAGAGCCCAGCCGAACGAAGCGAGCTGACCTGGCGCACGAAATGCGCGATATAGTGTGCGCTCGAGCGACGAGGATGTCGGACGACCGCACGACGAATCCGCACAAGACCGTAGTGACCGTGGTCGGTCAGCGGCAGTCCGCGGCCAAGAGCGGCGCGCGCGATGCGTGCCTCGTGGTGATCTATGGCGAAGACCTCGGGCGACGCGTGCCGCTCGGATCCGAGCCGGTGGTGATCGGGCGCTCGTCGCGCTGCGAGCTGCAGATCGACCAGGAGTCGGTCTCGCGCAACCACTGCCGCATCGCGTTCGACGGGCGCTCGTTCGCGGTGCGCGACCTCGGCTCCACCAACGGCACCTACGTCAACGACGAGCAGGTCGAGTCGGCCGAGCTGCGCGACGGCGACCAGCTCAAGGTGGGCCGCACGATCCTGAAGTTCATCGTCGGCGGGAACATCGAGGGCCAGTACCACGAGGAGATCTACCGCCTGATGACGGTGGACGGCCTCACGCAGGTCCACAACAAACGCTTCTTCGACGAGATGCTCGACCGCGAGCTCTCTCGCGCGCGCCGCTACGGCAGCACCTTCGGGCTCATCCTCTTCGACATCGATCACTTCAAGCAGATCAACGACACCTTCGGGCACCTCGCGGGCGACGCGATCCTCCGCCAGCTCGGCACCCTCGTGCGCGGGCAGGTGCGCCGCGACGACGTGGTCGCTCGCGTGGGCGGCGAAGAGTTCGCGGTGATCACCCCCGAGGTCGGCATCCACGGCTGCCGCGAGCTCGCGCGCAAGCTCAACCGCCTCGTCGACGACGCGACCTTCGAGTTCGACGGCTCGCGCATCGACGTGACGATCAGTTGTGGCGTGACCGAGTGGGACGAGTCGATGCAGAGCACGCAGTCGGTGGTGCAGTCGGCGGACGAGCGGCTCTACGAGGCCAAGCGCACGGGCCGAAACCGCGTCTGCGGCTGAGTCGGCGTCACCGACACGATCGGAAACCGCGAGCGTCCGCGCACGCGAGCGCGAGCGTCCACGGGTGACCGCGGAACGCCCCTCCAAAAATCAGAGCGCCCTCCGGAAATCAAAGCACTGCGCGCGTCACGCTCTCGGGCACCCGCACGAGCTTCTTGTCGCGATCGACGCACACGAGCTGCACGGTGCCCTGCACGAGCAACGTCTCGTCGCTGGTGCGCCACGCGTCTTGTCGGAACACGAGCCGGAACGCGCTCTCCAGCTCCACGCCTTGTTTGTAGGTGAGCTCGGCCTTGTAGACCACGAAGCCGACGCCCTCCTCTTCCCAGAGACGCCGCAGCTCGCGCGTGCCGAGCATGTGCTCTCGGGCGCGCTCGAAGTACTTCAGGTAGTTCGAGTGGTAGACGACGCCCGAGTGATCGGTGTCCTCGTAGTAGATCTGCACGCGGTGCTCGAAGCGCTCGCTCGGCATGAGTCTCACCTGCGCGGTCCGCGCGGCTCGGGATCGCCCGTCGCGCGACGCGCTTCAATCCCGGAAGTTCTGGTAGAGCAGCGGAAGATCGAAGTCCTGCCCGCGGAGGAAGGCGATGCACTCTTGCAGGTCGTCCTTCTTCTTCCCGCTGACCCGCACGCAGTCGCCTTGAATCGACGCCTGCACCTTCATCTTGCTGTCTTTGATCGCCTTCACGATCTCCTTGGCCTTCTCGGTGGAGATCCCCTCTTTGAGCTCGATGAGCTGCCGGTAGGTCGAGCCACCGGCCGGCTGCACCTTCTTGGGGTCGAGGCTCTTGAGGCTGACTTTGCGCTTCACGAGCTTCTGCTCGAGCACGTCGCGCGCGCCGTCGACGCGGCCCTCGCTGCTCGAGCGCAGCACGATGCCCTCGTCGGTGAGCTCGACGGTGGTGTTCGTGCCCTTGAAGTCGAAGCGTTGGGCGATCTCGCGGCTCGCCTGGTCGATGGCGTTGACCACCTCTTGGCGGTCGAGCTTGCACACTACGTCGAAGGTCGGCATGGGAGGAGCACCGTAGCAGCTCGACGAGGGACGTTGTCGTGAGCTGACGAGCGAGACCGCACGGTATGCGCGTGATGCGACGTCGCCGATGTGCGCGCGTGGCCGATGCGCGTGAGCGACGCGCGGTCGGAGCTCGAACGCTACTTCTTGCCTCGGTCGGCGGGGTCAGCCGCCGACTTCTTCACCGCCGCGAACTGCCCGGTGCTCGTGACCATCTCCGCGGGGTCGCCGACCTCACCGGAGAACATCTCGAGCACGTTGGGCGCCTGCAGGCAGATCCACGAAGAGGCTTCCTCGAACTCCATCACGAGCACGTCGCTGATCGTCGCGCCCGATCCGAGCAGCCGCTTACACTCGCGGTGCCACTTCAAGTACGCGGCGAGACGCGGCTCGAAGCCCGCGCGGTCGAGCCGCTGGATCATCGTGTTGTGGAACTTCGCGAACGAGCCGACCGGCTTCTCCCCGAATTTCTCGGAGAAGCGCGTCTCGTAGCTCTTGAAGGCGGCATCGACGTCGATCTTCATGATGCGCGGGAGCCGAGGGTAGCAGAAGACTCGGTCGCGTCGCGTGGGAATCCCGCGCGCGAAGCACGTGCGGAACGACGTACACCCGGAGCGGATTCCGACCCTCCGCTCGCCGTGCTGCGAACGCGCTCCTCTCGGTGCGGCGCGGATCGGACCGTCGCGGGGCTCTACCAGGGCAACGGCGCGCTCGCTTCGAGCACGACCTCGCCGCCGCGCACCACGAGCGAAGCGCGCACGTCGCCGAGCACGTAGGGAATGGTGCGCGGGCTCGGGGTGTCGAACACCGCGAGATCCGCGAGCCCACCGAGCTGCAATCGACCGAGCTCGCCGAAGCCCGCCGCGCGCGCCGCGTGGCGCGTGATGCCGAGCAGCGCCTCTTCGCAGGTGAGCCCACCATCGCGCATCGCGAGGGCTGCGGCGAGCGGGAGATCCGCGGTGGGGCTCGTGCCCGGGTTCAGATCGGTGCCGACCGCGACCGCGACGCCGTGATCTCGAAAGCGTGCGCCGCTCGGCGGCACTTGGCGCAGGGTTCGCCACGCGCCCGGCAGGAACACGCCCACCACGCCCGCGTCCGCCATCGCGCGTAGGCCCGCGTCCGACACCGCCTCGAGATGATCCGCGCTGAGCCCGCCGAGCTCCGCCACCAGCTCCGCCGCGCCGAGATCTGCGAACTGCCCCGCGTGTGCGCGCACCGCGAGCCCGAGCGAACGACCCGCTTCGAGCACGCGCCGCGCCTCGTCGAGCGTGAACGCGCCGTCGTCGCAGTAGACGTCGATCGCGTCCGCGAGGCCTTCCTCGACCACGCGTGGGAGCTGCTCGCGCACGACCTCGTCGAGGTAACGCGCACGCTCGCCCTTGCGCTCCGGCGGCACCGCGTGTGCGCCGAGGAACGTCGTCGACACCCGCATCACGCCTTCGTCGTCGAGCCGTCGGAGCACCCGCAGCAGCCGCAGCTCGTGCTCCGCCGAGAGGCCGTAGCCGCTCTTGGCTTCGATCGCGGTCACGCCGTGGGCGCGCATCTGCAGCGCACGCGCCTTCGCGAGTACGTAGAGGAGCTCGTCGCTCGCCTCGCGCGTCGCGCGCACGGTGGACGCGATGCCGCCCCCTTCGGCGGCGATCGTGCGGTAGTCCACGCCCGCGAGCTTTCGCGCGAGCTCGTGCACCCGCGAGCCCGCGAACGGAAGGTGCGTGTGGGGATCCACCAGCCCCGGCAGCACGCACGCGCCGCTCAGATCACGCCGCTGCTTCGCGCGCGGCTCGCCCGACGTGGGCCCTAGGTACGCGATGCGGTCACCGACGATCCCGACGGACCATGCCTCGTGCAGATCGAGCCGAGCGAGCGCGTCGCCTTCGCCCGCACAAGTCGCGACGCACACGTTCGAGAGCAGGAGCTCGACCTCCTCGACGCGACCGACGCGGGCGGGATCGACGCCGCTCACGAGAGGCTCCACGTCGCGCTCGCCTCGGGAAGCTCGGAGCATCGCGAGCGCGATGGAGAGCTCGTCGCGCGTCGTGCCCGTCGCGCGCCCGTCGTCGCGCCACCCGCGCTCATCGCTTCGCGTGCGGGATGTGCACGCCCTTCTTCGCCGCCGTCTCCTGCGCGATCTCGTAGCCCGCGTCCGCGTGGCGGATGACGCCCATCCCGGGATCGTTCGTCAGCACACGCTCGAGCCGCTTGGCCGCCTCGTCGGTTCCGTCTGCCACGATCACGAGCCCCGCGTGGAGCGAGTAACCCATGCCCACGCCGCCGCCGTGGTGGAAGCTCACCCACGACGCGCCGCCCGCGGTGCTCACGAGCGCGTTGAGGATCGCCCAGTCCGCGATCGCGTCCGTGCCGTCTTTCATGCCTTCGGTCTCGCGGTTCGGGCTCGCGACCGACCCGCAGTCCAGGTGATCGCGGCCGATGACGATCGGCGCCTTCAATCGTCCATCGCGCACGGCCTGATTGAACGCGAGCCCCACGCGGTGCCGATCGCCGTAGCCCAGCCAGCAGATGCGGGCGGGCAAGCCTTGGAACGCGATGCGCTCCTTCGCCATGTCGAGCCAGTGATGCAGGTGCGGATCGTCCGGCACCACCTCCTTCACGATCGCGTCGGTGACCGCGATGTCCTCCGGATCGCCGGAGAGCGCGACCCAGCGAAACGGCCCCTTTCCTTCGCAGAAGAGCGGGCGGACGTACGCGGGCACGAAGCCCGGGATCTCGAACGCGCGCGGGCAGCCGACCACCTGCGCTTCGGCGCGGATGTTGTTGCCGTAGTCGCACGCGAAGGCGCCGCGCTCGACCATCGCGAGCATCGCCTCCACCTCGTCGCGCATGCTCTCGCGCGCGCGTCGCACGTACGTGTCCGGGTCGTCCGCCCGCAGCGCCGCCGCCTGCTGTAGCGAGAGCCCCTTGGGCACGTAGCCGCGCAGCGGATCGTGCGCCGAGGTCTGCTCGGTCACGAAGTCCGGGATCACGCCGCGCTTCACGAGCTCGGGGTAGACCTCCGCCGCGTTGCCGACGAGCCCCACGCTGATCGCCTCGCCCTTCGCGCACGCCTCGTGGATCCACGCGAGCGCCTCGTCGAGGTCGCGGCTCGTCTTGTCGACGTAGCGCGTCTCGAGCCGCCGCTGCACGCGCGTCTCGTCGA
>JALOQC010000552.1 GCA_025453555.1 Myxococcota bacterium | reverse complement strand
GGCTTCGCGGCCGGTGTGTCCTCGTCCTCCGACGCCTCCGACGCCTCCGTGGGCGTGCGTGCGATCGACTCCAGCAGCGCCTTGGCGATCGGACCCGCCTTGCCCTTCCGCTTCGCCACCGGAACGAGCGCCGCGTCCGCGAGCTCCGGGTGCGCGCGGAAGTAGTCGGTCGCGACCTTCGCCACGCTCTTCTCGCCGATCCACGCCGCGAGCACCCGCGCGACCTCGGGGCTCTTCACGTGGAAGAGCGCCTTGGCGTAGGGCTCGACGTTCGAGCTCTTCCATTTCTCGGTCAGGCCGCGATCGAGCAGCCCGACGAAGACACGTTCGACCACCTCCGCCGGCAGCCGAGGCGCGCGCTGCCGCCGATGTGCTGCATTTGATCGCCGATCGCGGCGACGAAGCGCTCGAAGCGCTCGGGATCGTCGATCAATCCGAGAATCCAACACGCATCCCAGGCATCACGCTGGCTGACTCCCTGCGTGATCCATTCGTCGGCGAGCTCACCCGCCCACCCGGCGTCGTCGAACAGACTCGCAAGGCGGGTCCGATCGGCGAGCGGCAGCTTCGCGGCGCGCGCGGGCCCCGAGAGGTCGAGCTTCGCCGCGTGCTTTCGCAGGAACATCAGCGCGAAGTAGAGACCCCAGTGGGTCTTCGGTTCGCTCGTGCGTGTGAAGAGTTGCTGGACGCCATCCCAAGCGTAACGGCCGCCTTCGAGCGAGTGAGTGAGGAGCCACTCCGGCCCACACCACTCGAAGAAGAGCGAGAGCGTCGAGCTGTGGTCCATCGTGCTCGCGTAGCAGGCCCACAGCGCCTCGAGGCCGTCCTCGTCCGGCTTGTCCTTGCGGGCCTCCGGATCGGCGAAGAAGCGCTCGAGGAACGCGAGGATGTGACGCGCGTCGTCGGAGGCTCCTAACGCCGTCCGACGCTGAACCCGCGTGACGAAGAGCGTCTCCATCGCCTGGTCGAGGGGCACTCGCTTCGGCGGCGTCGTCGGATCGTCGCTCTGTGCCTTCTTCTTCTTCGCGTCGATGACCCAGGTCGCACCCATGGCGCGGACGATACTCCGACGCAGGCGCGGTCCGGCATTCGATCCTCGCCGCCCCCACGTTGCCGCCCCCGACCCCGCGCTGCACCCTCGCGCGGTGATCGCGATCGTCGGCGCGGGGAGCAACCTCGGCACACGCGTCGCGCTCCTTCGCGGAGCGGCGCGGCGGCTCGACGGGCTCGGCGTGCGGGTCGAGCGCGTCGCGCGTTTCGTCGCCACGCCGGCCTTGGTGCTGCCCGGCGCGCCGCCCGGGCCCGACTTCGTGAACACCGCCTTCCGCGTGCGCTTCGACGGCGCGCCCGAAGCGCTCCTCGATCGTCTGCTCCGCGTCGAGCGCGAGCTCGGTCGCGTGCGCACCGAACGTTGGGGCGCGCGAACGCTCGATCTCGACCTGCTCTGGACGGAGCGACCGTTTCGCAGCGCGCGGCTCGTCGTTCCCCACCCCGCGCTCGAGCTCCGCGACTTCGCGCTCGCGCCGCTGCTCGACGTCGCACCCGAGCTGCAGGCGCGCTACCAGCGCTTCCTGCGTCGACCGCCGCGGCGCGCCGAGCTCGACGCGCTCGATCGCCGCATGCTCCCACCGAAGCGCGCGATCCGTCGCGTCGAGACCCACGACGCCGCCACGCTCGACGACGCGCTCGCGGCGCTCTCGAAGACCCCCGGCGCGCTGCTCGCGCTCGAACCCGTGCGCTACGTGCTCTTCGGCGCGTGAACGTGCACGCGTGCCTGCCGCGAGAGCACCCGCGAGGGCGCGATCCCGAGGAAGCGCCGAAACGCGTGGCTCGAGTGCGCGGAGTCGACGAAGCCCGCCTCGAGCGCGGCGCGCGTCAGATCGTCGCCTTCGCTCACGCGTCGCGCGACGGTCCGTAGACGCTGCCACGTGCGGAGCTGACGCGGTGTGATGCCGAGCTCGGCGCGGAAGAGGTGTTGAAGCCGCGACGCCGAGAGCCCCACCCCCGCCGCGAGCTCGTCGAGCGGCTCGTTCCCCTGCGCGCTCGCGAGGCGCTGCGCGACCGCCTCGACGCGACGGTCGCTCGCGTGTCGTCGGACCGGCGCTCCCACGCGCGCGTCCATCCATGCCGCGAGCTCCGCGCCACCGAGCTCGCCTTCGAAGATCGCTTCGAGCTCCTCGCGTCGACGTGGCGGCGGCTCGAGGCGGTGGTGGGACGCGTCCGGATCGAGGCCGAGGTGCGCGCACACCTGCGTGTGCGCGAGCGCGCCCGGCGCGAGGTGCACGACGCCGACGCGACCCTCCCCGCAGTCGAGCTCGTGCGGGCACCCCGCGGAGAGCACGACGTGCTCGACCGCCTCGAACCGGCCTCCCGCCACCCGCAGCCCGAAGGGTCCGTCGACCGCGAACAACACCGCGGTCGCCGCGTGCGCGTGCAGGCCGACGCGGCCGAGGCGCGCGACGGAGAGCACGCGGTCGGCCCAGAGGTGGATTCGAGCCACGCCGCACGATAGCAGCCCGCCGGCGCCGGCATCACGACGACCCTGGAGCGAAGCCCACGCCTTCGAGCGACTTGGAGACGGGGCGATTGCGGCGCGGGTGCTTCGGTAGCGCGCGAAGGACGCAGCCGGATCGTACAAGCCGCGACCTCGCGCGGCGCTCACACTCCCGCATGCCCTTCGCCGAACGATTCGCTGCCTTCTCTTCGGGCGCCTTCTTCCTCGCCGGCCTCGTCTTCGGGGTGTGGAAGTACGTCGCCCTCGCGCGGAGCACGGACGCCCGCGCGCCCGTTTACGTCGACGTCGCGCACCGCGCCGCGCTCCTCTACGCCTTTGCGTGCCTCGTGGTGGAGCGCTTCGCCGCCCTGAGCGTGCTCGCGCCCGATCTCGAGGTCGCGGCGGTCGTCGCGCAGATCGCGTTCTTCGGGCTCGGTCTGTCGACCTACGTCGTCCACGGCGTGCTGCGCGACACCGACAATCAATTCGAGAAACCTCACCGTCTCGGGAAGCGCACCGTGCCTCCCGCGCTCGTCGTCGCGTTCATGGTCGCGCTCGTCGTGGCCGAGCTCGGGGGCTTCGCGGTGTTGTTCTTCGGCGCGTGCACGGCGCCCGCCTGAAGGAGCGCCCGGAGCGAGCCCGGAGCGAGCGCCGCCTGAAGGAGCGCCCTGAGCGAGCCCTGTGCGAACGCCGCCTGAAGGCGCGCCCGAAGGCTCCACCTCGTTCGAGTGACCCTCGCACGCGCGCGATCTACCCTCGACCACGATGAGCGCAGACGCTTCGTTGGAGATCGTGCTCGAGGTGCTCGGGCAAGCCGCGGTGCGGCGTGCGCTCGACAAGCGGGTGCTCGCGGTGGGCTCGGATCCGCGCGCGGATCTTCGGATTCCCTCGCTGCCTCGGCAGTGGGCGCTGCTCAAGCGGCGCGACGACGGACGCGTCGAGGCGCGTTTCCTCGAGAGCGGGGACGTGGTGGTGCTCGCGGCGGGCGAGCGGATCGTGCGGGACGGAGCCGCGCTCGCGGTGCAGACGTCGGGCGCGAACGAGCCCGTCGATGCGCACGACGACACCACGCGGCTGCCGGTGGAGCGCATCGCCCTCGCGCTCGGTGACGCGGACGGACCCGTGGCGGCTCTGCGCGCGCTCTTGCGCGAGCTGCTCGCCGCGACCGACGCCGACAGCGGCGCGCTCGTGCTCGAAGAGCGCGGCGACTACACGGTGCCGGTCGCGGAGCATCGCGACGGACGCGCGCTCGACGACGGGGCGGCGCTGCTCTCCGACACCCTGGTGCGCGACGTGCTCACGCGCGGTGAGCCGGTGCTGCTCGTGGACGCGGCCGCGCACGGTCGCTACGGCGACGTGCCGAGCGTGGCGGCGCTCCGGCTGCGCTCGGTGCTCTGCGTGCCGATGAAGCTCGGCGCCACCGTGCTCGGCGCGATCTTCCTCGGAAAACAAGGGGCGCGCGCGCGCTTCGCCGCTCATCACGTCGAGGAGCTGCGCCTCGTCGGCTCGTTGGTGCTGCCGCTCCTCGCGCAGCTCCGACGCGCGGCCGGCACGAGCGCGGACGCGGACTACCTCTTGGTGGGCGAGCACCCCTCGATGCACGAGCTGCGTCGGCTCGTGCAGAAGGTCGGACCGAGCGAGCTCTCGGTGCTGGTGCTCGGCGACACCGGCACCGGCAAGGAGATGGTCGCGCGCGCGCTGCATCACGCGAGCGCGCGGCGGGGTCGCGCGATGGTCGCGCTCAACTGCTCC
>JALOQC010000551.1 GCA_025453555.1 Myxococcota bacterium | reverse complement strand
CGCGAGGCGATGATCGCCACACTCCGAGTCCACGAGGCAGGGCAGGCAGAGGCGATCGAAGACCGGCACGCAGCGCCCGGTCGAGCTCGGCACGAAGCCCTCCGCGCAGCGCGTGGCCGCGCACACCGGCGCGCCGTCGATCACCACGCACTCGGCCGCGAGCGTCACGCTCCCGCTCGCGCGGCACGGCATCCCGCAGCCGCCGCAATGATCGGGGTGCACGTAGCGCCCGTCCTCGTCGCGGAAGTCCTCGTCGACCTTCCCGTCGAGGTCTTCGTCGATGCCGCTGCACACCTCTTCGCCGGGGCGCGGTCGTTCGAGCCCGTCCGCGTCGACGCTGCGCGCGAGATCCGAACGCGCGCCGCACGCCGCGACGAAGAAGAGTGCGAAGAAGCAAGCGACACGCATGGCGCGGCAGTGTACCCGCCGGGCGTTTCCTGGCACGCGTCCAATGACGGATCTTCGGTTCCCGGAGGGTCTGTCGCCAGACCCTCCCCCACGGGGCATGAAGCCCCGTGGGGCCCCCTCCCACGAGCCTTCGCTCGCTGCGCTCGCTGCGCGCCGTCCAGTAGGGCGGCTTGCAGTAAGGCATCCGTTTCGCGTGGGTGAAGCTTCGTGAGAGCGCTCGACCTCTCGGATCGGCCGACGCATGCGGCCTTCGAGGAAGCTGGTAGCGTGCGCGCCATGAGCGTCACGCTCCCGGAGTCGGCCGCTGCCGACAGGCCCGACCTGCGCACCGCGCGTCTGCGGGTGCACATGCCGCATCCGGGGCGCGCGCCGGAGGTGCTCGCGTACTTCGAGCGCAACCGCGCGCACCTCGAGCCCTGGGAGCCCGCGCGTCCGACCGGGTTCTACACGCCGGAGTATTGGGAACGTCGACTCGCCTCCAACCGCGACGAGTGGATGGCGCGCGTCTCGGCGCGTCTCTTCCTGGAAGAAGAGGGCCGCATCGTCGGCTCCTGCAACTTCACGAACGTGATCGCGGGCGCCTTCCAAGCCTGCACCCTCGGCTACTCGATGGACGCGCGCGCTCAAGGCAGCGGCCGCATGTTCGAGGCGCTCTCGGCGACGATCCCCCACGTGATGCAGGCCCTCGAGCTGCACCGCGTGATGGCGAACTACCAGCCCACCAACGCCCGCAGCGGCGCGCTCTTGCGACGCCTCGGCTTTCGCATCGAGGGCTACGCGCGCGACTACCTCTTCGTCGACGGCGCGTGGCGCGATCACGTGCTCACGTCGTTCGTGCGCGAGAACGCGCCGACGCCGAAGCCACCGTGAGCCGCCGACCCCGAGGCGCCGACCCCGAGCCGCCGGACCGCGAGCCCGCGAGACTCACTCCACTTCGGCGCGGAACGCTTGCAGCTCGCCGAGCGCGTGCGCGTCGCCGACCTTCTTCGCGGCGAGGATGCCGCGGTCGCACCACGCGAGCGCGTCGGCTTCACGCGTGAGCTCGGCGCACACCTGCGCCGCCATCAGGTAGGTCGGCACGTAGTCCGGGAAACGCGTCGCCACCCCCTCGAAGGCTTCCAGCGCGGCGTCTTTGGCGCCGAGGCTCCGCAGCTCCATCGCGCGGGCGTAGTGCACGAAGGGATCGACGCTGCCCTTGGCGATCATCTGATCGAAGAGCGCGAGCCGCTTGGAGGTCGGTTCGGAGGTCGAATCGGTCATGTCGGTTCGGTCGGGGTGGATCGACGATCCGCAGTCCTGCTCACTCCCCTGCTCAGTCGGGCCGCATCACGCCGAGGTACGGCAGGTTGCGGTAGTGCTGGTCGAAGTCGAGCCCGTAGCCGATCACGAACACGTCGTCGATCGTGAAGCCGAGGTAGTCGATCGGGATCTTCACCTTCGAGCGCGCGGGCTTGTGCAGCAACGACGCGAGCTTCACCGAGGCGGGCTTCCGCGTCTCGAGGTTCTGCAGCAGGTACTGCATGGTCAGCCCGGTGTCGACGATGTCCTCGACCACCAGCACGTGCTTGCCCTCGACGCTCTTCGTGAGGTCGCTCGTGATCTGCACCACGCCGCTCGACTCCGTGCCCTCGTAGCTGCGCAGCCCGAGGAAATCGACCGCCAGCGGCACGTCGATCGCGCGCACGAGGTCGGCCGCGAAGATGAAGCTGCCCTTGAGGACCGTGACGACGACGATCTCCTGGCCGGCGTAGTCGCTCGTGATTTGGCGGCCGAGCTCGTCGACGCGGGCGCGGATGGACTCGGCGGAGATCAGGGTGTCGATCGGCATGGGCGCGGAGGGTGCCGAAAGCGGGGCGCCGACTCAAGGCGGGAAGCAAACGAACCCTTCCGCACGTACGTTCGTCGTGCGTCGCGCACGTCGAGCACTGGGCACCGTCGGGCGCGGGCTCCTCGCGCTCCCTCTGCTCGCGATCGCGGCGCTCCTCTTCGCCGGACCTCCGACCCCCGAAGGCGGCGCGTTCGGTCTCGCGCTCGTCACGATCGCCCTCGGGCTCGTCGTGCGCATCCGCGAGGCCACCCTCACCGGCTCGCTCGTCGCGGTCGCCCTCGTGATCGCGCGCCTCGTGCTCGCCGACGAAGGCGAGCACCTGATCGCGCACGACGGGCGCGTGATCGATCGTGTGCTCCCCGAACGCGACGTCGCCCTCGGCGCCTCGCGGCTTCTCTTGCTCGCCGGCGTCGTCGACGACCACACCTCCGCGGAGCACGGTTTGCTCGCCTCGCTGCGCGACGGCTACGACCGGATGCGTGATGACGAAGGCTGGGTCCCGTCCCCCGCGCTCTCCACGCTCGTGCGGTCCTGGAGCGCCGTGCCGCACGGACGGACGCCGCGGTGGTCTTCCTGCACGGCTCGATGGGCAACGTGACGCTCGAGTGTTGGCAGGTCGCGCAGGCCGCGGCCGCACACGCGCTGCCGACCTTCTGCCCCTCCACCGACGCGAGCGGCCGCTGGGACGCACGCCGTGGCCGCGCGATCCTCGACGAGACGCTGACGCGCCTGAAGCGACGCGGCGTGCGGCGCGTGGTCATCGTCGGCCTGAGCGCGGGTGGCATCGGCCTCTCGCGCCTCGCGCCCCGTCTGCACCTGCCCGACGGCATGTCGCTCGAAGGCCTCGTGCAGCTCAGCGGCACCGGAGCGCCCGCGCACCCGCGCCGTGTCCCGACGCTGATCCTCCAAGGCGGTCGCGATCGCATGACCCCACCCGCGCCCGCGCGTCGCCACGCTCGGGCGCTCGGCGCCCGCGCTCGCTACGTCGAGGTGCCGGAGGCGGGCCATTGGCTGCTGCTCTCGCACCACGAACGCGTGCACGACGAGCTGTCGCGCTTCTTCGCGCGCACGCTTCACCCGGACCGCTGAACGCGTCCACGCCATCGCATGCCAGGTCGCTCTTCCCGCGCAGACGAAGCGGTCCTGGCCGAGAAACTGCGTTTGAGCCACTCCGAGCCACGAGGTTCTGCATTCACGGTCCTCGCGGCGTGCACGCGAGGTGCAGCGCTCTCTGCACACGAAGCGCGGAGCGCGTTCACGGGACTCTTCGCTCGAGCTCCCCGAGTTTCGAGGGATCTCCCTCGTCCCGCGAGCGCGGCGCCGAGCGAGGTCGCGGTGCGAAACGTGACTCACCTCGGACGGATCACCCGGAACCCCCTTGGTACACCGGATGCTCTACCGCGGGTCATGCGCACCTTCGCTCTCGCCTTCGTCGTGTTCTTCTCTGCCCACGCCACCGCTCAATCCCCAGAGCGCGCCGACGATCTGAGCGCCCCTCACGCAACCACCGCTCCTGCGCTCGAGGCCGACCTCGCCGAGCTCGAGCACGAGCTCCAGCCCGCCGACGCGGAAGCCGCGACCCCCTCGCGCTGGCGCGTGTTCCGGGGCGCCTTGCTCGGTGGCGCGCTCGCCACCGGCGCGTCGGTCGGGAGCTCGGCGCTGCTCGCGTTCGCGGCGTACCGCCAGTGCGACCCGCCGGCCGCCACCTCGCTCTCGACCTCCATTCACTGCTCGTTCCCGGCCTCGCAGGCGGTCCTCTACACCGCCGCGTTCGCCTACGCGCCCACGATCGCGGGCGGCGCCGTGGTCGGGGCGCGCCTCGCGGGAGGCGTCGGCCGCTACGATCTCGCGCTCCTCGGCTCTTCGCTCGGCACCGCGGTCGGCTTCCTGTCGCTCGCCGGGCTCGCCTACAGCGAGAGCGATCGCGCGGCCGTCGTCGGCTTCGTGCTGCTCCCGGTGCTGCAGTGGCTCGGTGGCGCGATCGGCGCCGCGTCGGGGTCGCTGAGCCGCGAACGTTCGCTCGGTCCGACGCTCTCGCTCGGACGCGACGGAGGAACGCTCGGTCTCGCCGGACGATTCTGAGCTCGCGTCCTCGACCCTCGATTCGATCCGACCTCGCGCTCGATCGCCCTCGATCTCGATCGGACCCTCGATCGCCCGCGCGAGCCTCAGGCGTCGATCTCGATCGGCCCCCCGCGCTCGATCGCGCGCACATACGCCGGCCGCGCCTTCAGGCGCTCGTAGTACGCGCGGAGGTTCGGGGCCGACGCGTTCGATCGCGAGAGCAGCGCCCACACCGGATAGGACATCTGGACGTCGGCCGCCGTGAGCTCGTCGCCCGCGAGGAACGGACGCGACGCGAGCTCCGCTTCGAGGAAGGCCACGTTCGACTGGAGCTCCGCGTTCGTGAACGCGCCGTCGATCTGCGCCGCGATCGCCTTGCCGATCGGCCGCACCAAGAACGGCACCTTCTTCCCGCGGAGCTGGCTGGTGATCAGGCTCACCAGCAACGGCGGCATCAGCGAGCCCTCCGCGTAGTGCAGGAAGAAGCGGTAGCGCCGATGCGCCTCCGTCCCGGGCTCCGGCCGCAGCGCGCCGTCCGCCACGTCGACGAGCTGCTCGAGGATCGCGCCCGACTCCGCGAACACCACGCCGTCGACGTCGATCACGGGCGACTTCCCGAGCGGGTGCACCTTCTTGAGCGCGGCCGGCGCGCGCATCGTCTGCGGATCGCGTCGGTACTCCACGAGCTCGTAGGGCAGGCCCAGCTCTTCGAGCATCCAGAGGACGCGGTGCGAACGCGAGCGCTCGAGGTGGTGCACGGTGATCTTCATGACCGCTTCGTAGCCGGCTCGGCACGAGCCGTCACCCGAGCGGCGTTCGCGCGCTGCCTCGTCCGCTCGGCCGGGCGCGGACCCGAGCGTTCGACCGCCTGCGTTCGGAGCCGCGCGTTCGGAGCGAGGCGTTCGACCTCACGGACTTCACGGCGATTCCGTCGCGCGACTCGGCGTCCGCCCGCCGTATGCTCCACGCGATGTCGTTGCTCTCTCGTTTTCGTCTCGACGGAAAGGTCGCGATCGTCACCGGCGCCTCGAGCGGCATCGGCCGCGCTTCCGCGCTCGCGCTCGCGGAGGCGGGCGCGTCGGTCGTGCTCGCTGCGCGCTCGGAAGAGCGGCTCGAGAAGGTCGCCCGCACGATCCGCGACGCGGGCGGTCGCGCGCTCGTGGTACCGACCGACGTCACCTCGGCCGACGCGATCGACGCCCTCGTCGCACGCGCGATGGACCCCGCGCCGTGGCCGGGCGACACGGACGATACGGGCGCCGTGGGCGAGGCGCACACGCCGCGCCTCGACGTCGTCGTGAACGTCGCGGGCGGCTCCCCGCCCAAGACGGCGCTCGCCACCAGCGACGCGGAGCTCGAAGCGGCGTTCCACTTCAACGTCACCTCGGCGTTCCACCTCTCCCGCGCGTGCGCGCGCCACCTCGCCGCAACCGGCGGCGCGATCGTGAACGTGTCGAGCGCGATGTCGCATCGCGTCGACTCCGGCTTCGTCGCATACGGCGCCGCGAAGGCGGCCCTCGATCACCTCACGCGCCTCCTCGCGCACGAGTGGGCCCCGAAGATCCGCGTGAACGCGATCGCGGTCGGCGCGACGCGCACCGAAGCGCTCACCTTCGTGACCTCGGTGCCCGGGGTCGAGAAGGGCATGATCGACGCGACCCCGCTCGCGCGCCTCGGCGAGGTAGAGGACATCGCGCTCGCCGTCCTCTACCTCGCCTCGCCCGCGTCCGCGTGGATCACCGGCCAAGTGCTCGCGGTCGACGGCGGCGCACCGACCTCGGTGTGGCCGCTCCGCATCCCGAGCGGCCTGTAGACGCGGCCCTCAGCGCGGCGGCCCTTGTCGCGGCGGCCCTTGGCCCGGCGGCCCTTGGCCGGGCAGCCCTTGGCCCGGCGGCCCTTGGCCCGGCGGCCCTTGGCCCGGCGGCCCGTAGCCCGGAGGTAGCGCGCGGAGGTTTGCCGAGGCGCGCTACCTGCGAGCGCCTCGGGGAGCTGGTCCAGAACCGATCGACGCGCAGGTGTGCGGGGTGGCGGCCGCCACCCGTTCCGCCGCCATTCCGCCGCCACCCCTCGCGCAACCTCGCGAGATCGTTGGAGCGACCTCCCGGCACACGCCCTGCTCTACCCCCGCCGCGCCGCGCTCGGCGGCGAGGAGGTCCGATGAATCCGACGAATCAGAAGAAGAACCACAAGGTCGTCTTCGCGCTCACCGAGCGCGACGGGAAGACCCATTGGACGCGGGTCGGCGTGGCGTGGCCGAACCGCGACGGCAGCCTGACCCAGCCTGACCCTGCAGCTCGACGCGATCCCGGTCAGCGGCAAGCTCCAGGTGCGCGAGCCGCAGGAGCGCGACGAGGTCGGCTGGGAGCCGCGCAAGCGACCCAACTTCGATCTGCCCTCGCAGCTCACCGGCTCCGACTGATCGCGCGCCGCGGAGGATCGCGCGACAGGGCGATCGCCACCGCGTGATCGAGCCGCCGCGAAAGGCGCGCGAGGTCACGGCGACGTTCCGCCCGCGCAGCCGCGACTGCGTCCGACGACGTGCCTCCCTCGGCGCGCTCGACCGCGACGCGTGCCGACGACGTGTGTCCCTCGGCGCGCGCAGCCGCGTGCCGACGACGGGCGTCTCGCGACGCGCGAACGACGACGCACGTCCATCGAACGAAACACACCGAACACAAACCTCGAACACCCACCCGATCCACACCACTCAAACCAAGGAAACGACCATGAACCTCTCCCAGACCCTTCTCCGCTGCCTCTTCTCCGCCGCCCTCGCCCTCGGCCTCTTCGCGAGCACCCCGAGCTTCGCGCAGGACGTCGACGACGAGGTCACCACCGAGACCGCGCCCGCCACCGGCCCGCTCCTCGATCTCAACAGCGCGACGGAAGCGCAGCTCGTCGATCTGCCCGGCATCGGCCCGAGCAAGGCGCGCGCGATCCTCGCGTACCGCGAGCAGAACCCCTTCCGCCGCGTCGAGGATCTCATGCGCGTGCGCGGCATCGGCCGCGGCACCTTCCGTCAGCTCCGCCCCCTCGTCACCGTGAACGGCGCCGCGCAGCCCGCGACCCCGAACGGAAACGCCCGCCGCCCGGCCCGCCGCGCGTCGCGTTGACGAACGCCCGCGCGCCCGCGAGCTCCGAGGGGAGCTCGCGGGCCCGCATCCGGGAGACCGTTCCCGAGACGGAGACGGGAGACTGTCTCCGTCCCGGACACGGTCTCCGTCCCGGACACGGTCTCCGTCTCGGACACGGTCTCCGTCACGGACACGGTCTCCGTCTCGGACGCGAATAGCTTCGGCTCACGTCGCCAGCAGGCGCTCTCGATGCGTCGCCAGCTCCGCGCGCTTCTCTTCGCTGACCTCCGGGAACCGGATCGGGAGCGACTCCATCGCGCGGCGGACGATCTCGGCGACCTGCTGGCGCATGTAGTCCTTGTCGTCGGCGGGCACGCAGTACCACGGCGCCCACGGCGCCGAGGTCTCGCGCATGGCCTCTTCGTAGGCCGACATGTAGTCGTCCCAGCGGTCGCGGGTGTCGAGATCGCCCGCCTCGAACTTCCAGTTCTTCGTCGGATCGTCGATCCGCTCGAGCAGCCTCTTCTGCTGTTCTTCGCGCGAGACGTTCAAGAAGAACTTCAGCATCACCGTGCCGTTCACCGCGAGGTGCTTCTCCCACGCGCGGATCGACTCGAAGCGCTCCTTCCAGATCGACTTGCCGATCCGCGCCAGCCGCTGCCCCTGCAGGTACTCCGGGTGCACGCGCACCACGAGCACCTCCTCGTAGTGGCTGCGGTTGAAGATGCCGATCCGCCCCCGCTCCGGAAGCCGCCGATTCACGCGCCAGAGGAAGTCGTGGTCGAGCTCCTCGTGGCTCGGCGCCTTGAACGCGCTCACCTGACAGCCCGCGGGGTTCACGCCCGTCATCACGGCGCGGATCGTCCCGTCCTTGCCGGCCGCATCCATCGCCTGGAACACGAGCAGAAGCGAGAAACGATCGTCGGCATACAGCTTCTGCTGCAGCTCGTAGAGCGACGACACGTGCTCGCGCAGCAACGCTTCGTTCGCCTCCTCGGCCGCCTTCCCGCGGTGCTCCTTCTTCGGCTCGCTCCGCGCCTTCCCGATCGAGAAGCTCCCGTCGAAGGGCACGAGCCAAGGGCTCTTCGGCGCCGTGAACACCGTCGCCCGCTCCTTCTTGCCCTGGTCGGCGGGGTCCGCCGCCGACTTCTCGCTCCCCCGCTCCGACTTCGCCCGCTTCTTCTTCGACATCGTTCCCCTCCACCGCCGCGTTCGCACGCGTCGGAGCTTCGAGGGTAGGTCGTTCTGCGCCGAAGGGGGAACGAGATCGCCGATGCAACTCGCGAGCGCTCTCGACCCTCAGAACCCGCGCAGGTGCCGGTCTACGTGGCGGAAGCGCGACTCGAGGAACGCGTTCCCCGGCTCGATCTCGCAGGCGGACTTCAAGTAGCGCCAGGCCGCGCGCCAGTCGCCTTCGTGGGCGGCGCGCACGCCTTGTTGGAAGTACGCGAGCGCCTGCGGGCTCTTGATCGGCTTGTCGTCTTTCTTCGGCGCGGGCGGATCGCGCAGCGCGCGGTCTTGTTCTTCCGCGGAGAGACGCACCTTGCCGGCGCGCAGCGCTTCGTCGTAGGCCACGCGCGTCTTCGGGTCCGAGAGCACCTGGATCGCTTCGCCGCCGCGGCGGTAGATGCGCGCGGCCTTCTCGACCTTCTCGGGCTCCTGGCCCGCGAAACGATCGGGGTGGTAGCGGCGCGCGAACTTGCGGAACGCGCGCTGGATCTCCTCCAGCGGCGGCGAACTTGCGGAACGCGCGCTGGATCTCCTCCAGCGGCGCGTCGTCCGCGACCTGGAGGAGCGTGTAGTAGTCGAGGCGTTCGAGCGGATCGCTCATGACGTGACTGCGTCGGGGAAGAGGGCGGCCGTTGGTCGGCGCGAAGTGCGTTTCGTGACGTCGGAGGTGCTCCAGCAGCCTGCTCGACGTGCGCCCGGCTGGCGAAGCCTGCCACGGTCAGGAGGGATCGAGGAGCGCTCGCTGGCGCTGCATCATGCGCGCGATCTCGGCGTCGTCCGAGCCGCCGAGCAGGTTGATGCGGATGGTCTGCTGCGCGCCCGTGTCGGCGTCGATCGCGCGCACGTCGAGGGTACCGCTCGCGTCCAGAAGGAAGGTGACGTCGATCTTCACCACGCCGCGCGCGGCCGCACGCAGGCCCGAGAGCTGGATCTCACCGAGCGTCTCGTTCTCCTTGAACACTCGAGATTCTCCCTGACACACGCGGATCGTCACCACCTGTTGTCCGTCG
>JALOQC010000137.1 GCA_025453555.1 Myxococcota bacterium | reverse complement strand
GCGCTTCCCCGCCCGCTCGGATCTCGAGCCGCAAGCGCTCCGCCGTCTCCGGCCAGTGGACCATGCAGAGCCCGCTCGCGGTGAGCTGACGTTTTCGTAACGGCCTTCGCCCCGGCTCGAACGTGCCGACCAGCTCGACCTGGGGGACGAGCCCTCCTGCCGAGTCGCGGACACGAAACATCGCGGGGAAGTGCGGCGCACGCCGTCCCCCGAAGCGATCCCGAAACCAACTCCAGACCTGCACGACCCACATCGGTGCGTGACGGGAGGTTTCCATTCATGGCGGCCCTCACACAAGTGGGGGAGGCGCGCGTCGTGCCGCGTCGGTCGCGTGTCGAGGACGGGCGCGACGATCGCGGCACGATCGGCCGGCGGCGGATGACCCCGCCGTGCCACGCAGCCCCGCCGTGGGTCACCGAACGGAGGTGACCCTCCGAAACCGACGAAGCAGCGGCCGTGCCGGTTGACCCTCCTGGGGGAGGGCTCGTATGCTGACCCGCCAGCCCGACGCGTGAATTGAAGCAATTCGTGCCCGGATCTCACGGGACGATTTCTCGAGATTGAAGGGCCGCGCCTCGGCGCGGAGGGACGACACGGGAGTGCGCTCGGGCCGGCAAGGATCCTCGCCCCGGTGGCCGTCGACCGCACCAAAGTTCTCGCCGCAGCCCAGAAGCACCTCGCCAAGGGCGCCTACGACCGCGCCATCGCCGAGTACCAGAAGCTCGTCGAAGCCGATCCGCGCGACGTGCGGACGCTGCTGAAGGGTGGCGGAGCACTACGCCCAGCAGGGTTTCTTCCTGAAGGCGGTCGCGGTCTACAAGCAGATCCTCAAGCTCCAGCCGACGCGCCTCGACATCACGGTTCGCCTCGCGGAGATGTACGAGAACCTGCAGCTCGTGAGCGACGCGCTGCAGACCTACGAGCAGGTCGCGGCCGCCTACGCGCGCGACGGCAACGTCGATCGCGCGCTCGCGACCCTCGGCAAGATGACCGAGCTGGATCCGGAGAACGTCCCGATCCGCATCAAGTACGCGGAGGCGCTCTCGAAGGCCTCACGAACCCCGCAAGCCGCGGACGAGTTCGAACAAGGCGCGCGGCTCCTCGAAGAGCAGGGCCGCATCGACGACTACCTGAAGGTCGCCGAGCGTCTGCTCTTCCATCGTCCGGAGGACGCCGACCTCGCTCGAAAGCTCGCCGGCATGTACCTCGAGCGAGACGACGCCAAACGCGCGCTCGCAAAGCTGCAGATCTGCTTCAAGCAGGACCCGCGCGACGTCCGCACGCTCGAGCTGCTCGCGGAGGCGTTCCTCGCGCTCGGCCAGACGCCCAAGACCGTGAGCGTCTACCGAGAGATCGCGCGCATCCACCAAGAGTCGGATCGCCCCGAGGCGCGTGCCCAAGCGCTCAAGCGGATCCTGGAGATCGATCCGTCGGACGCCGAAGCACGCCAAGCGCTCGCGGGGTTTGCACCACCATCCGTGCGAGCGCCCGCGCCGGCCGCCGTGGACGCGATGCCCCCCGGCGCGCTCGTCGGGCCCCGCTCCGCACCGCCCGCCGCCCTCGACGACGACGACGACCTCGAGCTGCTCGAAGGCGGCGACGACGACGACGAAGACGTCGTGGTCATGGAAGAGGACGTCGAGGTCGACTTCGACGAAGGCGACGACGACGAAGCGGCGTACGAGTCGGTGCCCGCGCCCGCGCGCCCGAGCATCCCGCCCGACGTCGCGCGCGAAGCGCAGATCGCGCGACTGCTCACCGAGTGCGACGTCTTCGAGCGCTACGGCCTGCGCGAGAAGGTGATCAGCCAGCTCGAGCAGGTGCTGCAGCTCGCACCCGACAACGTCGAGGCGCGCGAGCGTCTGAAGGACGCGTACGTCGGCGCGGGGCGCAACGCGGACGCCGCGCGCGAGCTCGTGCGGCTCGCGAAGCTCTACGACGATCGCCCGCAGCTCGCGCAGCTCTACTTCCGCCAGGCCGCCGAGCTCGATCCGGCCGCCGCGATCGCCGCGGGGTACCGACCGAGCGACGAGCTGCGCTCCGAGCGACCGCCGGAGATGGCGCCCGAGGCCGCGACGAACGGCGACGAGCTGCTCTTCCTCGACGACCGCGCGTCCGAGCCGGAGGTGATGCCGGCGCCGACGCCGGTCCCGCCCGCGCCGCAGCCGGCGCGCGAGTCCGAGCCCGACCTGCTCTTCCTCGACGAGCCGCGGATGTCCGATCCGGAGCTCGTCTACGACGACTCGCCCGCCGCGCGCGCCTCGGAGCCCGAGCTGATCTTCGACGACGTCGCAGAGCGCGCCTCCGATCCGGAGCTGATCTTCGACGAGCCCGTCGCGGTCGTGACGTCGAGCGCGAACGTCGAGCCGCCCACCGCGCAGCACGCGGCGCCCGCAGCGGCAGATCCGGACGAGCTGCTCTTCTTGGACGAGTCGGGTGTCGATCGGATCCCGGAGCTGCCGAGCGCGCCCAAGCACGACGACCCCGCGCCCTCCGCTCTCGACGACGGGCCCTTCGACGACGCGACGGCGTTCACGCCGAGCTCCGCGTTGGACCTCGAGCCGCCGCGCCCTCCTCTCGATGCCGCGCTCGATGCGCCGCTCACGCTCGACGCCGATCCCTTCGACGACGCGACCGCGTTCTCCGACGCCTCGCACTTCGCGCAGGTCACGGGCCCATCGGACGACGACACCCTCGGCGGGCTGCCCCACGACGCGATGCCGCTCGCGCACGAGGACGACACCCTCGGGGGTCTGTCGCGCGAAGAGCTCGAAGACGCCGGCGTGCTCGCGACGGGAGAGGCCGTGCTCCCCGCCCACGTGCACGAGGCCCGGGTGCGCGCCTCGATGCCACCCGGCGAGGTCGAAGAGACCCTGGACGAGGTCGACTTCTTCTTGGCGCAGGGGCTCTTCGACGCCGCACGCAACACGCTCGAGGACGCGCTCTCCGCGCATCCGGGCCACCCGCTCCTCGAGGAGAAGCTCGAAGAGGTGAGCGAGCTGCAGCTCATGTCGCGCGCGTCGTTCCGCCAGCCGGCGACCGACGAGGACGAGAGCTTCGCGCTCGCGGAGCGACTCGCAGAGGAGCTCGGCGACGAGCACGTCGAGGACCTGAGCGGCAGCGACGTGCTCGACGTCGACGAGGTCTTCGAGGCGTTCAAGAAGGGCGTCGAGCAGCAGATCGGCCTCGAGGACACCGACACGCACTTCGATCTCGGCATCGCCTACAAGGAGATGGGCCTGATCGAGGACGCGATGAAGGAGTTCGAGCTCGCGATGCGGAATCCGCAGCGCGAGTGCATCTGCCAGACGATGATCGGCCTCTGCTACATGGAGCAGGGCAAGACCACCGACGCGATCTCGCGCTTCAAGCGCGGCCTCTACGCGGAGGCGAAGACCGATCGCGAGGAGCTCGGCCTCTACTTCGAGCTCGGTCACGCCTACGAGCTGCTCCAAGATCCGAAGGAAGCGCTCTACTACTTCCAGAAGGTCGCCAAGCGCGACCCGGAGTTCCGCGAGGTCGACCGCCGCATCGCGAACCTCACGAACCCCGGCGACCCAGGGCAGGCCGCCCCCGAAGCGCTCGTACTCGACGACGTGGACGCTGCGTTCGACGACCTGCTCGGCGACGACTGAGCCGAGCGCACGCACCTCCTCCGCTGCGGCCGGGAACCTAGGTTCCGCCCTCGCCCACGGCCGATCTGCATGGCGATGCGCCGCTTTCTCGCGCCGCGATCGGGCGTCGTGCTACCGCGGAGCCGTGAGACGTTTCGAAGCCGTGTTGCGCGTGGTCGGCGTCGGTGGCGCCGGTGGAAATGCCGTGCTCGCGATGGCTGGCAGCGGGCTGACGCGCGTCGACTTGTTGGCCGCCAACACCGACGCGCAGGCGCTCGCGCACTTTCATCGCCACACCTCGTCGCCGACGCTGCGGCTCGGCGAGACGCTGACGCGCGGCCTCGGCGCAGGCGGACGCCCGAGCGTGGGCGCAGACGCCGCCGAGGCCTCGACGCGCGAGCTGCGACGGGCGCTCGAAGGCGCCGACCTCGTGTTCGTGACCGCGGGCATGGGCGGCGGCACCGGCACCGGCGCGGCCCCCGTGGTCGCCGAGATCGCGCGCGACCTCGGCGCGCTCACGATCGGTGTCGTGACGACCCCCTTCGCGTTCGAAGGTCGAAAGCGTCGTCAGCTCGCCGAGCAAGGCCTCGAGGTCTTGCTCCCCCGCGTCGACGCGCTGCTCGTGATCGCAAACGACCGTCTGCTCGAAGCGGACGGTGGCGATCTCGATCTCACGGCCGCGTTCCGGCGCGCCGACCGCGTGCTCTCCGACGGCGTGCGTGGCATCGCGGACCTCGTCACGCAGCCCGGCATCGTGAACCTCGACTTCGCGGACCTCCGCGCGACGCTCACGAACGGCGGGCGCGCCGTGCTCGGCCTCGGGGAAGCGAGCGCGCGCGACGGGGGCGTCGTGGCGGCGGTGCAACGTGCGGTGCGCAGCCCTCTGCTGACCACCGACGCCATCGACGGCGCGCGCTCGTGGCTGCTGAACGTGAGCGCGGGGCCCGAGCTGAAGCTCCGCGACGTGGAGGCCGCCGCGCAGACGCTCGAGCGAGTCGCCCATCCCGACGCGGACGTCGCGTTCGGCGTGGTCACCGACCCGAGCCTCGCGGGGCGCGCGCGCGTGACGGTGGTCGCGACCCGCTTCGAGCCCGTCGTCGAAGAGCCTCGCCGCCCGCGGAACGCGCTGGTGATGCTCCCCGGCCGCCCGTGACATTCCGCAGATCGCCGTGCTCGGACACGGCGTCGCCGTGAAATGTCGCGGCTCGCGTACGGAGTGCTCGTTTGCACTCCTGCGCAAACAGCAATAGTTTCAACATCTTGCGACCCTTCGCGCACCAACGACGTGGAGTCGCGCGCGCCCGCGCTGGCGGCACGGAACGTGGTTAGGGCGCGCGCATGAGAGAGCGCCGTTCCATCGACGGAGCGACCAGGTCCCGCAGTGACCGTGGCGACCTCGCGCACCCGTCACGCGCCGACGAACGGCCCGCGAGCGCGCCGTGACGATCGACGCCTGGATCACCGCCGCGGTCGTGCTCGCGGTCTTGGCCGGCCTGGCGATCAACGTCGTCTCCACCGAGGTCGTGGTCTTCACGGGACTCGTGATCCTCCTGGTCACGGGTGTGCTCGAGCCCGCGCAGGCCTTCGCCGGGTTCGCCAACCCCGGCCTCGTCACCATCGCTGCGCTCTTCGTCGTCGCGGCCGCGCTCGATCACACCGGCGTCACCGCGCGGGTCTCGCGCACCATCCTCGGCGAGCATGGGACCGCGAAGCGCGCGCTCCCTCGGCTCGTCTTTCCCGCCGCGGCGCTCTCCGGCTTCCTCAACAACACCCCGCTCGTCGCGGGACTCATCCCCGGTGTGCTCTCGTGGTGTCGCTCACGCGGCGTCGCGCCCTCGCGTCTGCTGCTCCCGCTCAGCTATGCAGCCACCCTCGGCGGCACCCTCACGCTCATCGGAACGAGCACCAACCTCGTCGTCCAGGGCCTCGTCCAGAGCGCGAACCGCGACGACCTCCCCGAGTTCGGGCTCTTCGACGTCTCACCGGTCGGCGGGCCGCTCACGATCGTCGGCGTGCTCGTGCTCGTCTTGCTCGCGCCGCGCCTCTTGCCCGATCGGCGCGCCGCGCTCGGCGACAGCTCCACCGAGCATCACTACACGGGCGAGCTGCGCGTTCCCGAGCGTGCCGCGATCGTCGGCAAGACCATCGCCGAAGCCGGCCTGCGTGGTCTCGAAGGCGTGTACCTCGCCGACGTCGTGCGGGACGGACGGCGCATCGCAGGTGTCGGCCCCGAGCACCGCATCGAGGCGGGCGATCACCTGATCTTCGTCGGACGGCTCGAAGCGCTCGTCGATCTGCGGCGCAGCCACGGCCTCGACGCGCCGCTCGAGAGCAGCAGCGGTCGCGCGACGCGGCGCATCGTCGAGGCGGTCGTCGCACCTGGAAATCCCCTGCTCGGCAAGGCGATCCGCGACGGCAACTTCCGCGCGACCTACGACGCCGTCATCCTCGCCATCGCGCGTCACGGCGAGCGCATCGAGGGCCGCATCGGCGATCACGTGCTCGACGTGGGCGACGTGCTGCTGCTCGAAGCGGTGCACGACGCCGAGCGCCTTCCGCGCTCGGACTTCTACCTCGTGAGCGCGGTCGACGGCGCAGAGCCTCCGCGCCTGTCGCGTGCGCCGCGCGCGATCGGGGTGCTCGTCGCGCTCGTGGTCTCCGTCGTCGGGCTCGGCGTCGACATGCTCCACGCGTCGCTCGTCGGCGCGGGCGCGGTGCTGCTCCTCGGCTGCCTCGACATCTCCCAAGCGCGCCGCGCAGTGCAGGGCTCGCTGCTCCTCGCGATCGCCGCGGCCTTCGCGCTCGGCGCCGCGATGCAGAGCTCCGGCCTCGCGTCCACCCTCGCGAGCCTCGCGCTCGACGCGGGCGCCACGAGCCCGCACGTCGCCCTCGCGATCCTCTTCGTGCTCGTCGCGGCGCTCACCGAGCTCGTCACCAACAACGCCGCCGCGGTCCTCGGATTTCCCATCGCGCTCGAGCTCGCCGACCGTCTGCACGCGAGCCCGGTGCCTTTCGTGGTCGTCGTGATGATGGCCGCCTCGGCCGCGTTCATGACGCCGATCGGCTACCAGACGAACCTCATGGTCTACGGCCCGGGCGGCTATCGCCTGCGCGACTACGTGGTGCTGGGCGGCCTGCTCTCGATCACGTCCGCCATCGTCTCGATCCTGCTGACGCCGGTGTTCTTCCCGTTCTGATCCGGCGCCCGCGGTCTCTCGTCGACGCCACCTTCCCCTTCACGACCGCGACCACGTGCGTCACCGAGCACCTCGACCACCTCACGCAGTGAGCCGCCGACGCGCGCTCCGCCCGCGCGGGTTTTGGGGCGCGCACGCGTTCCCGGATATCCTTCGGCGCGTGGGCACGGAGGACCAGCTCTCGTGAAGCTCTGCCCGGTCTGCCACCTCCGGTACGACGAGTCCGCCGAGCGTTGCCTCGTCGACGACGCGCGCCTCGAGACGATCTCCGATCCGCGCATCGGCACCGTCTTCGGCGGTCGCTACGCGCTCGAGAGCGTGCTCGGGCGCGGCGGCATGGCGACCGTCTACCGTGCGCGCCACACCCTCACCGATCAGGCCTTCGCGGTGAAGGTGCTGCACGACCGCTTCGCGGAGGACGAAGCGCTCCGGCAGCGGCTCGCACGCGAAGCACAAGCAGCTCGCGCGCTCGCGCACCCGAACGTGGTGGAGATCCACGACGTGGGTGAGACGGAGGCGGGCGCGCCCTACCTCGTGATGGAGCTGCTCGAAGGCGAGCCGCTCGATCGCGTCCTCGCCGCGCGCGGGAAGCTCCCGTACGCGGAGGTGATCGCGCTCGGGCTGCAGATCGCGCGTGGACTCGGGCGCGCGCACGACCTCGGCGTCGTGCACCGCGACGTGAAGCCCGAGAACGTGTTCGTCTGCCGCTCCGACGACGGCGCGCCCGTCGTGAAGCTGGTCGACTTCGGCATCGCGCTCTCGCCTCAGGATCCACGCCTCACGTTCAGCGGACAGCTCCTCGGCAGCCCACGCTACATGGCGCCCGAGCGCTTCCGCGACCGGATGGAGGTCATCCCGAGCTCGGACCTCTACGCGCTCGGCATCTTGCTCTTCGAGCTCGCGACGGGCGCCCTGCCCTTCGAGTCGTCGTCGATGGCCGGCTTCATCCTCGCGCACCTCGAGACCCCGCCTCCGCACCTGCACGAACGGGCGCCCGACGTGCCCGAGGCGCTCGATCGGCTGCTCTTCGAGCTCATGGCGAAGGTGCCCGCGCATCGACCGGTGGACGCACACGCGGTGGTCGCCGCGCTCTCGGCCATGAGCACCCCGAGCGCACGACGCGTGCGACGCGCCTCGCACTTCGTCTCGCTCCGCGACGCCCCGGGCGGTGCTGCGGCGCGACTCTCCCACTGGGGAGCTCGCGCGCGCGCGTACGACGACATGCTGCGCGAGCTGCCGGCGGTTCCGTCCGCGGTCGAGCACGAGCTCGCGGAGCTCCAGGCCTCCATCGCGCGGCTGCGAGCGCTCGATGCGCGCGCGCGTGTGCTCGACGAGTCGCTCGCACGTCGCGAGGAGTCGCTGCGCTCGGATCGCGAGCGGCTCGGGCACGCGGTCGAGACCCTCGCGCGCGATCTCTCTCGCGCGCGCGAAGCCGAGCGTGAGCGTCGCGTGGCGGCGTACCCGCACCTCGATGCCTATCGGAGCGCGCTGCGGGCCGCCCTCGCGATCGACGCGCGCTCGCCCGACGAGCCGCGCGCGGATCTGCTCGAGGCGCTCGCGGCGGCACACGACGCGTACGCGCGGTGGCTCGGCTCGACCGACACGAGCGCCACCGATCTCGAGTTCCAGCTCGGCGCCCTCCGCACGCGCCTCGACGCGCTCGAAGCCGACGCGCGCGCGCAGCACGAACGCGAGCGCGAAGAGCTCCGCGCGAACGCCGACGAGCGCGGTCGGCTCGAAGAGCGGCTCGTCGTGCTCAGCACCTCCATCGCCAGCGTGCTCAAGCCGCGCCCCGAGCTCGCGAACCACTTCGCGCGCCTCGCCGCGGGTCGCTGAACGAGCCGCTTCTCCGAGGGTCTGTCGCCAGACCCTCCCCCACGGGGCATGACGCCCCGATGGCCCCTCCCACGAGCCTGCGCTCGCTTCGCGAGCTGCGCGCCGTCCAGTGGGGCGGCTCGCGCACCATCCGCTTCGACGACGAAGGCCCCGCCGAAGCGAGGCCATCCGTCGAAACACGCGCGGCCGCGATCAGCGGAAGTGGTAGGTCAGGCCGAGCGACACGACGTTGAAGCGCGACGAGAAGCGGCCGCCGTTGATGATGGTCCCGGGGCCGAACGCGGGCGTCTCCCCCGCGAGGTCGGCGAGGCGCTCGTCGGCGTTGATCTGCTGGAGAGCGGCGTCGTCGAGGCTGACCGTGGTGTCGAACTGGTGGATGTAGGCGTACGCGAGCGACACGTCGAACATGCCGAGCCGCATCGTCAGACCCGCGTGCACGCCGAGGCGCATGAAGGGCAGGAAGTCGAGCTGCTCGAAGCCGTCCTCGATGCCCTTGGTCTCGAACGAGAAGCCGAGTCGAACCGCGGCCAGACCCGGCATGATGTTGTAATCACCGCCGAGACGAATCGAGAGAGAGTCCTTCCAGTTGTGCGGAATGACCAAGGTCGGCGGGAGGGTGGCGGAGAAGTTGTTGTCCGCCTCGATGACGTAGGTCCCGCCCGCGCCGCAGTTGTCGGAGGTCACGCCGCCGCCGAGGTCGGTCGAGGTGTACGTGCCCGGCGCGCAGGTGCCCATGTTCACGCCGTACTCGTCGACGCGCGAGTTGCGCTCGTAGACGACCGCGAGCTCGACGTCGAAGCGCTCGTTCGCCATCGGATCTTCGACGCGGCGGCTGAGTTGCGCGACCTGATCCGGATCGTCCGCGCGCGGCACGATGCGGTCCGCGTAGCGAATGCCGAGCGCCATCTGCCAGGGCTGCGGCACCGTGAGTGACCCGCTGCGGATCTGAAGGCGCTCGAGCTGCTCGGTGCGGTAGTAGCCCGAGGTCAGCGTCACGTCGCCCGAGGCCTTCACGTCGTCCGTCCACGAGAACGTGAACGACACGTCGAGGTTGTCGTGCGGGACGGCGTGGGCCGACACCGTGATGCGCGGCACGAAGGTGTCCTTCATCGAGAGCTGCGCGCGCACGTCGCCGGAGAAGTTCTCACCGCGCGTCGCGCGCACGATCGAGTCGAACTCCGCCAGCGCGAAGCCCCAACCGAACGCGCCACCGACGCGGAAACGCTTGTGGACGTTCACGCCGACACCGATGGTCGGCCAACCCGCGAGGAGCTGCTGCTCGATCAGGTTGTAGCGCGTGGGCGAGGGCAGCCCGTTCACGGTGCCGACGTAGCGCTGATCGCCGATGCGCGTGGTGCTGCCGTAGACCACGTGCGAGGGCGCGGCGGGAGCCACGAAGCCGATGCCGATGCCGACCCGACGGTGCAGGCGCCACGAGAGCACGAGCTCCGGCACGATGCCGGGCGGGGCGGAGTTGCAGACCCGCGGGAGCGCGGTGGCGCCGTCGACGGTGAAGAGCTCACCGCCCGCGAAGGTGCCATCGACGGTGCCTTCCCCCGGCGAGCTGGAGAAGCCGAGGCGACCGCTCTCCCACTCGGGGTCGTTCGCGGCCGCACCCGAATTCGCGCGCGTGACACGCCTCGTAGAGCACGAGGTGCGTCTGCAGCGAGAGCTGGATGCCCTGCAGGTCCGCGAGGTTCGCGGGGTTGAACCAGAGCGCCATCGGATCGCCCGGGCGCGCGTAGGCCGCGCCACCGCGGCCTAGCGCCGCCGTACCGGGCGCCGCGAACTCGAGGCCGCCTGCGTGCGCCGGAGTCGGCGCGAGCGCGAACGAAAAGACGCCAGCGACGAGCGCCAGCAAGACGCGAACCTTCATGAGCACCCCACTCCTCCCCGGAGCACACCGAAAAAGCTCGCGGAGGATATCGAAACGTGTCGCAGCTCGAAAGCGAGAACCGACGACGCCCCGCGTCGTGACCGGCGAGACCAGCGACGTGACCGGCGAGACCGGCGACGTCCCGTCGTGACCGGCGACGTCCCGTCGTGACCGGTCACGTCGCCGCTCATGATCACGATCACGACCACGACCAGATCACGATCACGATCACGATCACGATCACGATCACGATCACGATCACGATCACGATCACGATCACGATCACGATCACGATCACGATCACGATCACGATCGCGACCGACCGCGACCGCGGTGCTCAGCCGTCGGCGAACTCCGCCGCGCCGCCGCCGTAGTAGTCGTCCTCCACGAGGTTGTCGAAGCGCGTGTAGTCGTTGAAGAAGCGCACGCGCACCGTGCCGGTCGGACCCGCGCGCTGCTTGCCGACGATGATCTCGGCCACGCCGCGATCCTCGGTCTCCTTGTTGTAGACCTCGTCGCGGTAGACGAACCAGATGGTGTCCGCGTCCTGCTCGATGGCGCCCGACTCACGCAAGTCCGAGAGCTGCGGGCGCTTGTCGGTTCGGCTCTCGACGCCGCGGTTGAGCTGCGAGAGCGCGATGATCGGGATCGACAGCTCCTTCGCGAGCGCCTTCAGGTTTCGGCTGATCTCGCTGATCTCCTGCTCGCGGCTGTCGTTGCGCGAGCCCGATCGCATGAGCTGGAGGTAGTCGACGATGATGACGCCGAGGCCGGCCTCGCTCTGCAGACGCCGCGCCTTCGCGCGCAGCTCGAGCACGCTGATGGCGGGCGTGTCGTCGATCCACACCGGCAGCTCGCTCAGCATGCCGGCCGACGCGGCGAGCTTCGGCCAGTCGTCGCGCGTGAGCTGTCCGGTGCGCATGCGCGTGCCGTCGACGCGCGCCTCGCTGCAGAGCATGCGCTTGACGAGCTGCTCCTTCGGCATCTCGAGCGAGAAGACGGCTGTTGCGCGCTTGCGGGCCACGGCGGCGTTGATGCCGACGTTCAGCGCGAAGCTGGTCTTTCCCATGCCGGGGCGACCCGCGACGATGATGAGGTCGCCGGGGTGCATGCCCGCGGTCATCTTGTCGAGCTTGTCGAAGCCGGTCGGACATCCCGTGATGTGGTCGCCGCGCTGACCCATCGCGTAGATCTCTTCGAAGGTCCGCATGACCACGTCTTTGACGTGCTCGTAAGGGCTCTTCGCGCGCTGCTTGGCGACACTGAACACGCTCGACTCGGCTTGATCGAGGAACGCCTCGATGTCGCCGTAGTCGCCGTAGCCGGTGGCCGCGACCTCGTGGCAGGCCGCGATGAGCCGCCGCACCACGCTCTTCTCGCGCACGATCTCGGCGTGCGCCTTGATGTTCGCGACGGTCGGGATGGTGTCGGTGAGCGAGAGCAGGTACTCGTCGCCGCCGACCGCCTGCAGCTTCTGTCCGTGCAGCAGCGACTCGCGCAGCGTGACGTGGTCGACGGGCTGGCTCTTGCCGAAGAGCTCCTTCATCGACTCGTAGATCACGCCGTTGGCTTCGCTGTAGAAGTCGTCGCGCGAGAGCAGCTCGAGCACGACGTTCATCGCGTCGTTCTCGAGCAAGATGCCGCCCAGCACCGCGCGCTCCGCCTCCAAGCTGTTGGGCGGCACGCGGCCTCCGAACGACGCCAGGTTCGGCGGTGGCTTGTGCTCGTCTCGTCTTCCGCCTCGGGCCATCGCGTCTTCGAGCCTCGGATCGGGGTGCGACGATCCGGGTCGGGATCTGTGCCTGCTGGCGGCCTCGCGATCAAGGGCGCAACGCACCTCGTCAGGCGAATGCGCGCGCGGTGTGTGCGCGGTGTGCGACCCGCGCACGCCGCGCGCACCAGCACACTCACGCTGCACGGCTCGACGACGACGGAATGAAAGAAGGCGCGATCGCTCGCGCCTTCTTTCGTTCTCGTTCGGTCGCGGCTCAGGAAGCCGTCTTGACCTCGAGCTTCACGGGGACGTCGACGCCAGCACCGACCTTGATGCGGACCTCGTAGCTGCCCGTCATCTTGATGCCCTCTTCGGGCAGCACGACGTTGCGCTTGTCGACGCCCGTGATGCCACGGACCTCGAGCGCATCGGTGATGTCCGAGACGGAGATCGAGCCGAAGAGCTTGCCGGTCGACGGATCGGCGACCTGCTTGGCCACGTGGAGCACGATGCCCTCGTAGACCTTCGCGCGCTCCAGTGCCTCTTGCTTGAGGCGCTCGAGACGCTGCAGGGCGAGCTTCTTCTCGTGCTCGATCTGCTTCACGTTCACGCGCGACGCGATGACCGCGAGACCGCGCGGGATGAGGTAGTTCCGGGCAAAGCCCGGGCGGACCTTCACGACCTTCCCGGATTGACCGAGCGTGTCGATGTCGGACTTCAGGACGACCTGGACGTTTCGCTTCGCCATGACGCGTTCACTTCGTCGAGGTGTAGGGGAGGAGGGCGACGTTGCGCGCGCGCTTCACGGCGAGCGTGACTTCGCGCTGCTGCTTGGCGTTCAGGCCGCTGATGCGACGCGGAACGATCTTGCCGCGGTCCGTCAGGAAGTAACGGAGCTGCTGCGGATCCTTGTAGTCGAAGGCGAAGCCTTCTTCTTGCGTGAAGGTCGGCGCCTTCTTCTTGCTGCCGCGGCGGCGACGCAACCCGAGCGGATCGGAGTCCACTCCGTTGCGATCCCGGCCCCCGCGATCGTCGTCGTCGTCGTCGTCGAAACGGTCGTAACGGTCAGCCATTGTCGCTCTCCTCGCCGGCGAGATCGCCCGCGTCCATGTCGTCCTCGCCGTCCAGATCGTCCTCGGGCGCCTCGACGCGCATCCGCGGCGCGCGCTCGAGCATGCCGAGACGCTCGGCCGTCGTCGGCTCGATGTCGTCCTCGTCGGCCGCGACCTCGATGCGCTCGAACTTCGTCTCCTCCGCGTCCGACGCGACCTCGCCGAGCTCGACGAAGTCACGGTTCACGATCGTCTGGAAACGAATCACGGGCTCGAGGATGCGCAGGTTGCGCTCGAGCTCGGCGACCACGTCGTTCATGCCGACGTAGCGCACGTACACGAACACGCCGCGCCCGAAGCGCTTGATGGGGTACGCGAGCTTGCGCTTGCCCCAGGTGTCCACCTTCGTGATCTTCGCGCCGAGGCGCGTCATCACGTCTCGGACACGGTCCGCCACCTTCGCCGCTTCGTCGGAGTCGACGTTCGGGCGAAGGATGTAGATGGTCTCGTACTCGCGCGCCCACTTCTTCGCGGCGTGCGAGAGGGTCTGTTCTGCCATGGATCCTCCTGGGTTTGCCCCGGCCCGAGGGCCGGAACGAGGAGGTCGACGGTCAGTCTCGAAGCGAATGCCGCGAGGCTGAGTACGTCGACCGGACGGACGGGTTCGTCCGCGGGACGCGCTCTTTAGCCGCGGGTCAGCGCGCGTGCAAGTCGTTCATGGCCTTGGCGGCGCCGTGCTCGACCACCGCGCGGACCATCGTGGCCGCTCGTTCGATCACGTCCGGCAGGCGCGCCCGCTCTTCGGCCGCGAAGTCCGAGAGCACCCAACGATCGACGGGCCCGACGGAAGGACGGCCGATGCCGACGCGGATGCGCACGAAGTCGGGGCCCCCGCAGTGCTGGGCGATCGACCGAAGGCCGTTGTGACCGGCGAGACCGCCGCCCGATTTGATGCGGACCTCCTCGAACGGGAGATCGAGCTCGTCGTGCACCACGATCACGTGGTCGAGCGCGATGGAGAAGAACGCCATCGTCTTTTGCACCGACTCGCCGGAGAGGTTCATGAAGGTCTGGGGCGCGAGGAGCTGCACCGGCCGTCCCGCGAGCTCGACCTTCGCGAGCCGGCCGCGGTGTTTGTCCGCGAAGCTCGCGCCGTCGGCGAGCCGCTCGAGCACGTGGAAGCCCACGTTGTGACGGTTGCCGGCGTACTTCGGGCCGGGGTTTCCGAGGCCCACCACGAGATGCATGGACGCCGGTTACCACGGGACCGCGGGGCGAGCATCCGTCGCTCGGGGTCGGGGCCGTCGAGCGCCGCCACCCGAGAGATCCGTCAAACCATTGTCTAATGTCTCACCGATATATCTAGACACCCGTTCGCAAACCGTGTAACGCTACGTCATGTCGGGCGTCGGAAATCGAGTGCGCACCACGAAGGCAACGAAATCGTTTCCGCACACGAACGGTTCGTTCCTACGAGCGGATTGACCCGCCCCGCGATTTCACGTTACGTAACGTCACTCACCAGCGACGAGGCTTCCATGTCGTACCAGAAGGATCCGGAGCTCGACCGGTACATCGAGAAGGTCCGATCGATCCCGACGTTGAGCCGAGAGGACGAGCACGATCTCGCGGTGTTGGCGCGCGCGGGAGACCAACGTGCGGCGGACCGCCTCGTGGAGGCGAACCTTCGGTACGCGGTCGCGGTCGCGCTCCAGTACCGGCGCTACGGGATCCGCCTCGCGGACCTCATCGCCGAAGGCAGCGTGGGCCTGGTGACGGCGGTGCAGAAGTTCGACCCCGATCGCGGCACCCGCTTCGTGACGTACGCCGGCTACTGGATCCGCGCGTTCGTCCTCGAAGCGGTGGTGCGTTCGACGAGCCTCGTCGGCGCGGGTAGCGGGCCGCTGCGCTCGAAGCTCTTCTTCCGCCTGCGACGCGAGCGCGCGCGGGTCGCGAACCTCGAGCAGGATCCGCAGCGGCGGATCGAGATGATGGCGGAGCGCTTCGGGGTCTCCCCGGAGAAGATGGATCAGATGCTGCGTCGCCTCGAGGGCAAGGACGTGTCGCTCGACGCGAAGGTGTTCGACGACTCCGGCATCGCGCTCGTGGACACGCTCGAGGACGCGGGCGTGCTGCAGGACGAGGTGGTCGACCGATCGCACCGCCAAGAGGTGCTCGCGTCGCGCCTGCACGATGCGCTCGGCGCGCTCGACGAGCGGGAGCGTTTCATCGTGGAGCACCGCCTGCTGCGCGACGACGAGGACGAGATGACGCTCGCCGCGCTCGGTCGGAAGCTGGGCGTCAGCCGCGAGCGGGCTCGGCAGCTCGAAGCCCGCGCGAAGCAGAAGCTCCGCGACGAGCTGCACGACGTCGCGGCGGCCTGAGCTCGAGCCTCGGCACACGCGAATCGAATCGGCTTCATCGATCGACGCGTACGTCTCGCGACCGTGACTGAACGATCGCGCTTGGGTGCGGGGCGCCGAGCGGGCATGATCGTACGTCATGGCCGAGGACGAGCGCCGCGAGTCGACGATGGAAGTGCTTCTCGACGAGCTCGAAGACGAGGCTCGACGTGGGAAGCCGAGCGTCCCACCGCCGTTGCCTGCGGGTGACGCTTCCGTCCCGTCAGTCCCGCCAGCACCACCGCCCGCCAAACCGCGCGGTGCGGTGCCGTCGATGCGTGGCTCCGCGAGCCAACCTCCGCCGCCGCTTCCCGCACGCGCTCCCTCGATTCCCCCGCCCTCCCCACCCGTCGCGGCGCCTCCACCGACGGCGGGGCCTCCGGTCGCACCACGTCCCGCACCGGCACCTGGCGCACGCGCGGTTCCTCCGCCGGTCGCGCTCCCTCCCGCGGCGCCGAGCAGTCCTGGCGAGACGCGCGCGCCTTCGAGCGCAGGCGCCACGCGCGCGCCGGCCACGAGCCCGGGCACGACCAGCCCGGGCACGACCAGCCCGGGCACGACCAGCCCGGGCACGACCAGCGCCGGCACGACCAGCCCAGGCACGGCGCGCGCGGAGCCTTCGAGCCCAGGTGCCACGCGAGCGGCACCCAAGGTCGCGTCGAGCGCGGGGACCACGGCCTCGCCGAAGACGAGCCAAATCGCGACGCTGCCCCCGCCTCCTCCCGCAGTGGCGACGCCTCCGAAGGCGGTGCCCGCGAGCACGCGGGCCGACGCCTCGGACGCGCTCTCCCCGACCGCGGAGATCGAGCGTTGGGAAGCGGAGCTGCGCGCTGCGCCGAGCGATCCCGCGCACCGCGGTCGGCTCTCGTACGCGATCGCGCGGCAGTACGAGCACGCGCTCTCCGATCCGAAGAAGGCCTCGACGCACTATCAGTCCGCCCTCGACGCGATGCCGGAGCACCTCCCGAGCCTGCGCGGACTCCGGCGCACGTTGCTCGCGCGCAAGAGCTGGCAGGCCGCGCTGCCGCTCTTCGATCGAGAGCTCCGGCTCGTCGCGGATCCGACGCGCAAAGCGGGCTTGCTGCTCGCGAAGGGACGTCTGCTCGAGGACGCGCTCGATCAGAGAGCCGACGCGCGGCGCGCATACGAGAACGCGTTCGAGCTCGACCGCACGCACGTCGGGGTCTTGCGCGCGCTCGCGGATCGCTGCGCGGACGACAAGAGCTGGGACGCGCTCGATCGTGTGCTCGAGCAGATGGCGAACGTGGTCACCTCGGACCCGCGGCATCGCGCGGTGCTCGTCGCGGAGCGTGCGCACCTCGCGGAGGCGCGGCTGCAGGATCCGGAACGCGCGACCGAGCTCTACGAGACCGCGGTGCGCCTCGATCCTCGCGCGCCCGGCGCGCTCGCCGCGCTCAAGCGCTTGCACCACGGCGCGCGACGTTGGCGTGACCTCGCGCGCGTGCTCGCGTCCGAAGCAGAGCTCGCGGACGATTCGCGCGTGCGGGTGGCGGCGTGGTCGCGCGTCGGGTTGCTGCAGGCGGATCGCCTTGGCAACCGCGCGGAAGGCATCGCGGCGCTCGAACGCGCGGCGGAGATCGCGCCCGACGACGCGGAGGTGCTCGGCGCGCTCGCGCGGCTCTACGAGGACGCGGCGCGCTGGGACGCGCTCGCCACCACGTTGGAGGCGGCCGCCAAGGTCGCGACGGACGACGTCACCCGCGTCGCGACGTTGCATCGGCTCGGCGCGGTGCAGCAGCACCGCCTCGGCAACCCCGAGCACGCGATCCACTGGTACCGCGCGGCGCTGGAGGTCGATCCGCTCCACGAGGCGTCGCTGCGCGCGGTGGAGCCGTTGCTCGTGGAGCACGAGCGCCTCGACGAGCTGGTGATCGCGCGGCGCGCGGAGGCGGACGCCACGCGCGACGACCTGCGACGTGCGACCGCGCTGCACTGCGTGGCCGAGCTGCTCGAGCGTCGCGGTGACGTGGTGAGCGCGATCGAGACACACTCGCGCGCGCTCGCGGCGCGGCCCGGGCATCTGCCGTCGTTCCGCGCGCTCGATCGACTTTACGCGATCACGGGTCGTTGGCACGAGCTCGCGGCGCTCCACGAGGGCGCGGTGGACCTCGCAGCGGACGACGTCGCGCGCGTCGCGGCGCTCCTGCGGGTGGCGGGGATCTTCGAGTCGTCGATCGACGATCCCTTGCGGGCGGCGCAGACGTTCCGGCGCGTGCTGGAGCTCGACGCGAGCCACCTCGGCGCGCTGCGCGGATGGCAGCGCAACGCGGAGCGGGCGGGGCGGAGCGACGAAGTCATTCAGGCGCTCGAGCGCGAGGCGGTGCTCACGAAGGACGCAGCGGCGAAGGCCGAGTTGCTGTGTCGCGCCGCCGAGGTGGCCTCCAGCGCACAGGATCGCGAGGGCGCGGTGGCACGCTACCGTCGCGTGGTCGAGCTCGCGCCGACCAGCCCACGCGCGCTCGCGGGGCTGACCTCGGAGCTGCGCGCGCTCGGGCGTTGGGAGGACCTCTCGGCGGTCGTCGAGAAGCGCGCGGCGGCCGCGAAGGGCGCCGAGGGGAGCGCGATCTTCCTCGAGCTCGCCTCGCTCGCGATCGAGCACCTCGGACGCGAGGACGCGGGGCTCGCTCATCTGCGCAAGGCCATCGAGCTCGATCCGAAGAACGGCGCCGCGCGGCGCGAGCTCGGCCGACGGCTCGAAGGTCGCAAGGATTGGAAGGCGCTCGAGGCGTTCCTCGACGCGGAGCGACGCCGCGAGCCGAACGCGCACGTGCTCACGCGCCTCGCCGAGCTGCGCGAAGAGCACCTCAACGACGTGCGGGGCGCGCTCGCCGCGTGGGAAGGGGTGCTCGCGGAGCGGCCCGGTGATCCGCGTGCGCTCGATGCGCTCGCGCGGTTGCGCACGAAGGATCGCGCGTGGGGTGCGCTCGCCGCGGATCTCGCGGTCGAAGCCAAGGCGCGCACGGACGTGCCGGGCGCGGTCGATGCGGGCCTGCGCGAAGCCGCGGTGCTCGTCGACGGCGTGGACGACGCGAAGCGCGCGGCGCTGCGGCTCGAAGCCGTGCTCGCGCTCGATCCCACGAACCTCGCGGCGCTGCGCGCGCTCGAGGCGCTCTACCGTCGGCTCGGTCCGCCGGAGGCCCACGCGCGCGTGCTCGCCGCGCAAGCACGCGTGTGCGTGGATCCGGGGAGCCGCATCGCGGCGCTGCAACGACAAGCCGAAGTGGTGAGCGCACGGCGCCTCGCGTCACCGACCGAGATCGCGGCGGTGCTCGACGAGATCCTGCGCATCGATCCGCTCCATCGCACGGCGCTCGAAGCGCTGGAGGCGATCGCGCTCGAAACGAAAGACGCCGAGCGGCTCGCGTGGATCGACGAGCGCCTCGCTGCGGCGGCGGACGATCCGGGCTCGCGCGCCGCGCACCTCGCGCGCCGCGGCGAAGCGCTCGAAGCGCTCGGTCGCACCGACGCGCTCGGAGCGTTCCGGGAGGCGCTCGCGGCGGACGAGTCGAACCTCGCTGCGACCCGCGGCCTCGCGCGGATGGCGGAGCGGCTCGACGATCCGACGTTGCTCGCGGAGGCCGCGCGACGCGAAGCGCACGTCGCGCAGCGTCCCTCCGACGTCGCGAACGCGCTCGTGCGGAGCGCGCGCGTGCGCCTCGAGCGTCTCGGTGACGTCGAAGGAGCGGTCGAGGATCTCGAACGCGCGCTCGAGGTCGCGCCCGAGTCCGAGGAAGCCGCGCACGTGCTCTCGCGCGCGCTGCGCTCGCGCTCGGAGCTGCGACGGCTCGCAGACCGACTCTCGCAGGCCGCCACCTCGTGCACCGTGGCGCATCGGGTGGCCGCGCTCTGGCTCGAGGTCGCGGAGCTCGAGGCCGACGCGCTCGGGAGCACCCACGCCGGCATCGCGGCCGTCACGCGGGTGCTGCGCGACGCGCCGGGGCACCTACCCGCGCTGCGACGCCTCGCGAGCTACCAACGCCGCGCGGGCGCGAACGATGCGGCCGCCGAGACGCTCGGCCGGCTCGTCGCGCAGCGCCCGTCTTCGGATCAGCTCGTGGCGGCCCACCTCGAGCTCGCGGATCTCTGGGGGGGCCCGCTCGGTGATCCGGCGCGGGCGCTCGTGAGCCTGCAGGCGGTGCTCGCGATGGCGCCCGATCACGTCGGCGCGCTCGAGCGCCTCGCTCAGATCGAGGAAGCCGCGGGCCATTTCGACGCCGCGCGGACCGCGACGAGTCGGCTCGTCGAGCTGCAGAAGTCGTCCGACGAACGCGCGACGGCGTACCTGCGTCTCGCACGACTCGAGGACGCACGCGGCGTGGAGAAGGCCGCGATCGAAGCGCTCGCGCAGGCCGTGACGCTCGTGGGCCCCGGCAGCGAGGCCGCGCTCGAGCTCAAATCGCGGTGTCGCAGCGCGAGCGAGTGGGAGGTGTACGCGGGCGCGCTCGATCGTCACCTCGGGAGCTTGCCGGCCGCGTCCGCCGCGCCGACCTTCCTCGAGCTCGCGCGCGTCCTGCACGACGCGCTCGCGCGACCGAAGGCGGCCCTCGAGCTGCTGGAGCGCGCGTACGCGGCCACGCGCTCGGCGGACGTGCAACGCGAGCTCGCGCTTCGGCTTCGAGGCGCGGGGAGGCGCGGGGAGGCGGTGGAGGCGCTGCAAGCGCTCGCGGCCCACGAGCCGACGCGCATCGATCACTGGCGCGAGCTTTCGCGGACCTTCCTCGAAGGAGGCAGTCGCCGCGAAGCACGGCTCGCGCTCGAGCCGCTCGTCGTGCTCGGCGCGGCGACGGACGCCGATCGTTCGTTCCTCGCGCAGGAAGCGCCACGACCGGCGGCGGCGCGTGCGGGAGGATTCGTCGACGTGCTCGAGCACCTCGGCACCCCGACCCCGGAGCAAGAAGCGGCGGCCCGGCTGATGCGCAGCATCGAGAGCGCGTTGCCGAAGCTCTTCCCCGCGGACCTCGAGAGCTTCGGCCTCGTGGCCCGCGATCGCGTGACGAGCCGCGGAGGGCATCCGCTGCGTGAGCTCGCCGACCGCATCGCGGCGGCGCTCGGGCTCGAGTCGTTCGATCTCTACGTGCACCACGATCGTCAGCGAGGCTTCGCGCTCGAGATGGGCGCGCCGCCGCTCTTGATCGTGCCGGCGTCGCTCGGCGAGCTCCCGCTGCCGCAGCAGGTGTTCGCGATCGCGCGGCCGCTGGTGCACCTCGCGCGTGGGCTCGGTCTCGTCGAGAAGCTCACGCCACGCGAGCTCGAGGTGTTGCTCGCCAGCGCGGCGCGGTACGTGCGACCGGGCTTCGGTGGCGGGCTCACGAGCGAGGAGCTGCTCGAGGATCAGAGCAAGCGGCTCTACAAGAACCTCGCGCGACGTCAGCGGCGTCCGATGGAAGAAGCCGCGCAGGCGTACGTCGACGTGGGGCGGGTCGACTTCCCGCGCTGGGTTCGCGGCGCACACCGCACCGCGATTCGTGTGGCGGCGCTGCTCGCGGACGACCTCACGGCGAGCCTCGACATTCTGCGGCGCATCGATCGCGAGTCGCCGGGCGCGACCGGCGCGGCTTGGCTCGCGGCTTCGGACGTCGCGCGCGATCTCGTGGTCTTCTGGGCTTCGAAGCCGGCGATGCATCTTCGTCGCCACACCGGCTTGCTCGGAGGTGCGGGGTGAGCCGCGCCCGCGTGCTCGTGGTGGACGCGATCGAGTCGACACGCCGCCTGGTGCGCCGACACCTCGAAGCCGCAGGTCACGAGACGAACGAAGCGGCGAGCACGGACGAGGCGCTCGAGCTGGCGCAGCGCTTCGTGCCTCAGCTCGTGCTCGCGGAGGCGGCGGGCATCGAGGTCGAGCGCCTCGCGAGGACGCTGCGCGGGACCGAGAACCTGAAAGACGTGCCCCTCGTGCTCGTGACCGCGCTGCCGAGCGATCGCGCAGCGGAGACGGGCGCGGCGATCGGTGCGCTCGACGTGCTCGGCAAACCCTTCGCGCCGGAGGCGCTCGCGGCGGTGGTGGCGCACGCGCTCGAGCCCAAACGCGAGCCGGCCGAGGATCCGTTCGCAGAAGCACGCGCGGCGACCGACGCCGATCGCGAACGGCGCGCGATCGACGTCTGGGACGAGCTCGGTCGTTTCCTCGGAGCGCTCGAGCCTTCCGTGCTCCGCGACGAGGCACGGGACGCCTGGGGCTCGCGTCGACCCACGCCGAACGTGGTGCTCTCGCTCACCGAAGAGCTCGGACGTCACGCGGCGGGCGGCGAGGTGGCGCTGCGGGGGCGGCTCGAGCACGTCGCGCTCGGCGAGGTCCTGCAGATGCTGCAGCACCTCGCACACACCGGCGTGCTGCACGTGGAGGCGGAGGACACGGAGAGCACGGGGCCGCGCGCGGTGCAGATCTGTCTGCGCGAGGGTCGCGTCGATCTCGCGCTCGCGCGCGGGGTCGCGCCGGAGTTCTTGCTCGGTCGCTACCTCGTCGCGGAGGGCGCCGTGGAGCCGAGCGATCTGGAGCGGCTCGTGAAGCGCGGCGGCGCGGACGCGCGGCTCGGACAGCGCATGGTGAAGCTCGGATACATCGCGCGCGAGGATCTCGATCGCGCGCTCGCGCGACAGACGAACGAGCTCGTGTACGAAGCGCTCCGCTGGCCGCGCGGGCGCTTCGCGTTCTTCCGCTACGCGACCAGGCCGGAGGCGGACGAAGCGCGCCTCGCGATGCCGGTGACGGGGATCCTGATGGAGGGCCTGCGGCGCGTCGACGAGTGGCGCCTGATCGCCGAGCAGGTGACGAGCTTCGATCTGGTGCCCGAGATCGACCGACGCGCGCTCGGCGAAGATCAACGCGTGCGCATGAGCGCGGAAGAGCGCGCGGTGCTCGACGCGATCGACGGCCGACGCGACGTGCGGACGCTAGTGGAGGTCACGAGGCTCGGCAGCTTCGACGTCTGCAAGATCCTCTATCAGCTCCTGAGCGCGCGCCTCGTGCGGGCTTGAACGGTTCGCGTGCCGTACGTCGGTCGTCGAGCTCGTCGCCGACCACGACCACGACCACGACGTCCACGATCACGACTGGGTCGTCGTGACGGTCGTGCTCTCAGAACGCGAGCTGGAGCCCGAGGGTCGGGTCCATCGCGAAGAGGCTGGTCGGGAACATCAGGTGCACCGCGTAGCGGAAGAAGAGCCCGACGTTGTCCGTGAAGCGATACGCGGCTTGAAGGCCGAAGTTCACGTTGGTGAGGCCGCTGATCGCGAAGGGCTCGGTGTCGGCTGCTTGGACTTGGTACTGGCCCGCGCCACCACCCACGAAGCCGAGGATCTCGAAGCCCGTCGCGGCCGGCTTGGTCAGGCGCACTTGGAGACGACCGCCGAAGAGGAGGCGGCTCATCGTGCCGTCGCCCGCCTTGAGCGCGAGGCGGACGAAGACGCCGATGCCGACGCGCTCGTGGACCCAATAGCCGAGGTTGAGCTCGAGCCCTGGCGCGAGCGCGAGGCCGTCGCTGACGAGGTTGAGGCAGTACTCGCCCGGGTCGTCGCCGACCGGGTCCGGCACGTCGGAGTTGCAGGCCGGATCGCCGGGCTCGAGGTAGCCGAGCTCCGCCGCGCGCGAAGTGTCGGAGGGCGAACGGTCGACGCGCATGCCCGTCTTCACGAGCCCGAGGCCGATGTTGAAGCCGAGGTCGACGTAGAAGCGCGGCGCGGTGGACGGGCTGGAGTCGTCGTCGTCGTCATCGTCGTCGTCGTCGCCGCCCGCGACGCAGAACTCGTCCTCGCAGACGAGGCCGGCGCGGCACTCGTTGGTGGCACGGCAGGTGTCGCCGAGACCGGCGTTTCCACGGCCCGAGGAGCACCCCGGCATGCCCGGCGGGCACTCGTCCTCGGTGCACTGCTCGGGTGGTGCTTGGCCCGGGAGCGCGGGCGCGGGCTGCGTGCGCGTGGCCACGATCGGCACGCTGAACGGTTCCTCCGCGCTGCCCGCGAAGCCCATCGGCGAGCCCGCCGGGTCGAACGCGACGATGTAGTACTGGACGCGCGGCGCCATCATCTCCGCGCACGGGAGCTCGACGCCGTAGCCGCCCGTCACGCGGCGCAGATCCATGCGGCGGAAGTCACGCATGCCGGGGGCCTTGTAGTAGACGTAGATCTCGCCGACCTCGGCCGACGCGGGCGCCTCGACGAAGATCGGGAGCGCGGTGTTCTGGAGCTGCTCGGTCGCGGCGCGATGCGGGATGGTGCCGGGAGGCGGCGGGTTGCCGCTGCCGCCTCCGGTACCTCCGCCGGTTCCGCCGCCGGTTCCGCCACCGGTGCCTCCTCCGGTGCCGCCCGTACCCCCGGCGCCGCCGCCGGCCCCTCCGCCCCCACCCACGCGGTTCTGCGCGAGCGTGAAGACGGATTGAATGTCGGGCGTGCTGGTCAGCGGATCGAGCTGCACGCTCCCGTCCGCGCGGAGCGCCTCCGTGAAGTACTGCAGACCTTGGCCGTTGTCGCCGAAGCCACCGATCGCGACCACGCCGAGGTTCAGGTACGTGCGCGCGAGCCCCGTGACGTTGGACCGTTGCGCGGTCTGCAGCGCTTCTTGGAGCGTCTGCATCGCCTGCTCGATCTCGAGGTTGTTGTAGGCCTCCATCGCTTGGCGATTGAGGTCCAGAACCCTTCGGAGCTGAGCCTCCGCCGACCCGCTGAACGCGAGCGAGAGAGCCAAAGCGAAGACCAAGCCGAGACGCTTCATCATGCGGTCCACCATCACGCGACCGCGAGTCATAGCAGGCTCACGTTTTTTTTTCTCGTCTTCTGCACGAAACGTACGGGTCGGGCCGCGTTTCCGCGCGTCCCGGCTGCAAGCACACGGATCTCGCGGCGTCCCGCGACGTTCGAGCCGCTGGTGGAGCCGTGAAAGCCCGTGGCTCGCCTCGCTCAGGGAACGGCCGCGCCCTGCTCTTCGCGATAGCGGCGCGCGGCCTCGTCGGTGCGCACGAACTCGACGCGGCGGTTCTGTGCGCGCCCTTCCGGCGTGCGATTCGACTCCATCGGCTGCGTCTCGCCGTAGCCCCGCGACACCAAGCGTGTGCCCGCGATGCCCTGCCGCAGCAGGTAATCCTTCACGGCATCCGCGCGTTGCTGGGAGAGGCGCAGGTTGTGACGGTCGCTTCCGCGGTCGTCGGTGTGGCCCTGTACCTCGAGCGAGATCTCCGGGAAGTCGCGGAGCACCTGCGCCACGGTGTTGAGGAGAGTGAACGAGTCCGGGAGGATGACCGCGCGGTTCGTCGCGAAGTGGACCTGTTGGGTGATTCGCACGTGGGTGCGCGTGACTTGAACCGCTTGATAGACCCGCGGGCAGCCGCGCTCGGCCGCAGTACCAGGCTCGTCCGGGCAGTCGTCGTCTGCGTCGACCACACCGTCTTGATCGTCGTCTCCGTCGGGGCAGCCGTCTTCGTCGAGGTATCCGTCGCGATCCTCGGGATCGGTCGGGCAACGGTCGGCCGCGTCCGCGACCCCGTCGAGGTCGTCGTCGGGATCCGGACAGCCGTCGGTGTCGAGGCGGCCGTCGAGGTCCTCCGGCTCGAGCACGCAGAGGTCACGCGCGTCGGGGATACCGTCTCCGTCGACGTCTTGATCTTCGGGGCAGCCGTCCTCGTCTTCCCACGCGTCGAAGTCCTCTGGGCGTTCGGGGCACGCGTCGTCCGGATCGAGGATTCCGTCTCCGTCGCGGTCGCCCGGGGCGGGCTCGGGCGTGGGCTCCGGAGGCGGCGCTTCGCCGCGCACGAGGCAACGATCCGCAGGGCTCAGCGTGAACGCAGCGCGCGCGTTGGGCTCGGCGAGCACGAATTGCTCTTCGGCACGGTGCGGATGACCACGTTCGAGCAGGTCCTCCGCGAAGCCGAGGTGCGCCTGCGCCAACGCGAGCTCGCGCGGTGCGCACGCGCGGGCGCCGTTGGCTTCCGCCTGCTCGACCACTTGGCGCAAGCCCGAGATGCGGCCTTCCATTCGCGACGCGGGCGCACAGCCCGCCATCAGGCTCGCCACCGCGGAGAACGACACGAGGACACGCGCGAACGAGGTCACCGGTTCTCCTCGTCGTCACGATCGCGCGCGGCGCCCAAGGCCTCGCGTGTGCGGCGCTGCGCGAGACGACCGTGCTCGGCCGCCACTTTCGCGTAGCGAATCGCGTCTTGGTAGGCGGACTCCGCTGCCGCGACCCGCGCTTGCTCGAGGTGCACGCGCGCGAAGTGATACTCGTAGGGCGCGTGCTCGGCCGCTCCCGCGAGCTCGGCCTCTTCGACCACCCGCGCCGCGGGCAAGACGTGCACGGAATACACGGTCGGCGCGCAGCCGGACGCCGCCGACGCGAGCACCGTCACCACCACCGCGAGGCGGAGAGCCGCGAACATCCCGCGAGGGATTACCAGGCGTGAGCCCGAGGGGTCAACGCTCAAGCGCGGCGCCCTCCGAACGAGAGGCGCGCGAGCACGAACGCGTGACCGACCACGAGAACGGCGCCGCCGAGGATCGCGCCTTGGAGGGCCGGCCCCTCCGCGAAGGACACGAGGCCGAAGCCACCGCTCCACTGCGCGTAGGTGCCGACGACCGCGAGCCGCTCGCGCGCGACGAGCACGGCCGCGCCGCCAGCGAGGATCGCGATCGCGGCTACCGCACCGCCGATCGAGTCACGTTGGTTGCGCGTGAGGCTGGCCCCCGCGACGAAGCCGAGCGCACCGACGCCACCGAGCAGCAGGAAACCGACGAGCACGAGCGCGGAGGGGATGCGATCGACGTCGACCGTGTAGAGGAGGAACCAGTCGCCGTGGAAGACGTAGAAGTAGAGGCCGACCGGCAGCGTGATCCACGCCGTCGCGAGGGCGAACGCGCCGAAGCTGCGCGTCAGGAGCGGCGGCCGCGGGCTGACACGGAGCTCGACCCGCGAAGCCAGAGCGGCAGCGACACCCGACGCGAAGGTGAGGCAGATCAGGGTCGGAAGGGGCACGCGCGCGCGAGCATAGCATCACGGTTCGCGGTGCCGAGGTTCGAGTGGGCTTCCTCGATGGCGCGTGGTCCGAAGCACACGCTGGGGTCGCTCTCTCGCCCCGCCTCATGCAGGGGGGCATCGAGCGCGGGTCGCCCGGACGAGCTTTTTTCCCGCCGAAAGGCTCGACATTCCTTGACCGATGCGGGGTCCCCGGTTATCTGAGCGCCCGGCCGCGCGACCTCGCGCGATCGCGGCAGACGGGCCGTTAGCTCAACCGGTAGAGCAGCGGACTTTTAATCCGACGGTCGCGGGTTCGAGTCCCGCACGGCCCACCCGGCGAAAGCCAATCTCCTTCGGCGGAAGCCACTTCGGCGAAAGCCAACCAGTCCCCATCGTCTAGTGGCCCAGGACACCGGCCTTTCACGCCGGGTACGCGGGTTCAAACCCCGCTGGGGACGCCCTCGAGCCCGCCGAAAGGCGGGCTCTTTCTTTTGG